>NZ_JANTYT010000013.1:0-146649 GCF_024808825.1 Rhizobium sp. BK661 | reverse complement strand
CGGCCGAAGTCTTCCGAAAGAAACTGCTCGCGCAGATCAGACATGCCGGCTAGCTTGATGAGCCACAAAAGTCGCGGTTCAGCATGAACTCACACGAAGCGGTTCCATCTTCAAACCCGACGAGAACACGATAATGGCCATGATTTCGTGGTGGATGGAGCTCCCCTAGTTTGTCCTACAGTTGAATATGCGAATGGCGGCGTTGATCGCGCGGATGCATGAGAAACGATCAGCAGACAGAAATTGCACCTTTGCTCCGCCGCTACGGCATGACGATCACTCGCGAACTGGTTCGGGATTTTTGCCATGATCGCGACACTCCGATAACGGCGCCGCCGCCGGGCGGCATGTATAGTCGTTGAGCGCAACAGCCCGGATGCATCGCGCTTGTATAAATATTAGCAATGAGGTATATGGGGAGTGCCTGATATTAATCAGGTGGATGACTCGGCTTTCTCCATCGCCAGCTATCCGTTTCTACCCGTTTCTTTGGTTCCCTCAGCCATCCTTGCCCGCGTGAGTGGGCAGTCGATGGAGAATGGCGAGGAACTTCGTTCTCGATCCACTCGATCGGGGGAAGTTCCTTGCTTGGATAGCGGGTTTTCTCTCGATCTTAACAGACAAGAGGAATCCTATGAATCTCCTCAAAGCAACTGCCATTATTCTTACGGTATTCTGCGGCCTTGCCGCCTTCGCGATTGCTACGCTGCCCATTATTTTTCCGACGGTGCACAGCACCGCGATGCTTGACGAACTTTTCAAGGTGATGACCTTCCTGTTTTCGACAGGTGCGGGCGCACTGCTCTTCAAGGCCCTCGGCTAGGCTGTAGACGCAGGCGGGGTCGCGAGGCGTCGCGACCCCGCCACCAAAGCGAAAGCGCCATGCCTTCCTGCCCCTTCCCTTGTCCGTAGACTGCTTTAGAATACGCTGACACAGCCGGAGCCGTTGCCATGCGCGCCATTCTTGCAATTTTCATTCTGTTTGCCGCGTCTTTCGTTTTTCTTGGTACCACTCGGGCCGAGGATCCGATCGACACGACGCGTACGATGATCGAGGCGCAGATCAAGGCATTCTTGAACGACGATGTTGATACGGCCTATTCCTATGCTGCGCCCGGTATCAAGGCGATCTATCCCGACAAGAATGTTTTCTTCGCGATGGTCAAGAAGAGCTATGAGCCGGTTTATCATCCCGGCAACTATGCCTTCGGCCGCAGCCGATCGATCGACAACGGCGCGATGATCTATCACGAGGTACTGATATCAGGACGCGACGGCAAGGACTGGACCGCGATTTATCAGGTGGCCCGCCAACCCGACGGAAACTACAAGATCAATGGCGTCCAGATCGTGCCGAACACCGAAAGCAAGGGCATCTGAGTGGCGGGCAGGCGGGCTTCTACCGGACGGAGTGCAGTGCCCTTCCCGTCTTATACCGGCTCCAGGTCGCCCCTCGCCCATTCTTCCTGGGTCTCTGCCATAAAGTCGGCAAACCGGCCTTCAGCGATCGCCTTGCGGATGCCCTGCATCAGTTCCTGGTAGTAAGCAAGATTGTGCCAGGAGAGCAGCATGCCGCCGAGCGCCTCATTGGCGCGTACGAGGTGATGCAGGTAGGCGCGCGAGTAGTCACGCGAAGCCGGGCAATTCGACTGGTCATCGAGCGGACGCATATCCTCGGCGTGGCGGGCGTTGCGGATGTTGACCTTGCCGCGGCGCGTAAAGGCAAGCCCGTGCCGGCCGGAACGGGTCGGCATGACGCAGTCGAACATATCGATGCCGCGAGCGACGGACTTCAGGATGTCGTCAGGCGTGCCGACGCCCATGAGGTAGCGCGGCTTTTCCGTCGGCAGCACCGGCAGCGTTTCCTCGAGCATCTTCAGCATGACGTCCTGAGGCTCGCCGACAGCGAGACCGCCGACCGCATAGCCCTTGAGATCGAGATCGGTCAGGGCCGCGGCCGAGCGGACTCGAAGTGCCGGCACATCCCCACCCTGCACGATGCCGAACATCGCCTTCCCCGGTTGGTTGCCGAAGGCGATCTTGCATCGTTCGGCCCAGCGTAGCGACAGCTCCATGGCGCGCTCGATTTCGCGCGGTTCCGCAGGAAGTGCCACGCACTCGTCGAGCTGCATCTGAATGTCGGAATCCAGCAATCCCTGGATCTCGATCGAACGCTCCGGCGACATGTGGTGCAGGCTGCCGTCGACATGCGACTTGAAGGTTACTCCCTGCTCATCGAGCTTGCGAAGGCCGGAGAGCGACATGACCTGGAACCCGCCGCTGTCGGTCAGGATCGGCCCGTCCCAGCGGATCAGCTTGTGAAGACCGCCGAGGCGGGCAACGCGTTCGGCCGTCGGGCGCAGCATGAGATGGTAGGTATTGCCGAGAATGATGTCGGCACCGGTATCGCGAACCTGGTCAAGATACATCGCCTTGACGGTGCCGACGGTGCCGACAGGCATGAAAGCAGGCGTGCGGATCGTGCCGCGCGGCATAGAGACCTCGCCCAGGCGGGCACCAGCGTCGGTCGTCTTGAGGGTGAACTGGAAGTTCTCGGTCATTTAGGTTTTCCGGAAAAGGAGGCTGGAATCGCCATAGGAATAGAAGCGGTAGCCCGTCGAAATCGCGTGGCTGTAAGCTGCGTGCATCGTCTCGAAGCCGGCAAAGGCCGAAACGAGCATGAACAGCGTGGAGCGAGGCAAATGGAAGTTTGTCATCAGCATGTCAACCGCCTTGAAGCGGTAGCCGGGCGTGATGAAGATGCCGGTGGCGCCTGACCAAGCCCGGATTTCTCCGTTCTCCTGCGCGGCACTTTCGATCAATCGGAGCGACGTCGTGCCGACGCAGATGATGCGCCCGCCCCTTGCCTTCACGGCATTGAGGCTCGCAGCCGTCTCGGCGCTGACATAGCCGCTCTCAAGATGCATCTTGTGATCGTCGGTGTCGTCGGTCTTCACAGGCAGGAAGGTGCCGGCGCCGACATGCAGCGTCACGAAATGTCGCTCGACGCCTGCCTTGTCGATGGCTTCGAAAAGATCTGGCGTGAAGTGAAGCCCGGCCGTAGGAGCCGCGACGGCACCCTCCTCGCGGGCATAAATTGTCTGGTAGTCGGCGCGGTCGCGCTCGTCCTCGGCCCGCTTGGCGGCGATATAGGGCGGCAGCGGAATATGGCCGACGGAATGGATGGCCTCGTCGAGCATCGGTCCGGAAAGGTCGAAGGCAAGCGTGACTTCGCCGCCCTCGCCCTTCTCTTCGACAGTGCATTCGAGCTTGCCAAGAAGGCAGCTGCTACCATCGTGGCCGAACGAGATACGGTCGCCGATCTTGATGCGTTTGCCGGGCTTTGCGAAGGCCTTCCAGCGGCTGGCGCCGATGCGCATGTGGAGTGTCGCCGAAACCTGCTGACCGCCAGCACCTTCGCGATGACGGATGCCCTCAAGTTGTGCCGGGATCACCTTGGTGTCGTTGAAAACAAGCGCGTCCCCTGCTCTCAGAAAGCTGGGCAGTTCGCTTACCCGATGGTCCGACAGCTGCACCTCCCTGCCAGGGTCGACGACGAGCAGACGCGCGCTGTCGCGCGGCTCGGCTGGCCGCAGGGCGATCCGTTCATCCGGCAGGTCGAAATCAAAGAGGTCTACGCGCATCACTCAAAATCCAGGCAAAGCGAAACCCGCCCCACGCTTTCGCGCAAGGGCGGGTTTCAGCAGAAATCACAATCAGACGTCAGCGGCAACCCGCATCGAGACGATCGAGTCCGGATCGACGACCGGCTCGCCCTTCTTGATCTTGTCGACGTTGTCCATGCCTTCGATGACCTGACCCCAGACGGAGTACTGCTTGTTCAGCCAGGGAGCGTCGGTGAAGCAGATGAAGAACTGCGAGTTGGCCGAGTTCGGGTTCTGCGAGCGAGCCATCGAGCAAGTACCCCTGATGTGGCTGACGGCAGAGAACTCAGCCTTCAGGTCCGGCTTCTCGGAGCCACCCATGCCGGCGCGACCCGGGTTGAAGCTTTCGCTGCCCTTCTTGCCGAACTTCACGTCGCCGGTCTGCGCCATGAAATCGTTGATGACGCGATGGAAGACAACGCCGTCATAGGCCTTCTCGCGAGCGAGTTCCTTGATGCGGGCGACGTGCCCCGGCGCCACTTCCGGCAGCAACTGGATGACAACCTTGCCCTTGGTGGTTTCCAGGATGATGGTGTTTTCGGGATCTTTGATCTCGGCCATTCTTCTTCTCCTACTTGTCTTGAAACTTACTTCTTGCCGACGGTGACTTTGATCATCCGGTCGGGATTGCTGACTTCGCCGTTCTGGCCTTCGCCGCGCTTGATCTTGTCGACGTTCTCCATGCCGGAAACGACCTTGCCGACGACGGTATACTGGCCGTTGAGGAAGGATCCATCAGCGAACATGATGAAAAACTGCGAGTTGGCCGAGTTCGGATCCTGCGAGCGGGCCATGCCGACCGTGCCGCGAACGAAAGGCGTCTTCGAAAACTCTGCAGGCAGATCGGGCAGGTCGGAGCCGCCGGTGCCGGCAAGGCTTGCATCAAAGCCCTTTTCCATGTTGCCGAACTTCACGTCGCCAGTCTGCGCCATGAAGCCTTCGATGACGCGATGGAAGGCCACGTTGTCATATGCGCCCTTCTTGGCAAGCGCTTCGATCTGCGCGACGTGCTTCGGCGCAACGTCGGGCATAAGCTGGACTACGACCGGGCCGTCCTTCAGCTGGATCGTCAGCGTGTCACTGGACTGCGCGAACGCGTCGCCGGCGAACGAAGCAAGGTAAAGCACGCCTGCAAATGCGAGATAGAAGAGTTTCATGTTGGCTCCGTTGCGGCGAAAATGTCGCCTAGGATTTGCGCTTGGATTGAAGGGCTTTCAAGACGGCAGCCGGTACAAAGGCGCTGACATCGCCTCCCATGGCAGCGATTTGCCGGACCAATGTGGCGGTTATGGGCCGCGAGGCTGTTCCGGCCGGTAGAAAGATGGTTTGAATGTCAGGCGCCATCTGGCGGTTCATGCCGGCCATCTGCATTTCGTAGTCGAGATCGGTACCGTCACGCAGGCCGCGGATCAGGAGCGCAGAGCCATGAGTGCGCGCCGCATCGACCACGAGATTGTCGAAGGAAACGACCGAGATATTCCTGGCCTTCTCAGGCAGCGCATCCGCCAGAGACTGGCGAATGAGATCCGCCCGCTCATTGAAGGAAAAGAGCGGCGTCTTGCCGGGATGGATGCCGATCGCGACAATAACCTCGGACGCAACATTCAGCGACTGGATGAGCACATCCAGATGTCCGTTGGTCAGTGGGTCGAACGACCCCGGATAGAAAGCTGTCGTCATTGGCCTAGCCGTTTGTTTCGACGCCTTTTGTCACGGATAAAGGTCGCCCGCAAGTCGTTTGCCCGTCGCTGAACGGTGGATGAATGCGGCATTCAAGCCGGCTTCAGGCGAGATCTCTATAACAGAGAGCGTCAACAGCCGATGTCATTCCGGCATCGGCCCCTCCCCGGAAGCGCTCATGCTGATCATCATTGTTGCACTCGCTGTCATCGTCTCGCTGCTTGCCGAATTTTTCTACGGCTACGTGCAAGATAAGATGGATGCAGGTTGGGTTCGGCCAAGCGTGCGGGAACATTACGCAATCGTGCGTGCGACCGGAAATGTGGCGTTTAAACCGATTAAGAATTCTGAACGCCAGATGAACGACGCATTCAAAGTCGCTTCAGATCGGCCTTGGTAAATGACCGGCCAATACCCCTGGAACCATTTTCGCACGCATGCGTTCACTCAACCGAAGCGTAACGCGATACGCTGCACAAGGAAGAAAAAATGCCCAATAAGATTACCATGATTAATGCCGTCTGGATGGTAATGATGACCGGTATGCTTGCAGCGACTATCGCGCTCTACGATCACAAAGTGGATGCGTCCAAGGTATATGGCCCCTATGCGTCGGCACGCGCGGCGATAACGAGCCAGTACTAAGGAACGTGAACGCAAAGCCCAGGAGGATTGCTCATGTTCACGATATTGACTGTGCTTACTGCCCTAATCAGCATCATGTTTGTCGTGTCCGTGGCCTCCACCATCGCCGCTCTTCGCCATGAAAGCGAAGAGTTGAAGAAGGTCGATGGAAAGCAGAGTTGGTTCTAGCGCTGACGCTGACCTAGGAACGCCCCGATTTCAAGGCCGGATGACTCTGTCATTCGGCCTTTTGCATGCTTGGGACGGCAATGGTGATCTCGCGTGTGGTGCCGACGAGAGACGCTCTTGGTCCGCTAGACGCCGAACCATCATGACGTCATCGATTTCCCTGCCGTCGCGCAAAAGAAAACCGGGCAGCTTGCCCGGTTTTCAAAGTCGCCATTTCACTACGTCAAGCGTCCGCGTCAGGCGCGCTCTCGGCGGCGGGCCCAATGTCGTCGCCATTCTCGGTAACGTCTTCTGCCTCTTCTTCCTCGGGCTCGCTGATGCGCTCGACGGATACCACCTTTTCGTCCTTAGCCGTCGAGAAGATAGTCACGCCCTTCGTCGCGCGGCTGGCGATGCGGATGCCGCCCACGGGGACGCGGATGAGCTGCCCGCCATCGGAAACCAGCATAATCTGGTCGCCCTCGTTAACCGGGAAGGCCGCTACCAGCTCGCCGATCTCCGCGGTCTTCGACGTATCGGTAGCCCGAATACCCTTGCCACCGCGGCCAGAAATCCGGAAGTCGTAAGAAGAGGAGCGCTTGCCGAAGCCCTTTTCGGAAACCGTGAGCACGTATTGCTCGCGCGCCTTCAGTTCTTCGTAGCGCTCGTCGCTCAGTTGCCCCTCTTCGGTGACCTCCTCGCCGACGAGCGAGATTTCCTCAGCGTCACCTGTCGTCAAGCGTCGCTCGCTTGCAGCACGCTTGAGATAGGCCGCGCGCTCCCAGGGCTCGGCATCCACGTGGCCGACAATTGTCATCGAGATGATGCGATCGCCATCACCGAGGTTGATGCCGCGGACACCGATGGAGTTGCGGCCGGCAAAGACGCGGACGTCATCGACGGGGAAGCGTATGCATTGGCCCAGCGCGGTAGTCAGAAGCACGTCGTCATGTTCGGTGCACGTCTCGACGGAGAGGATTTCGTCGCCCTCTTCCTCCAGCTTCATCGCGATCTTGCCGTTACGGTTGACCTGGACGAAGTCCGAAAGCTTGTTACGGCGAACGGTGCCGCGCGTTGTCGAGAACATCACGTCGAGCTTGTCCCAGCTTTCCTCGTCCTCGGGCAGCGGCAGAATGGTGGTGATGCGTTCGCCGGGCTCCAGCGGCAGCATGTTGATCAGCGCCTTGCCACGCGCCGTCGGCGTGCCGATTGGCAGGCGATAGACCTTCTCCTTGTAGACGATACCGCGCGATGAGAAGAACAGAACCGGCGTATGTGTGTTGAGAACGAATAGCTGGCTAACGAAATCCTCGTCTCGCGTCGTCATACCGGAGCGACCCTTGCCGCCACGGCGCTGCGCGCGATAGGTCGTCAGCGGCACGCGCTTGATATAGCCGAGATGCGAGACGGTCACGACCATGTCTTCGCGGGCAATGAGATCCTCATCGTCCATCTCAAGCCCGCCGTCCATGATTTCCGTGCGGCGCGGCGTGCCGAATTCGTCGCGAACCGCAGCAAGCTCTTCCTTGACGATTGTCTGGATCCGGACGCGCGACGATAGGATCTCAAGATAATCCTTAATTTCTTCGCCTATCTTATTGAGTTCGTCTCCAATTTCGTCGCGGCCAAGAGCTGTCAGACGCGCCAGGCGCAATTCGAGGATGGCACGCGCCTGCTCTTCCGAGAGGTTGTACGTCATATCCTCGTTGATACGGTGACGCGGATCATCGATCAGTCGGATCAGGCTCTCGACGTCGGATGCCGGCCAACGGCGGGTCATCAGTTCTTCGCGTGCGGTCTGCGGATCCGGCGCCTGCCTGATCGTGCGGATGATTTCATCGATATTGGCGACGGCAATTGCGAGACCGACCAATACGTGCGCCCGCTCGCGCGCTTTGCGCAAGAGAAATTTCGTTCTCCGGCTAACGACTTCCTCGCGGAAGAAAACGAAGGCGCGCAGCATGTCGAGCAGCTGCAACTGTTCCGGCTTGCCGCCGTTTAGCGCCACCATGTTGCAGCCGAAGGATGTCTGCAGCGGGGTATAGCGGTAAAGCTGGTTCAGGATCACGTCGGCATTTGCGTCGCGTTTCAGCTCGACGACAACGCGGTAGCCCTGGCGGTCGGACTCGTCGCGAAGGTCGGAGATACCCTCGATGCGCTTGTCGCGCACCAGTTCGGCCATCTTCTCGATCATCGTCGACTTGTTCACCTGATACGGGATCTCGGTGATGATGATCTGCTCGCGATCGCCGCGCATCGGCTCGATCGTCGCAACGCCGCGCATGATCACCGAACCGCGGCCGGTCTCGTAAGCCGAACGAATGCCGGCGCGGCCAAGGATCTTGGCGCCTGTCGGAAAATCCGGGCCAGGAATGATCTGCATGATATCCGGAAGTTCGATGGCCGGATTGTCGATCAGCGCGATACAGCCGTCGATGACTTCGCCAAGATTGTGTGGCGGAATATTGGTCGCCATACCGACGGCGATGCCGCCTGCCCCGTTGACCAAGAGGTTCGGGAATTTCGCGGGAACGACGACGGGCTCCGACAGCGTGCCGTCATAGTTGTCGCGGAAATCGACTGTCTCCTTGTCGAGATCGTCGAGCAGCGAATGCGCGGCCTTCTCCAGACGGCATTCGGTGTAACGCTCTGCCGCTGGCGGATCGCCGTCGACGGAGCCGAAGTTGCCCTGGCCGTCGATCAACGGCAGGCGAAGAGACCAGTCCTGGGCCATTCGCGCCAGCGCGTCGTAAATCGCCGAGTTGCCATGCGGATGGTATTTACCCATCACATCCCCGGTCACGCGGGCGCACTTGACGTATTTCTTGTTCCAGTCGATGCCGAGCTCGGACATGCCGTAGAGGATGCGGCGGTGCACAGGCTTGAGGCCGTCGCGCACATCAGGCAAGGCGCGGCTGACGATAACGCTCATCGCGTAATCGAGATACGACCGCTGCATTTCCTCCATGATGGAGATGGGCTCGATGCCTGGCGGGAGCTTCCCGCCGCCGGGGGGTGTTTGCTCAGTCAAAACGGATCACGATCTCTTCTAGAATCACTTGAAGATTTATAGCGGAAAGGCTGTTCCTGCGCCAATTTTGGCGAGAGTTTTGAACAGTCTTTTGCGGTCTTATGAGGGCAATTTTGGCCTCAATGGCAACTATTTACGCCATTCGAAGAGCGCCATTTGCCAAATTGATTTCTCCGCATCACAATCGTCCAAAACCGAGCGTTTATATGGGCTCATGGAGGGACAATGGCAAGCGCCGACCAACTGATCAACGCCTTCACGACGCTGCTTGTCACCATCGATCCGCCTGGCCTTGCGCCAATCTTCCTCGGGCTAACCACCGGTATGAGCCGTAGCCAGCGAAAGCAGGTGGCGCTGCGCGGCTCGATCATCGCCTTTGTCATCCTTGCCATCTTCGCGCTGTTCGGCGCGAGTGTGCTCGGTGTCCTCGGCATCTCGATCGGCGCCTTTCGCATCGCCGGTGGCCTTCTCTTGTTCTGGATTGCGTTTGAAATGGTTTTCGAGAAGCGGCAGGACCGCAAGGAGAAGACGAGCACGGCCGCAATCACCATCGATCATATCCATAATATTTCGGTTTTTCCGTTGGCGATTCCGCTAATCGCCGGTCCCGGCGCGATTTCCGCGACCATCCTGATTGCCGGGTCAATGCACAGCTCCATCGAGCGCGCGCAATTGATCATCGTCCTTGCATCGAACCTGCTACTGCTCTTTTTCTCCTTGCTTGTCGCTGAAAGAGTCGATCGTTTCCTGGGTGTTACGGGGCGCGCAATTCTGACGCGCCTTCTCGGCGTCATCCTGGCCGCGCTGGCAACGCAATTCGTCGTTGACGGCCTGAAGTCCACCTTGGTCACAATGCCCGCGGGCTAGGCCTGGAGTAGGCGCTTTTGTGCTTCCAGGATCGTTTGCCGAGGCGCATCGGCCCGTTCGAATATTTGATAAAGGAATAACTTTACTGCCTCGGCTTCGCGAAGCACGACCGAGGTCAGTGCCGGATCGGTTTCGGCCCATGCCCTCATCGTGGCGATTGATCTGCCGATGGCGCCGGACCTGCGCATCGCGGCGGAGTTGAACAGTTTGCTCTCAACCACGTACCAGACGAAAATCCGGATTGCGACAGATCTGATGTGCGGCTCCTCTGCGCGGAGAGACTTGAATTCGCCCCACAGCGTCCGCAAGTGGTTTTCGCTCAGGCGGTCGAGATCCAACCCCAATTCAAGAAGGTCGTCCGCGACCATCGTTCTCGCAGCACTGGCCGTCATTGACCGAAATTGGGAGTTCGCTTCTGTCATCCTACGAATATCGCGCGGGTCTGGAGATTTGAGAACCCAGCCGTGCCTATCCTTTCGGAGAGTGAAGCGCCGTCACTTTGACTAGAATGATCGACTGAAATGCATCGCGTCCGCCTATTCGACTGAGGTATCGCGATGGAATGGTGACCGGGCGCTGCCGAGATGGGCCCGGTCCGGCTGAAGTCTTGGGCCCGTGAGAAAGAGCCGGCTGCGCCGAGCCTCGAGCCAAAACGCGTTCGGCGCACCTCTCGGCGCGCCGTCAGAGATGCCGTGATGACGGCTTCGATCAGAACGGGATATCGTCGTCGAGGTCGCGCGAGAAGTTTCCGCCGCTACCGCCGCTGCTGCGGCCGGACGATTGCGAGGGCGCGCCGTAATCGTCGCCGTAGCCACCGCCGCCACCGAAATCGCCACCGCCGGCATTGCTGCTGCGACCGCCGCCAAAGCCGGAGCTTGCGCCTCCGCCCTCGCCGCGACCGTCGAGCATCGTCAGCGTCGAGCCGAAGCCCTGCAAAACGACTTCCGTCGAATAGCGGTCCTGGCCATTCTGGTCCTGCCACTTGCGGGTCTGCAGCGCACCTTCGATGTAGAGCTTGGCGCCCTTCTTCACATACTGCTCGACGACCTTGCAGAGGCCCTCGTTGAAGACCACGACAGTATGCCATTCCGTCTTCTCGCGGCGTTCGCCAGAGTTGCGGTCGCGCCAGGTCTCGGACGTCGCGATGCGAAGATTGGCGATCGGCCGGCCATCCTGGGTCCGCCGGATTTCGGGGTCAGCGCCCACGTTCCCGATCAGAATTACCTTGTTTACGCTGCCAGCCATACTTTCACCTTACCTGCCGCCCTGCCCGGCGGCGCTTGAAACAATCGGTGCACCTTAAACCATAGGGCGCCGGCGATGGGCGCCCATAGCCGGTTCATCCACAGAGAATTTTGTTCTTTATTTGTTCTAGTTTATCCCTATGATCCTGTCAACCGAATCGAAAACCTTGCAGCAGACGGACATTGAGCCTCGACTCGCCAGCCGGCATCACTAAATAAGGGGCTTGTTCCAGCACAGAAGCAGAAGACGATGAGCGAACTGAAGACGATTTCCATCCGCGGCGCGCGCGAGCACAATTTGAAGGGCATCGATCTCGATCTGCCGCGAAACAAACTGATCGTCATGACCGGCCTTTCGGGATCCGGAAAGTCGTCGCTTGCCTTCGATACGATCTATGCGGAAGGCCAGAGGCGCTATGTCGAAAGCCTGTCGGCCTATGCGCGCCAGTTCCTCGAAATGATGCAGAAGCCCGACGTCGATCAAATCGACGGCCTGTCGCCGGCGATTTCGATTGAGCAGAAGACGACCTCGCGCAATCCGCGCTCGACGGTCGGTACGGTGACCGAGATCTACGACTACATGCGTCTGCTCTTTGCGCGCGTCGGCATACCGTATTCGCCTGCAACCGGGCTACCGATCGAGAGCCAGACGGTCAGCCAGATGGTCGACCGCGTGCTGGAGTTCGGGGAAGGCACGCGTCTCTACATCCTCGCGCCGCTCGTGCGCGGGCGTAAGGGCGAGTACAAGAAAGAGCTGGCGGACCTGATGAAGAAGGGCTTCCAGCGCGTGAAGGTCGATGGCCAGTTCTACGAGATCGCGGACGTCCCAGGCCTGGATAAGAAGTACAAGCACGATATCGATATCGTGGTCGACCGCATTGTCGTCCGCCCCGATATGGCATCGCGGCTCGCAGACAGCTTCGAGACCTCGCTAAAGCTTGCCGACGGCTTGGCCGTTGCGGAGTTCGCCGACAAGCCGTTGCCGCTGGAAGAAACCGCCGCCGGCGGGTCTGCCAACAAGTCGCTCAACGAAACGCACGAGCGAGTCCTCTTCTCGGAAAAATTCGCCTGCCCGGTGTCGGGCTTCACCATTCCCGAGATCGAGCCGCGGCTTTTTTCCTTCAACAATCCAGCCGGCGCCTGCCCGACCTGCGACGGTCTTGGCGCACAGCAGAAGATCGACGCCAATCTGATCGTGCCCGAGCCTGAGCGCACGCTACGCGATGGCGCCATTGCGCCGTGGGCGAAGTCGACATCGCCCTATTACAACCAGACGCTGGAGGCCCTCGGTAAACACTACGGCTTCAAGCTCGGTGCGCGGTGGAACGATCTGTCCGATATGGTCAAGGACGTCATCCTGAATGGCACCGACGAGAAGATCGAGTTTCACTATGCCGATGGTGCGCGGTCTTATACCACGCATAAGAATTTCGAGGGCATCATCACCAATCTCGAGCGCCGCTGGAAGGAGACGGATTCCGCCTGGGCGCGCGAGGAAATCGAGCGCTATATGTCGGCGGCCCCCTGCCCGTCTTGCGGCGGCTATCGCCTGAAGCCGGAGGCACTTGCTGTCAAGATCAACGCGCTGCATATCGGCCAGGTGACCGACATGTCGATCCGCGTCGCCCGCGACTGGTTCGAAGTTCTGCCGCAGTCGCTGAGCGCCAAGCAGAATGAGATTGCCGTTCGCATCCTCAAGGAGATCCGCGACCGCCTGCGCTTCCTCAATGACGTCGGCCTGGACTATCTCAGCCTGTCGCGAAACTCCGGGACCTTGTCCGGTGGCGAGAGCCAGCGCATCCGGCTGGCGTCGCAGATCGGTTCCGGCCTGACCGGCGTCTTGTATGTCCTCGACGAGCCGTCGATCGGCCTGCATCAGCGCGACAACGCTCGATTGCTCGATACGCTGAAGCACCTTCGTGATATCGGCAATACCGTGATCGTGGTCGAGCATGACGAGGACGCGATCTTGACCGCCGACGATGTCGTCGACATCGGTCCGGCGGCCGGCATCCATGGTGGCCAGGTGATCGCCCACGGTACGCCGCAAGAGATCATGGCGAACCCGAAGTCGCTGACCGGCAAATATCTGTCCGGTGAACTCGGCGTTCCGGTTCCAGACGAACGGCGCAAGGCCAAGAAGGGCAAGGAGATCAAGGTCGTCGGTGCCCGCGGCAACAATCTGAAGAATGTCACCGCCTCCATCCCTCTCGGCGTCTTTACGGCCGTTACCGGCGTATCGGGGGGCGGCAAGTCCACGTTCCTGATCGAGACGCTGTATAAATCTGCCGCGCGGCGCGTCATGGGCGCGCGTGAAATTCCCGCCGATCATGACCGCATCGACGGTTTCGAGCACATCGACAAGGTCATCGACATCGATCAGTCGCCGATCGGCCGCACGCCGCGCTCCAACCCCGCGACCTATACGGGCGCGTTCACCCCGATCCGCGACTGGTTTGCCGGTCTGCCGGAAGCGAAGGCGCGCGGCTATCAGCCGGGACGCTTCTCGTTCAACGTCAAGGGCGGACGCTGCGAAGCCTGCCAGGGCGACGGCGTCATCAAGATCGAGATGCACTTCCTGCCTGATGTCTACGTCACCTGCGATGTCTGTCATGGCAAGCGCTACAACAGGGAAACGCTCGACGTCACGTTCAAGCACAAGTCGATTGCCGACGTGCTGGATATGACTGTCGAGGAAGGCGTCGACTTCTTCGCGGCTGTTCCAGCCGTGCGTGACAAGCTGCAGGCGTTGAAGGATGTTGGCCTTGGGTACATCAAGGTCGGGCAGCAGGCCAATACGCTGTCCGGCGGCGAGGCGCAGCGTGTCAAGCTGGCCAAGGAGCTGTCGAAGCGGTCGACCGGCCGTACCCTCTATATCTTGGACGAGCCGACGACTGGCCTGCATTTCCACGATGTCGCCAAGCTCCTGGAGATGCTGCAGGAGCTGGTCAATCAGGGTAATTCGGTCGTTGTGATCGAGCACAATCTCGAGGTGATCAAGACCGCGGACTGGATTCTCGATTTCGGTCCGGAAGGCGGCGATGGTGGCGGCGAAATCGTCGCCGTCGGCACGCCTGAAGCGATCGTCAAGGAGAAGCGGTCCTATACCGGGCAATTCCTGAAGGAGTTGCTTGAACGGCGACCTGCTGGAAAAGCCGTAGTGGCAGCTGAGTGATGCTGAGAGCGGCGTCGCTCGATGATCTGCAGGCGGTCGAAGCGCTGACCGCCGAAGCCTATGCTCCATATACGCGTCTGCTTGGGCGCCCGCCGATCCCCGTCACCGAGGACTACGCGCCGCGCATTGAACGCGGTGAGGTCTGGCTGCGGGAGGTACTCGGCGGGCTTGCCGGTCTGGCCGTCATTGAGCGGCACCCGGACCATGTGATGCTCTTCAGCGTCGCCGTCTCGCCGAAATTTCAGGGCGGCGGTCACGGTCTTGCCATTCTGAGATGGGTGGAAGCGACCGCGCGGGAATGGCAGCTTCCGGAAGTGCGTCTCTACACGAATGCGCGCATGGAACGGAATATTGCGCTCTATCGAGCATTTGGCTTTCAGGAAACGGGTCGCCGCGAAAATCCGCATAGGCCAGGATGGGTGATCGTCGACATGGCAAAGCATGTCGACGCACAGATATAATCAGAGGAGGAAGGAATGACGAAATCCGGCAATGTTCGCGTCGGCATCGGCGGCTGGACCTTCGAGGCATGGCGGGACCACTTCTACCCTGGGGATCTGAAGCAGAAGGACGAGCTGCACTACGCAAGCCGCCAGCTGAAGGTCATCGAGATCAACGGCACCTATTACAGCTCGCAGAAGCCGGAAACCTTCGCCAAATGGGCTGCGGATGTGCCTGACGGCTTTATCTTTTCGCTCAAGGCCAGCCGTTTTGTCACCAATCGTCGCGTGCTGGCGGAGGCTGGCGAGTCGATGGAGCGTTTCCTGACGCAAGGTTTAACGGAGCTTGGTCCGCACCTTGGACCAATCCTCTGGCAGTTCGCACCGACGAAGAAGTTCGATCCGGATGATTTCGAAGGCTTTCTCAAGCTGCTGCCGGCAAAGCAGGACGGGCTTCCCCTGAGGCACGTCGTCGAGGTCCGACACGATTCCTTCAAGGTTCCCGAGTTCGTGGCGCTGCTGGAGAAATATGCCGTCGCACCAGTTGTCGCCGAGCATTTCGACTACCCGATGATAGCGGATGTTACGGCCGACTTTGTCTATGCGCGCCTGCAGCAAGGTTCCGATGAGATCAAGACCTGCTACGCGCCGAGTGATTTGAAAGCTTGGGCCACGCGCCTCGAAACCTGGGCGGATGGCAAGGTACCGGGCGATCTGCCTCTGATTGATGGCGAGCGCCAGGTTGCGGCCGAGCCGCGGGATGTCTTCGCCTTCATGATCCACGAAGGCAAAGTCAATGCGCCCTTTGGAGCAATGGCATTGCAGGAAGCGGTGTCGCGGTAGGCCTGTCGTCAGAGCGGACGAACCTGCGTCGCCAGGTCTTCCGCCGTCAGTCCTTTGCCCGCCCGCATGCCGGCCTCTCCATGCATGTAGACGCCCGCAGCGGCGGCCTCGAAAGCGGGAACTCCTTGAGCCATGAGCGCTCCGATGATCCCAGCCAGAACATCACCGGAGCCGGCGGTCGCGAGCCAAACGGGTGCGTTGGTGTTGATGTAAGCTCTGCCGTCGGGTGAGGCGATGACGGTGTCAGCCCCTTTGTAGACGATTGCGGCGTTTGCCCGTGTCGCTGCTGCTCGCGCCTTTTCGACCTTTCCCATGGCGGTGTCGGCGGCGATATCGGGAAACAGTCTACCGAACTCGCCCTCGTGTGGCGTAAGCACTAGACGCGGCTTGCCGGAAAACTTTGAAAACAGCTCGTCAGGGGCACTTTTGAACGAGGAGAGCCCGTCGGCATCCAGCACCAGATGCCTCTCGGACAACGCGGCGACGAACCGACGTGCCTTCTTGCCTACGCCGAAACCCGGCCCGAGAACGAAGGTCTGCAGCCGCGCGTCATGCAGCCAATCGCGGAGTGCCGCCTCGTCCTCGATCGGATGCAGCATGATCGCGGTCAGATGTGCTGCATTCTCGTCGATCGCATCGTCCGGCGTGGCGATTGTCACCAGCCCTGCCCCCGCCTTCAGCCCTGCCATAGCAGACATCCGCGCGGCGCCTGTCTTGCTCGCTTCGCCGGAGAAGACGACTAGGTGACCTCGCTTGTATTTGTGTGTCTCCAGGCCGGCAGAAGGCAAAACCTCACGCCAACGTTCGGGTCTATTTTCGGCGATCTGCTGTTTCTTCGCTGCGCGGATGATGCGGCCGGGTATGCCGATATCAAAGACTTCGAGTTCACCGCAGAGTTTGCGCCCCGGCATCAGGAGATGCCCGGGCTTTCGCGTCATGAAGGTGACGGTTCTGCTGGCGGCAAATGCAGCGCGTAGGACCGATCCGCTGCGACCATCAACACCGGATGGCAGGTCGACGGCAATAACCGGCACACCTGCTCCACTTACCCGTTCGATTGCGTCTCTAACGTCGGCCGGAACATCACGTGCAAGGCCAGCGCCAAAGATGGCGTCGATCACCACATCGCCGCTCCGCGGCTGATAGGATTCAAGTGGCCGAACCATGGTCGGGAAGCTATCCCTTGCCCGAGCGGCATCTCCCTTGAGCCTCCCCGGTTCCCCCAACTGGAAAATCTCCACGGCAACGCCGCTCTCTGCCAGGTGGCGCGCTGCGACATAGCCATCGCCGCCGTTATTGCCAGGCCCGCAAAGGACGACGGCGCGAAGGACGGTGGGAAAATGACGCAACAAGGTGGCGGCAATTGCTGCTCCTGCGCGCTCCATGAGCGCATAGCTGTCGATCCCGGATCCCGTTGCCGCCGCATCGACTGCCGTCATTTCCTCTGGAGTAAGGAGTAACTCGGAGATTTCATCGATCATCGCCGCATTCAAACAGAAATCGCCTAAATAACAACCGGCTGATTGATTGGTGGTGAGCTCATAAAATAATCAAATGCATAAAAAATATACAATTGCCGCGCATTTGTGCGGACCATTAGTGCGGGCGAATGTTCCGAAAAACGGCCCGAAATTGCGTCTGGCGGATCGATTCTGGAAAGTTCTGGGCTGAAAATCGATGAAAATCCCCGAGATTGCGGACTTTTATGAGCAGCGAGGCTCATTTTTCGAAAAATCAGCTTCCCAACTGGCACGATAACTGCATCATCACGGCAGCAGGTCTGAGCCTGCCATTAACGGGAGAAGCGGAGAGTCATTTTCTCATGAAAAAGATCGAAGCGATCATCAAGCCCTTCAAGCTCGACGAAGTGAAGGAAGCCCTTCAGGAAGTTGGCCTGCAGGGCATTACAGTTACGGAAGCGAAGGGCTTCGGTCGCCAGAAAGGCCATACGGAACTCTACCGTGGCGCTGAATATGTTGTCGACTTTCTGCCGAAGGTGAAGGTGGAAGTCGTTCTCGCGGACGAGAATGCGGAAGCCGTCATCGACGCCATCCGCAAGGCCGCACAAACCGGACGCATCGGCGACGGCAAGATTTTCGTGTCAAATGTGGAAGAAGTCATCCGCATTCGTACCGGCGAGACCGGTATCGACGCAATCTAATCTTTATCGCCTTTCCGGCGAGCCAAAGTATCGTCATCTCAAATAAAGGAACTATTTAATGGCGACCGCAAGCGAAATTCTTAAGCAAATCAAGGAAAACGACGTCAAGTTCGTCGATCTGCGCTTCACCGATCCCAAGGGCAAGCTGCAGCACGTCACGATGGACGTCGTGTGTGTCGACGAAGACATGTTTGCCGATGGCGTCATGTTCGACGGTTCCTCGATCGCTGGCTGGAAGGCCATTAACGAATCCGACATGGTGCTGATGCCCGACCCGGAAACGGTCCACATGGACCCGTTCTTCGCGCAGTCCACCATGGTCATCCTCTGCGATATCCTCGATCCCGTCTCCGGCGAGGCCTATAACCGCGATCCGCGCGGCACCGCCAAGAAGGCTGAAGCTTACCTGAAGGCATCCGGTATCGGCGACACGGTCTTCGTCGGCCCGGAAGCTGAATTCTTCGTCTTCGACGACGTTCGCTACAAGGCCGACCCTTACAATACTGGCTTCAAGCTGGACTCCACGGAACTGCCGTCCAACGACGACACCGAATACGAGACCGGCAACCTCGGTCACCGTCCGCGCGTCAAGGGCGGCTACTTCCCGGTTCCGCCGATCGACAGCTGCCAGGACATGCGTTCCGAAATGCTGACGGTTCTGTCGGAAATGGGCGTTGTCGTCGAGAAGCACCACCACGAAGTGGCTGCTGCTCAGCACGAGCTCGGCATCAAGTTCG
Source organism: Rhizobium sp. BK661 (assembly GCF_024808825.1). NCBI lineage: Bacteria > Pseudomonadati > Pseudomonadota > Alphaproteobacteria > Hyphomicrobiales > Rhizobiaceae > Rhizobium > Rhizobium sp. BK661. The sequence goes on along the minus strand of NZ_JANTYT010000013.1, from coordinate 128,014 downwards.
ACACGCTCGTTCGCAACGCCGACAAGATGCAGATCTACAAGTACGTCGTGCACCAAGTCGCCAACGCCTACGGCAAGACGGCAACCTTCATGCCGAAGCCGATCTTCGGCGACAACGGTTCGGGCATGCACGTACACCTTTCGATCTGGAAGGGCGGCAAGCCAGGCTTCGCCGGCGACGAGTATGCAGGTCTTTCCGAATCCTGCCTCTACTTCATCGGTGGCATCATCAAGCATGCCAAGGCGCTGAATGCCTTCACCAACCCGTCGACGAACTCCTACAAGCGTCTCGTCCCGGGCTATGAAGCACCGGTTCTGCTCGCCTATTCGGCGCGCAACCGATCGGCTTCATGCCGCATTCCGTTCGGCAGCAACCCGAAGGCAAAGCGCGTCGAAGTCCGGTTCCCGGATCCGATGGCGAACCCGTACCTCGCCTTTGCAGCGATGCTGATGGCTGGCCTCGATGGCATCAAGAACAAGATCCATCCTGGCAAGGCCATGGACAAGGATCTCTACGATCTGCCGCCGAAGGAACTGAAGAAGATCCCGACTGTCTGCGGCTCGCTGCGCGAAGCGCTGGAAAGCCTCGACAAGGACCGCAAGTTCCTGACCGCTGGCGGCGTCTTCGACGACGACCAGATCGACAGCTTCATCGAGCTGAAGATGACGGAAGTCATGCGCTACGACATGACCCCGCACCCAGTCGAATACGACATGTACTATTCGGCTTGATCTCAAAACCGAGGCCCCGGCTCCCGCCGGGGCTTCACCGACCGATGTCATGGTCGTCAAATGGCGTATGTGACACTCATGTGACGAGATCCCGCACAAATCTTGATTTGAGTGGGGCCAATCACCAAATCAGGTGATGAAAGGAAGTCGTACCATGAAAGAAAGAGTAGCTAAGTTCAGTATCGGCGAAGTGGTTCGGCACAAGGTATTTCCGTTTCGCGGCGTCATCTTCGATGTCGATCCGGAATTCGCGAACACGGAAGAATGGTGGAACTCCATTCCCGCCGAAGTGCGCCCCAGCAAGGATCAACCCTTCTATCACCTGCTGGCAGAGAATGATGAAAACGAATACGTTGCCTACGTATCCGAGCAGAACCTGGTGAACGACGAGAGCGGCGTCCCGCTCCGCAACGAACAGGTCTATCAGATTTTCGATATGGCACCGACGGGGCAGTTCAAACCCAAGATGAGCTTCGCCCACTAACGTTCACTGCCATAATTCAAAACCCCGCTCGCCGCGGGGTTTTTCTTTGTCTGGATTGGGCAACAAAAAACCCGGCGCGAGGCCGGGTTCTTCGACAATTCCGATGGGCCAGATTACTGAGCCTTGGCAGCCTTCTGGGCTTCTTCGAGCTTCTTGCGCGCTTCGTCAGCCTTCTTCTGCATGCTGTCCTGCAGGCTCTTCTGGCTTTCGGCGAGCTTGGAGGCGGAAACCGCTTCGCCATCGAATGCGCCGGTGAAGCCTTCGAGCGAGATCTTGATCGGGTTCGGCGCACGACGGAAGTTGATCGAGGTCAGAACCAGATCGGTGCCCTTCTTCAGGCTGGCGACCATGGCGTCGGTCAGCGGGATCTGGGCGACGCAACGGTCGGGCATGCACATCAGGTAGTCGATCTTCTGTGCCTTGCCGCCGTCGATCTGCATCGCTACACCTGGCGGGATCAGACGTGCCGGGGGAACAGAAACCTGAAGGCTCTTGTTGTTGATCTTGCCGGAGACGCTGATGAGGCCGACGCCCGTAACGAGCTGGCCGCCGCCTGCGAGAACGACGTTCTGGACGACGCAGACATCATTGTCTTCCTGCTTGCTGCAGGTTTTGTACCAGCCGAGACGCGGAGCGCCGGCAGCCGTGGCAGGCGCATCGGCGGGTGCTGCTGCCTCCTGCGCGTAGGACGATACCGGAGCCGCTGCAGCACCAAGCATCACTGCCAGAACGGACAGGGCTGCCCGCGTTTTGTTTTCAGCCTTGAACATCATAACGAATTCCGTCTCCTGAAATCCCTTAGGGACGACAACGTGCCATCCTCACCAACAGGGTTGTTCGCACTCCACCTCTTAAAACAATGAGGCAAATGCATGACCCCCGACTTCGGGTTCCCCTGTTACATCGCGTCGGGCTAGATATCCAGTATTTCTTTGGCCTTTTCGGAGTGATCCGAAAGAATTCGGCGCGGATGGTGAATTGCCGCGGCCGCGTGATAGTCTTGCGCCGAATCGTGCCGTTCCCGGAAAGGACCTCAACGATGCTCCGGATCGTTCTCCCCGTCATTTTCACCTTGGTTGGCAGCGCAGCTCTCGCAGAGCCCGTGCATGGCATCGCGATGCATGGCGAGCCGGCCCTACCCGCCGATTTCAAGAATCTTCCTTACGTTAATCCCGATGTGAAGAAGGGCGGCAAGATCAGTTATGGCGTCGTCGGCACCTTCGATAGCCTCAATCCGTTCATCCTGAAAAGCATGCGCACGACGGCGCGCGGCATGTGGGATCCGGAATACGGAAACCTTGTCTTCGAAACGCTGATGCTGCGCTCGCGCGATGAGCCCTTCACGCTCTACGGGCTGCTGGCGGAATCCGTTGAATGGGATGAAGACCGGACCTTCATCCAGTTCAATCTCAACCCGGCCGCCAAATGGTCTGACGGTCAGCCGGTGACACCCGATGATGTGATTTTCACGCTCAATCTGCTCAAGGACAAGGGCCGCGTCCCCTTCAGCACGCGGTTGAATGCCGTCGAGAAGATGGAGAAGGTCGGCGATCACAGTGTTCGCTTCACCTTTAATGACAAGGCCGATCGCGAATTCCCGCTGATCCTGGCCGGGTCAACGCCGATCCTGCCGAAGCATGCCATCGATCCAGAGACATTTGATCGTTCGTCGCTCACGCCGCCCGTCGGGTCCGGCCCCTACAGGATCAAGGCGCTGAAGCCCGGCGAAAGCATCACCTTCGAGCGCGATCCCAATTATTGGGGCAAGGATATTCCGGCCAAGGTCGGCCTCGACAATTACGATCAGATTTCGGTCCAGTATTTCCTGCAGGACACGACGCTCTTTGAGTCCTTCAAGAAGGGTGACGTCGACATCTATCCCGACGGCAGTCCCGGCCATTGGGCAAGCGCGTATAACTTCCCCGCGGTCACCTCGGGCAACGTCGCCAAGGACACGTTCGAACCGAAGCTGCCGAGCGGCATGTTCGGCTTCGTCTTCAATACGCGGCGGCCGGTGTTTGCCAACGCGAAGCTTCGCGAGGGGCTGTCGCTGGTCTTCGATTTCGAATGGGCGAACAAGAACCTCTTCTCGAACGCCTATATCCGCACCCAGAGCTTCTGGCAGAACTCCGAGCTGTCGAGCTTCGGCGTGCCGGCTGATGAACGCGAACTGAAGCTTCTCGGCCCGATCAAGGATCGAATCGATCCAGCGATTCTTGACGGTACGTATAAGCTTCCGGTTACCGATGGTTCGGGGCGCGATCGCAATGTTCTGAAGCAGGCCGCCGCGCTCCTCAAGGAGGCGGGTTACACGATCAAGAATGGCAAGATGAGCGACGCCAACGGACGTCCGCTCACCTTCGAAATCATGACGCAGAACACCGACCAGGAGAAGCTCGCGGTCTCCTATCAGCGTTCGCTGCAACTGCTCGGCATTGGAGCGACAATCCGCACGGTGGACGATTCGCAGTATCAGAGCCGCACCAGCAGTTTTGACTACGATGTGATCGTGAAGTCGTACACCTCATCCCTGTCTCCCGGCATCGAACAGCTCGGACGTTGGTCTTCCGCTGCCAAGGAACGGGATGGCACTGACAACTTTGCTGGCGTTGCCGACCCTGACGTTGATACGCTGATCCAGCATATCCTCACCGCCCGTTCGGCGGAGGACTTTACGGCTGCAGTGCGCTCGCACGATCGAATGCTGTTGTCGGGGCACTATGTCCTGCCGCTCTATCATGTTGATAAGCAATGGGTTGCGCGTAGCAAACGGATCGGCCACCCCGATACCGTGCCGCTCTATGGCTATCAGTTGCCGGCGTGGTGGGATCAGAGCGTGCAATAGGCGGTTCCCTTTTCCTGCCTGGTTGAAGTCGCCCGCCACAGGGCCTAGATGGCGGGAAGGTTCGATTTCAGGAAGAAAAAGGAAAAGCCCATGGAACGCATTACCATCGACGTTGTCTCCGACGTCGTCTGCCCGTGGTGCTATCTTGGCAAGGCGCGGCTGGAGCTTGCGATTGCCGAGGTTCAGGACGAGATCGGCGTGGACATCAATTGGCGCCCCTACCGCCTCAACCCCGACTATCCCAAGGAAGGCGTCGACCAGAAGAAGGCATTGGAGCAGAAGCTTGGTGGCGCCGAGCGTGTCGCTGAGGGGCACAAGATGCTTAGCGAACTTGGTCGCGACGTCGGCATCAACTTCGATTTCGAGGCGATCAAGATCGGCCCGAATACGCTGGATGCGCATCGCCTGATCCATTGGGCAATGGTTGAGGACCGCGACAAGGCGGACAAGGTCGTCAACGGCCTGTTCAAGGCGAACTTCGAGGAAGGCCGCAATGTCGGCGATCATGCCGTGCTGCTCGACGTTGCCGAGAAGGCGGGCCTCGACCGCACGGTCACTGCGTCGCTGCTCGCCTCCGATGCCGATACGGTCCTGGTGGTCGAAGAGATCGAGGCGGCGCAGAAGATGGGCGTGAATGGTGTGCCGTTCTTTATCTTCGACCAGCAATATGCCGTCAGCGGGGCTCAGACGCCGGACGTTCTGGCAGGCGCGCTCCGCGACATCGCCAAGGCGAAGGCGGAAGCGCGCGCCGGCATGAACTGAGCCCTTACCCCTTCGCCATTTCCGCAAGCTGCGTCATGATAACGGCTGCGCCCTGCAGCCGCTTTTCCGGCGTCGGCAGATCGCGTGTGAGGAAGACGCTCTGGTCCGGCCGAATCTTTGCCATCGTTCCCTGCTTGGCGATGTAGCCAACCAGGTTCGCTGGATTCGGAAACTCCTTATTGCGGAACTGGATGACCACCCCCTTGGGACCTGCATCCAGCTTCTCCACGTTGGCGACCCGGCAGAGCGATTTCACATACACGATCTTTAGAAGGTGCTGGACCTCGATCGGCATGGGGCCGAAGCGATCGATCATTTCTGCGCCGAAGGCATCGATTTCCTTCAGTTCCGTGATCTCGCCGAGGCGGCGATAGAGTGCCATGCGCAGATGCAGGTCCGGCACGTAACCGTCGGGGATCATGACTGAGGTGCCGACCGAGATCTGCGGCGACCAGCCGGTGTCCTGGATCTCATCGACGCCCTTTACTTCCGCGACGGCCTCTTCGAGCATCTGCTGGTAGAGTTCGAAACCGACTTCCTTGATATGGCCGGACTGCTCTTCGCCGAGCAGGTTTCCTGCGCCGCGAATGTCGAGATCGTGGCTGGCAAGCTGGAAGCCGGCGCCGAGCGTGTCGAGCGACTGCAGCACCTTGAGGCGCCGTTCCGCCGTCGCCGTCAGCACCTTGTTGACCGGCAGCGTGAAGAGCGCAAAAGCGCGCACCTTCGAACGTCCGACGCGACCACGCAGCTGGTAGAGCTGCGCCAGGCCGAACATGTCGGCGCGGTGCACGATCAGCGTATTGGCCGTTGGCACGTCGAGACCCGATTCCACGATCGTCGTCGACAACAACACGTCATAGCGGCCCTCGTAGAAGGCGTTCATGATGTCCTCAAGCTCGCCCGCCGGCATCTGGCCGTGCGCAACGGCGACCTTCAATTCCGGCACATCCGAGCGCAGGAAGGCATGTACGTCCTCCAAATCTGCGAGACGCGGGCAGACATAGAAGCTCTGGCCGCCACGATAATGTTCGCGCATCAACGTTTCGCGGATGACAAGCGAATCGAAGGGCGAAATGAAGGTGCGAACCGCCATGCGGTCGACCGGCGGCGTCGTGATCAGCGACAGCTCGCGTACCCCGGTCATCGCGAGCTGCAGCGTGCGCGGGATCGGTGTCGCCGAGAGCGTCAGCACATGGACATCGCTTTTCAGTTCCTTCAAGCGTTCCTTGTGCTTGACGCCGAAATGCTGCTCTTCGTCGATGATCAGGAGGCCCAGATTGGCAAACTTGATCCCGGCGCCAAGAAGCGCATGGGTGCCGACGACGATATCCGTCTTGCCCTCTGCTACTTCCTTCTTCGTCAACGCCAGCTCCTTCGAGCCGACGAGGCGCGAGGCTTGCTGGATGCGAACCGGCAGGCCGCGGAACCGCTCGGCGAAGGTCTTGAAGTGTTGGCGCGCTAGCAATGTGGTCGGCACGACGACGGCAACCTGTATGCCGTTCATCGCCGCAACGAACGCAGCGCGAAGCGCCACCTCAGTCTTGCCGAAGCCGACGTCGCCGCAAACGAGGCGGTCCATCGGTCGGCCGGCTCCAAGGTCGGAGCGCACAGCCTCGATGGCATTATCCTGATCCTCCGTCTCGTCGTAAGGGAAGCGAGCGGCAAACTCGTCGTAAAGCCCTTCCGGCGTCGTTAGCACGGGCGCATGGCGGGTCAGGCGCTCGGCAGCAATGCGGATGAGTGCATCCGCCATATCAAGCAGCCGCTTCTTGAGTTTGGCCTTGCGCATCTGCCATGCGCCGCCGCCGAGCTTGTCGAGCTGGGCTTCCGTCCCCTCGCCCCCATAGCGCGACAGGAGATCGATGTTCTCGACCGGCAGGAACAGCTTCGCCTCGTCTGCATATTGTAGCTCGAGGCAGGCGTGCGGTGCACCGGCCGCTTCGATGGTTCGCAGGCCGACAAATCGGCCGATACCATGCTGCGCGTGGACGACGACCGAGCCCTCGTCAAGACCGGCAACCTCGGAGATGAAATCGGCGGCACGCTTGCGTCGCTTCGAGCGTCGCACCATGCGGTCGCCGAGAATGTCCTGTTCGCCGATGACGACCAGATTGCCGACTTCAAATCCGGATTCGAGACTGAGCACGCCAGCCGCCGCCTCACCCTTGGCAAGGCCGTCGATCTCCTTCAGCGCGCCGACCGGCTTCACGCGCTCGAGCCCGTGTTCGTTCAGAACCTGCAGCAGACGTTCGAGCGATCCTTCCGTCCAGGCGGTGATCAGCACCTTCGCACCGGAGGAGCGCTTGTCGGCAATGTGCTTCACAACCGCGTCGAACACATTGATGCGCTCAGCATTCCCCCCACCCTCGGCGTTCGAGCGCGCCCAGCGCTCGCCTTGGCGAGCGTCGAGATTGATCACGCGACGCGCCTCTCCCTCATGCTCGTTAAAGGGTGAAATGCGCATCGCGTTGAACGCGTCGAGCGTGTTGGCGAAAGTCTTTCCGTCCAAATAGAGCTGGCCGGGCGTCACCGGCTTATAGGGCGTTCCTTGCGCCATCTGCCCCTTGGCGGGCTGTCCGGAATTCAGGCGCGCGTCATAGTAGTCGAAGACGAGCTTGGAGCGTTCCTCAGCGGCTTGGCGCACAGTATGATCGGTGACCATCCGGAAGCCTCTGAGATAGTCGAACACCGTCTCCAGCTTCTCGTAGAAAAGCGGCAGCCAATGCTCCATGCCGGGGTAGCGTCTCCCCTCCGATATGGCGAGATACAGCGCATCGTCGCGCGTCGCCGCGCCGAACGAAGAAAGGTAGTTTTTCCGGAAACGGCTGATCGTATCGGGCGTCAGCGTGACTTCGCTCATCGGGTTGAGGTCGAGCGAGCGGATCTGCCCAGTTGTGCGCTGGCTTGCCGGATCGAAGCTGCGGATGCTTTCGAGCGTATCGCCGAAGAAATCGAGGCGAACGGGCTCTTCGGAGCCGGGCACGAAAACATCAAGAATACCGCCGCGCACCGCATATTCGCCGACCTCGCGAACCGTTGCGACGCGGTCGAAGCCGTTGCGTTCGAGGCGCCCGGCAATATCGTCCATCCGCACGGTGTTTCCGGGACGGGCCGAGAAGGCAAGGCTTTCGATAATCTCTTGAGGAGCAACTTTCTGCAGCATCGCATTGACGGTCACCAGCACGATCGCCGCATGCGGTTTCCTGTGATGGGCGATCAAACCGCCCAGCGCCGCGAGACGGCGTGCAGATGTGTCGGCGCTCGGTGAAACGCGGTCATAGGGAAGACAGTCCCAGGCCGGCAGAGTTAGCACCGGGATCTCGGGGGCAACGAAGCCGAGCATCTGCTCAAGGTCTATCATCCGCTGGCCGTCGGAGAGGACGTAGGCGACCGGTTCGCCGGCGCGTGCCAGATCGGCCAGCAACAGAGCTTCCATACCTGTCGGCACATTGCCGATTGTCAGCGGCTCGGCGATCGCTGACAGCTTCCTTGCGTCAAAACCTGAGGTCATTAGGCATTCCTGGCGAGGGCGACGGCTGGATATTCGAAATCGGGCTTGTAGGCGGCAAGGCGTGCAAACATCGGCGTCTGGAAACGCTCAGGCACTGGCCAGGTTCCCATAATCCAGCGCACGAGATCGTTGTCCTCTTCGGCCATGATGGTTTCGAACTCGTCGAGCTCGGCTTCCGACAGGGTGGCGATCTCCTTCTCGGCGAACTGCCCGAACACCAGATCCATCTCGCGGATGCCGCGATGCCAGCAGCGAAAGAGGATTCGGCGGCGACGCGGATCAAGATCGGCGCTCGAGAGTGACACACCCGTCATGGCTTTACCTTCCTGTTGATGCGCCTCTATAGACCCTCGAAAGCGGCTTGTCAGCCTTGCCAAGGCCGCATTGTTCATCGCATTTTGCCGCCATGCGCCCAGCCATTCTCGATCCGCTGTTTTCGCCAGTTTCCGCTCTGCCCGGCGTCGGCCCAAAGATCGCCGAGTTGCTGGTGAAGCTGCTCGGGCGCGAGACGCCAGATGATACGCGTGTCGTGGACCTGCTGTTTCATGCGCCTCACTCTCTGATCGACCGTCGAAACCAACCGGGTATCGCCCGCGCGCCGCAGGGTGCGATCGTCACCGTCACGGCGCGTGTCGATCGTCATCAGGCACCGCCGCGCGGCAAGAGCAACATTCCGTATCGCGTCACACTACACGACGAAACCGGCGAACTAACCCTTGTCTTCTTTCGCGGCCAGGCGGCCTGGCTGGAAAAGCAGCTGCCCTTGGACGAGGAGGTGACCGTTAGTGGCAAGATCGACTGGTTCAACGGCCGTGCGTCGATGGTCCACCCCGACTATATCGTGAGGGCCAGCGAAGCCGAGAACCTGCCCCTCGTTGAGCCGATTTATCCGCTCACGGCAGGTCTTTCACCAAAGACACTGCGCAAGATCATCGAAGCGGCACTGCCTCGTACGCCCGAACTGCCGGAATGGATCGATTTGGCTCTTGCTCAGAAGCAGGGGCTGCCGTCGATATCAGACGCCTTCCATGGACTCCACGAACCACGCGATCCCTCGGATATCGACCCGCAAGCCCCTTCCCGCCGCCGGCTTGCCTATGACGAATTTCTCGCGGGCCAACTATCGCTGAGCCTCGTTCGCCAGCGTTTGCGTAAGGTTGCCGGCCAGCCGGTACACGCTACCGGCCAGGTCAGTAGGCAGATCCTCCAGGCTCTGCCGTTTTTGCCGACCAACAGCCAGAATAGCGCGATTGCCGACATCCTGAAGGATATGGCTGGCGAAGACCGGATGCTGCGCCTGCTCCAAGGCGACGTAGGCTCCGGCAAGACGCTGGTTGCTCTCTTGTCGATGGCCGCGGTGATCGAAAGCGGGGGCCAGGCGGTCCTCATGGCGCCAACGGAAATCCTTGCGCGCCAACACCATGCGACGATCTCCAAATTTGCCGGTTCCGCTGGCCTCGGGATAGAGGTCCTCACCGGCCGCACCAAAGGGCGCGAGCGTGAAGACATCTTGGAAAGGATCGCATCGGGAGAGGCGCAAATCATCATAGGCACCCATGCCCTCTTCCAGGACAGCGTCAACTACCGCAATCTCATGCTGGCCGTCGTCGACGAGCAGCACCGCTTCGGCGTTCACCAGCGCCTGCGCCTGACGGCGAAGGGTATCACGCCGCATATGCTTGTCATGACGGCCACGCCGATCCCGCGCACTCTGGTGTTGGCTGCCTTCGGCGACATGGACGTCTCCAAGCTGACGGAGAAGCCCGCTGGCCGAAAGCCGATCCAGACGATCACTGTTCCGACAGAGCGCATCGGCGAGATCGTCGGACGTCTGAAAAGCGCCCTGGCGGAAGGCAAGAAGGCGTACTGGATTTGCCCGCTCGTCGAGGAGTCCGAAGAGAGCGATCTCATGTCGGTCGAGGAGCGTCACGCAGCGCTCGTCTCGTCGCTCGGTCCGGGTATCGGCCTGATCCATGGCCGCATGAGCGGCCCGGAAAAGGATACCGCGATGATGGCGTTCAAGAACGGCGAAATCCGCCTCTTGGTCGCGACAACAGTCGTGGAAGTCGGCGTCGATGTCCCCGATGCGACCATCATGGTGATCGAGCATGCGGAGCGCTTCGGCTTGGCGCAACTGCATCAGCTGCGCGGTCGTGTGGGCCGTGGCGACGAGGCTTCGACCTGTATTCTGCTCTACAAGGGCCCGCTTGGCGAGACAGGTCATGCGCGCTTGTCCATCATGCGTGAAACCGAAGACGGCTTCCGCATCGCGGAGGAAGACCTGAAGCTGCGCGGCGAAGGCGAGTTGCTCGGTACGCGCCAGTCGGGGACCCCGGGCTTTCGCGTCGCGAGCCTTGAGGCACATGCCGACCTGCTGGAAATCGCCCGTCGGGATGCCGCCTACTTGATCGAGCGCGATCCGGAACTTACCAGCGAGCGCGGCAAGGCCGTACGTACCCTGCTCTACCTATTCCGTCGCGACGAGGCGATCCGCTTCCTGCATGCAGGATGAGGCCGAGCCACCGCCCCCAGCGCTCAAGCCGCCCTACAGCGTCCGGAACATTACCAGAGCGTCAACGTAGCCTTTTGTCGGGTGCTCGAAGGCGCCGGGCAAGCGGCCGACCGTCTCAAAGCCCAGCGATTGCCAGAGGCGAACGGCGCGTTCGTTGGCGCTGACGACGAAATTGAACTGCATCGCCCGGAAACCACGCTCGCGGGCTCGGACGAGCGAGTGCTCGTGCATCTGTCGTGCTACGCCTTTGCCGCTCGCCGCTGCTGCGGTCATATAGCCACAATTGCAGACATGTGCGCCACCGCCCGCCTGGTTGGCGCGGAGATAATAGGTGCCGAGAATGTCGCCCGTTTCGTCTTCGGCGACGAACGTCTCTTTGTCCGGCCCCAGCCAATAAGCAAGCGCATCGGTCTCGCTCATGCCGCGGTCGAGTGTGTAGGTCTGCCCAGCGCGAATTGTCGGTTCGATGACAGTCCAAATGGAGGAGCGGTCTTCGGTGGTGGCGAGTCTGATCAGCATTGCGTATGTCATCCTTCAACCGCCATGCACTGCGATACGGCGAACGAACTGACGTGATCCCGGATGCAGGCCGGCCAGGTGCAGAAGTTACATCTCGATCGGCGCCGGCAGTGGCTTGCGCGTTCGCTCTTGTCTCGCCATGCGCGCGGCAAGTTCTTCCGGCGTGACGAGGCCACCAGAGATCAAGAGCTTTGCAGCGTCCTCTGGCGACATGTCGAGTGGAACGATCTTCTCTCGTGGGATGAAGATCAGAAATCCTGCCGTGGGAACCGGAGTCGGCGGAAGAAAGACGCAAACCATGTCCTGACCCATGGCTTTGAATTTTGAGGCAATTTCGCCTTTGGCATCTGTCGCGACGAATACGAGCGCCCACAGGCCGGGGCTCGGATATTCGATGAGGCCGACCTTTTTGAACGAGTTCGTCTTGTCCTTCAGCACCGTCTCAAAAATTTGCTTCACGCTCTGATAGATGCTGCGTACCAGTGGCACGCGCACCACCAGCGATTCGCTGAACTGAACGATACTTTGGCCGATCAGGTTTTTGCCGAGGAAGCCAATCAGGGTTATAGCGACGAGCGCGATCAACAGCCCGGAGCCGGGAACGGCGAAGTTCAGGTAGTTATCCGGATCATAGCGCGCAGGCAGATAGGGCTTCACCCAACTGTCGGCCCATCGTACGATCGACCACGTCAGCCACAGCGTGATTGCGATTGGCGCACAAATGATGAGCCCCGCCAGGAAGTTGTTCCTGATACGGGTAGCTATTGGCAATCGGGGCAGTTTTTCCGTCATCGCGTGCTGATGAACTCCGTTGAGCAGACCGGCTATCGGAAATCAGCTCCCCCATGCTTTCCTAGTTGAAAAGCTGCCAGAAATTGGGGTGCCACACAAGTATCAGAAGATTTGACGACCGGTCACTCCACCGTTACCGACTTTGCCAGATTGCGCGGCTGATCGACGTCCGTGCCCATGAAGACGGCGGTGTGGTAGGCGAGCAGCTGGATCGGCAGCGAGAAGATCATCGGCGCGATGATTTCGTTGACATTGGGCAGCACGATTGTTGCCATCGTCGGTAGCTTCGATGCCGCCGCGCCGGCCGCGTCGGTGATAAAAATGATGCGACCGCCGCGCGCGGCAACCTCCTGCATGTTCGATACTGTCTTGTCGAAGAAACGATCGAACGGCGCGATCACGATCACCGGCATATTTTCATCAATCAGTGCAATAGGCCCATGCTTGAGTTCGCCCGCAGCGTAGCCCTCGGCATGGATATAGGAAATTTCCTTGAGCTTGAGCGCGCCTTCCATGGCAAGCGGGAAGCTGGTGCCGCGACCGAGATAAAGGACGTCCCGGCATTTCGAGAGCTCGCGTGCGAGGCTTTCCATCTGCGGCTGGATGAGGTTTAGGACGTGGCTCATGATGCGGGGCATTTCCGCGAGATGACGGACCAATTCCGTTTCCTGTTTCGCGCTGATCGTTCCCCTCGCCTTGCCGGCGCCGAGCGCCAGCGACGCCAGGACTGCCAACTGGCAGGTGAATGCCTTGGTGGAGGCGACGCCTATCTCCGGACCGGCCATGATCGGGAACACGGCATCCGACTCACGGGCAATGGTTGATTCTTTCACGTTGACGACAGCGCCAATCTTCAGCCCGTGGTCCTTGCAATAGCGCAGCGACGCCAGTGTGTCCGCGGTCTCGCCCGACTGCGATATGAAAAGCGCGGCCTGCGATGGCGACAGCGGCATTTCGCGATAACGGAATTCGGAGGCGACATCGATCTCGACGGGCAGGCGCGCATAGCGCTCGAACCAGTATTTGCCGACGAGGCCGGCGAGATAGGCGGTTCCGCACGCGGAGATTGCCAGACCGGAGGCGGTCTTGAAATCGATCGCATTGACGTTGTCGCTGATCTTGTTGCTGGCGAAGTCGACGTAATGGCTGAGGGCATGCGAGATGACCTCGGGCTGCTCGTAAATCTCCTTCTCCATGAAATGGCGGTGATTGCCCTTATCCACCACATAGGCCGTCGTCTGCGAAATCTGCCGCGGGCGACGCACCTCATTGCCTGAAAAGTCGAGGATCGTCGCGCCATCCCGCGTCAGCACCGCCCAATCGCCGTCGACCAGATAGGTGATCTCATTGGTGAAGGGGGAAAGGGCAATCGCATCCGAGCCGAGGAACATTTCGCCGGAGCCATAACCGACGGCAAGCGGCGGGCCGGAGCGTGCTGCCATGATCGTGCCGGGGTCGCTCCGCAGCATGATTGCCAGCGCATAAGCACCGGTTACCCGGTTCAGCATCTTGAGCATCGCCGAGCGTGGCTCGAGGCCATCACGCAGATACTTCGCCATGAGGTGCGCGACGACTTCCGTATCCGTCTGCGTGTCGAAGACGGCGCCTTCTGCGATCAACTCGTCACGCAGCTCGGAGAAATTCTCGATGATGCCATTGTGAACGACAGCAACACCCTCGACGAAATGAGGATGCGCGTTGGTTTCGTTGGGCACGCCATGGGTCGCCCAGCGCGTATGCGCGATGCCGATCGTTCCCGGCAGCGGGTCGCTGTCCAAGCGCTTTTCGAGATTGAAGAGCTTTCCTTCGGCACGACGACGCGCCATCTCGCCGTCATGTATCGTGGCAACACCCGCGGAGTCATAGCCGCGGTACTCAAGCCGCTTCAGCGCATCAACGAGACGCCCCGCAACCGGGCTGTTTCCAACGATTCCAACAATACCGCACATAATGGTCCCCAAGGCCTTCCGTTCGGAGGCCACTCGTAACGATTCTGTCTTTTTTTTCAATGGCCTTGGCGGTCACTTTCGATTTCCGCACGTTACGCGCAAACTTACGGCTTGGCCTTTTTTGCCGCCTTGATTGCCAATGCCCGTTCGCGCAGCACGGTAGCCCTGCCCGGTTTCAGTTCCTGACGCGCCCGGCCTAAAGCGAGCGCATCGGCCGGAACATCCGCGGTGATCACGCTGCCGGAGGCCACGTAGGCGTTGTCGCCAATACTGACCGGCGCCACGAGAGAGGAGTTCGATCCGATGAACGCATTTGCCCCGATCAGTGTTTCGTACTTGTTGACGCCGTCATAGTTGCAGGTGATCGTACCGGCACCGATGTTCGCCCCGGCTCCGATCTTCGCGTCGCCGATATAGGTCAGGTGATTGACCTTGGCCCCCTCGCCGATCTTCCCGTTCTTCACCTCGCAGAAATTGCCGACCTTCGAGCCAGTGGCAAGATCGGCTCCCGGCCGAAGTCTAGCAAACGGGCCGACGGTTGCACCGGCGCTGACATGCGCGCCTTCGATGTGCGAGAAAGCATGAATGACCGCACCACCGTCGATTGTCGCGCCGGGGCCGAACACGACGTTCGGCTCGATCAGTGCGTCCTGCCCGATTGCGGTGTCGTAGGAAAGGAACACGGTTTCGGGTGCGATCATCGTCACGCCCGAAATCATCATCTCGTGGCGCCGGCGCTCTTGCCAGAATCGTTCGATCACCGCGAGTTCAGCGCGATTGTTGCAGCCCATCATTTCGACTTCAGGCGCGTCGACAGCAGTGACGCGACCGCCAATGGAGCGGACGATCTCTACCAGGTCGGTCAAGTAGTATTCGCCCTTGGCATTGCCGTTGCCGATACGGGACAGGAGATCGAGCGCCTTGCGACCGTTGATCGCCATCAAGCCGCTGTTGCACCATTTCACAGCACGCTCCGCGTCTGTGGCATCCCGTTCCTCGCGGATGGCGATCAGTTCGCCATCCTTGACGAGTAGGCGGCCATAGCCAGTCGGCTTGTCGGTGTGAAAGCCGATCACGACCACATCGCTACCTTCGGCCAGGAGCTGGCGTGCGGCTTTGAGCGGTCCTTCTGTCTGCAATGGCACGTCGCCGTAGGTCACGACGATGTCGTCGTATCCGCGCGCGATCGCCTCGCGCGCTGCCAGCACCGCATGGCCCGTGCCGAGCCGCTCCCTTTGCAGGAACGCCTCAATCTTAACGCTTCCGACCTGGGCGGCCCTCGCCACTTCGTCGGCATCGCGCCCCACGACGAGCGCGACCGATGAAATATCACTCTTGGCTACGGCATCCGCGACGTGAGCGATCATCGGGCGGTTTGCGATCGGATGCAGCACCTTCGATTTCGACGACTTCATTCGCGTGCTGTCACCCGCAGCGAGAATGACGGCGAGGCAAGTGCGTTCCATGATCTGCTCCGAGAATCCGGTGTTTGCGGTCTTTGTTGCCTCTTAGCAGCAAGACATCGGCGGGACAAAGATCAAAATCGATCAGGCCGTTACCTTGCTCATGGCCGCATAGGCCTCACGCACGTGATCGCGGCCGTCGATGATGACGACCTCCATGGCCCGTCGGGCCGCATCGACATTGCCGGCAACAATTGCATCGACGATCCGCATGTGCGTGTCGGCAATATCCGAGAAACCGTTCTGTGAGGGCGGCGTACTGATGCGGAACATCCCCACCAATGCGGCTTCGATGAGACTTCCCAGTGTTCGCATGAAGGGATTATGAGAGGCTTCGGCTATCGCCAGGTGAAAGTGAAGGTCCGCCAGCGCCAGACTTTCGCTGGTATGACCCAAGGCCGCCATCTCGGTTGCCAGCGTCCGCAGGTTTTCGACATCTTGCTTGCTTGCCCTTTCGGCGACGAGACCGGCGGCAAACGGCTCGAAAGCTAGCCGGATATCGTAAAGCTGGAGCAGGAATTCCTCCGTCACGCCGCTGTCGAAATGCCAGGCTATGATCTCGCTATCGAACATGTTCCAGAGGTTTTTCTCTGTCACGCGCGTTCCGACACGGGCCTTGGCGACGATCATCCCTTTTGCGGCGAGCGTCTTCATCGTTTCTCGAAGGACTGTGCGTGAGACCTTGAAGCGCTGAGCAAGTTCGGCGTCTCCCGGCAGAATACTTCCAACGGGAAAGTTTCCCGCAACAATCGCCCTGCCGAGCTCATCCACGACTTGGGCATGGCTCGTCCGTGATTTCCGTGCTGTCTTTCCGGTCTCAAGCAATCTGCTACGCAACGAATACCTCCCCGCTCAGGCATACCTCTTATTCATACTGGAAAGGAAGAGAATAACCTTCTGCATTAGAATGAATGCAAAAAGCAACAGGCCGATCAAGATCTTCGTCCACCAACTCGAGAGCATCCCGTCGAAGGTGATGTAGGTCTGAATGAGGCCCTGGATCAGGATGCCGATGAAGGTACCTGCCACGAATCCCGCCCCCCCGGTCAACAGCGTCCCCCCAATGACCACTGCTGCGATCGCATCGAGCTCGACGCCGACTGCTGCCAGAGAATAACCGGCCGACGTATAGAGCGAAAAAACGATTCCCGATAGACCGGCAAGAAAGCCGGATAATGCATAGATCTGGATTGTCGTGCGGCCCAGCGGAACGCCCATCAATTGCGCCGTCTGAGCGCCGCCGCCTAGGGCGTACACATTGGTCCCGAACCGCGTACGGTGGGCGAGGAATATGCCGGAGACAAAAACCAGAAGCATGATGCCGCCGATTAGCGTCAGTCGACCGCCGCCCGGCAGCTTGTAATAGATGCTGGTCAAGGTGCCGTAATAATCGTGATTGATCGGAATGCTGTCGATCGAAAGTACAAAAGCCATGCCACGCGCAAGGAACATGCCCGCGAGCGTCACGATGAAAGCCGGCATTTCCAGGTAGTGGATGATAGCGCCCATTGCCGCGCCGAAGATCGTCGTGATGATCAGCACCAGCGCAAACGCAAGGAGCGGATGGATTGGCGTGTTCTGCAGAACGACAGCCAAGAACACGCCAGTGAAAGCAATGACAGAGCCGATCGACAGGTCGATGCCGCCCGAGATGATGACAAACGTCATGCCGACCGCCGCGATGCCGAGAAAGGCATTATCGGTCAATAGGTTGCCGACGACGCGGGTGGACAAGATGTTCGGATACTGCAGTGTGCAGACAGCATAGGACAGGACGAAAATTACGACGGTCGCAAGCAACGGCAGATATTTCGAGTTCATTGAATCTGGCCTTCCCTGACGCCGCTCGATCGCCGGCTTAAGATGATCGCGGCCGATTGGACCGCCGGCGACTGAATGACGAGGATCACGATCACGATCACCGCCTTGATGATCAGGTTGAACTCCGGCGGGAACCCTGAGAGCAAAATACCGGTGTTTACAGCCTGAATGATCATCGCCCCGATCAACGACCCCACAATACTGAAGCGCCCACCAAGCAGCGAGTTGCCACCAACGACAACGGCCAGGATCGTGTCGAGCTCCAGCCAAAGACCGGCATTGTTGGCATCCGCGCCCTTGATGTCAGCGGCGACGATGATCCCGGCGATCGACGCGCAAAGGCTGCTCAACATATAGACGGCCATTAGCAGTACAGGCGTCCGCACGCCGGACAGCGTGCTTGCACGTCGATTGATGCCGGTGGCTTCGATCAGCATGCCAAGCGCCGTGCGCCTTACCAGCAGGATCACCAGGGCGCTCATGATCAGCCATATGATGACAGGCATCGGAAGGAAGGCGAACGAACCGCTGCCAAGAGCGATCAGCCCTTCATCGTTGAAGGTCATGATGACCCCCTCGGTGATGAGTTGCGCGATCCCCCGCCCAGCCACCATCAGCACGAGTGTCGCGATGATTGGTTGAATATTGAGCACGGCAACCAGAAATCCGTTCCAGACGCCGCAAAGCAGCCCAACCCCGACCGTCACCAGCAGTGTCATTGCAAGCGATTGACCGGCTACGATGGATGACGCAGCAACCGCGCCGCAAATCGCGATCACCGCGCCGACCGAAAGGTCGATCCCCTTGGTCGCGATTACAAGCGTCATGCCGATTGCCAGCAACGCAACCGGTGCTCCACGGTTCAGCACATCTATCAAGCTACCGTATAGGCGGCCATTCTGAACTACCACATTAAAGAACTGCGGAAACATTATGAAATTTAGAAGAAGAATGAGCGCGAGCGCAATAAGCTGCGGCGCCAAGCGGATCAGCAATGCATTGAGCGACGACTTCATGCGTACTCCGTCTTCTTTTGGGCCGCGGCGATGGCGTCGACGATGCGCGCGGTGCTGATATCGTCGCCCGCCAGCTCTGCGACATGCTCGCGATCGCGAAGTACCAAAATACGTGAGCTATAGGCGATAAGCTCTTCTAGTTCCGAGGAAATAACGATCAGAGACATGCCTTTTGCGCAAAGGTCCTCAATCAGGCGGATGATCTCGGCGTGGGCGCCGACGTCGATGCCGCGGGTTGGCTCGTCGAGGATCAGAAAGTCAGGATTGGTGGCCAGCCAGCGGGCAAGGATTGCCTTCTGTTGGTTGCCGCCGGACAGGAGACGGATCGGCTTCTCCCTGTCCGTCGTGCGGATGTCGAGCGCCTTGATATAGCGATCGGCCAGTGCATTTTGATCGGCGCGCGAAATCGGTCGCGCCCAGCCCCTGCGGGCCTGTAGCGCCAAGGCGATATTCTCGCGAATGGAAAGGTCACCGATAATCCCATCCGTCTTACGATCTTCCGGACAGAAGCCGAAGCCATGGCGGATCGCCGCCCGTGGATTCGAGAGCGTCACTTCCTTGCCGTCGACTCTTGCCGTTCCGTTGTCTGCCTGCTCGATCCCGAAGAGTAGCTCGGCAGTCTCTGTACGGCCTGAACCGAGCAGCCCCGCAACGCCCACCACCTCGCCAACACGAACCTCGAGGTCGAACGGTTTGATTTTGCCGCGTTTGCCGTAGCCTTGGAACCTGTATTTGACCGGGCCAGCCGCGACGGTATGTGCGCGCGCAGTTGCCTCGGCATTTGCCAATTCGTGACCGAGCATCATGGAGATGAGGCTCTGGCGAGACAGTTCGGACGTTTCGCGCGTGCCAACTAGCCTGCCATTGCGAAGCACCGTGATACGATCACTGACTTCGTAGACCTGCTCCAGAAAATGGGTAATAAAGACAATGCCAAGGCCGCGCTCTTTCAAGTTTCTCATGATACGAAAGAGCATCGCGACTTCTTGAGTATCGAGGCTTGCCGTGGGCTCGTCGAGGATGAGAACTTTGCCGGACAAATCAACAGCCCGGGCGATTGCGACGACCTGCTGGACAGCGACCGAAAACCGATCGAGCTGCGCGGTGACGTCAACTTCTATACCGTATTGGTCAAGCAGCGCCCGTGCCTGCTGGTTCATTGCCCTTACGTCGATCATGCCAAGCCGTTTTGGTTGGCGGCCGAGATAGAGGTTTTCGGCGACACTCAGGTTGGGCAGAAGGTTGACCTCTTGGTACACCGTGCCAATGCCAAGCCTTTGCGCGGCCAACGTATCGGACGGATTAATTTCCGTGCCGTCGAGAGCAAGGCGCCCTTGGTCGCGGTGATAGGCTCCAGTGATGCATTTGATCAGCGTTGATTTTCCAGCGCCGTTTTCGCCCAAAAGCGCATGCACTTCGCCCTTGCGCAGCGAGAAATCGACGTTGTCGAGCGCAACGGCGCCGGGGAAGAACTTCGATATCCCGGTGGCGGTCAGAACGTTCTCGAAATCGTGAATCATGAAGGCAGCTTTTCCTGATATGGACCGACATGCCTCGCTATCAACGGACATGACGTCCTGATCGGCATCTGGCAGGTCCGCACCGGCCCATGATGGGCCGGTGCGGTTCTGGCCTCAAGGATTAGTAGCCAAGGTTCTTCTTGGACTCATAGACCTTCATCGGATCGTCGGATGGCGTATAAAGCTTCGATTCCGTCTGAATCCATTTTGCCGGTGCCTTCTTGTCCTTCAGGTAGGCATCGAGCACGTCGAATGCGGGACCTGCCATGTTCGGCGTCAGTTCCACAGTGGCATTTGCTTCGCCGGCTGCCATAGCCTTGAAGATATCTGGCACGGCGTCGATGGAGACGACGAGAATATCCTTGCCCGGCTTCAGGCCTGCTTCCTTGATCGCCTGGATGCCGCCAACGGCCATGTCGTCGTTGTGGGCGTAGAGAGCGCATATATCCTTGCCGCCGTTCTCAGCCTTCAGGAAGCTTTCCATGACTTCCTTGCCCTTGGTGCGGGTGAAGTCGCCGGTCTGGCTGCGCACGATCTTGAAGTTGGCCTTGCCAGCGATCGCCTCCTCGAAGCCCTTCTTGCGGGCGATGGCCGGTGAGGAACCCGTCGTACCCTGAAGCTCGACGATGTTGCAGGGCTTGTCGCCAACGGTCTTTGCCAGCCAGTCGCCGGCAACCTTGCCTTCGTGAACCTGGTCCGAGGTAACGGCGGTCAGGTACAGGTCCTCCGGCGCCTTGATCGTACGATCAAGCAGGATGACCGGGATTTCCGACTCCTTTGCTTCCTTCAGGACGGCGTCCCAACCGGTTTCGACAACCGGAGCGAGGAAGATGGCGTTGACGCCCTGAGCGATGAACGAGCGGATCGCCTTGATCTGGTTTTCCTGCTTCTGTTGCGCGTCAGCAAACTTCAGGTCCACGCCGCGCTTCTTGGCTTCTTCCTTGGTGACCGTCGTCTCGGCGGCACGCCAACCGGATTCAGAGCCGATCTGCGAAAAGCCCACGACCAGCTCTGCGGCTGATGCCGAGCCGAACATGCAGGCAGCCAGAATCGTGGCACTCAAGAGTGCAGTCTTCAATTTCATGATTTCCTCCCAAAGCCGCCTCCACGCGGCACAGCTGGAAAAAATCATATAGTATTACTTTTGTAAATGCACTTTTTGGTTTGCAGCGCAGAAAAAAGGCGCTCGAAGTGAGCGCCCTTTCGCAAGTGCTAATTGTTAGCCGAAAATCACTTCGGCAACTTGTCGTCCACGCCTTCGACGTAGAAGTTCATGCCCAGCAGAGTGCCGTCATCAGCTTTCTCGCCAGCCTTCAGCCAGGGCGTGCCGTCCTGCTTGTTGATCGGACCGGTGAAGGGATGCAGTTCGCCGGACTTGATCTTGGCTTCGGTTTCCTGGGCCATCTTCTTCACGTCATCGGGCATGTTGGTGTAGTCGGCCATCTTGAGGATGCCGTCCTTCAGGCCGTCCCAGCTTTGCTCGGACTTCCAGGTGCCATCGAGAAGAGCGTGAACGCGCTTGGAGTAGTAGTTACCCCAGGTGTCGACAATTGCCGTCAACTGAGCCTTCGGCCCTGCTGCGATCATATCGGAGGCCTGGCCGAATGCAT
Organism: Rhizobium sp. BK661; assembly: GCF_024808825.1. Lineage (NCBI taxonomy): Bacteria > Pseudomonadati > Pseudomonadota > Alphaproteobacteria > Hyphomicrobiales > Rhizobiaceae > Rhizobium > Rhizobium sp. BK661. The sequence continues at coordinate 106,479 of NZ_JANTYT010000013.1, read as the reverse complement.
GGATGCCGCGTTCCTCGGCAACCTGCATCGGAGCGGTCGTGTCCGTGTGCTGCGTCAGGACGTCAACACCCTGGTCGACCATAGCCTTTGCAGCATCGGCTTCCTTGCCCGGATCGAACCAGGTGTTCACCCAGATGACCTTCAGCTTGAAGTCGGGATCGATGGAGCGAGCGCCCTGCTCGAAGGCGTTGATACCCATGACGACTTCCGGGATCGGGAAAGAAGCGATGTAGGCAGCGCCATGGTTCTTCGAGGTCTTCGCCGCGATCTGGCCGAGGATGTAGCGGCCTTCATAGAAGCGGGAGTTGTAGGTCGCAAGATTCGGACCGGACTTGTAGCCCGTGCCGTGTTCGAACTTCACGTTCGGGAATTTCGCAGCAACCTTCACGGTAGCATCCATGAAGCCGAAGGACGTCGTGAAGATCAGCTTGCAGCCCGAACGCGCCAAACGCTCGATAGCACGCTCGGCATCGGGGCCTTCCGGCACGTTTTCGAGGTATGGCGTATCGATCTTGTCGCCGAACTCCTTCTGGATCTGCTGGCGGCCAAGATCGTGCGCCTGCGAGTAGCCGCCGTCAGTGTGCGATCCGACGTAGACGAAGCAGACCTTCGTTTTGTCGGCAGCCTGCGCGGTAGAGCCGACGCTCAGGACCGCGGCAGCCGATGCGGCAAATGCAAGTGCTAGTTTTTTCATGATAACCCCTGTTGGTTTGGAATTTCCGGAAGCGCTTTTCATTCTTTTGTTTAGCGCTCCGGGACGAATGCTTTTCCCAGCGACGCGGGCGTGTTGATCAACGTCGTGCGCCGATTATGAGAAATGATGACAAGAACCACAATAGTCGCAGCATAGGGGAGCATCGACAGAAACTGGGCCGGAATTCCAACGCCGAAAGCCTGTGCGTGAAGCTGCAGGATCGTGACTGCACCGAACAGATAGCCGCCGGCAAAAACCCGCCACGGCCGCCAAGACGCGAAGACGACAAGCGCGAGCGTGATCCAGCCGCGGCCGGAAGACATGTTCTCCACCCATTGCGGCGTATAGACGAGGGAAAGCTGTGCTCCCGCAAGGCCCGCGCAGGCACCGCCGAACATGACGGCGAGATAGCGTGTCCGGATGACGCCGATGCCGAGGGCGTGCGCCGAGCCGTGGCTGTCACCGATCGCGCGCAGTTTCAAGCCGGCGCGGCTGCGGAACAAGAACCAGCTCACGCCGAACAGCAGAGCGAGCGACAGGTAAAAAGTCAGGTCCTGACGGAAGAGCACGGAGCCGATCAGCGGGATGTCGGAAAGATAAGGGACGACGATCGGCGCGAGGCGAACGCCGGGCACGCTGACATAGCCCTCCCCAAGCATGCCCGAAACCCCAAGCCCGAGGATCGTCAACGCCAGGCCGGTCGCTACCTGGTTGGCGACCAGCGTGAGGGTGAGAAAGCCGAAAAGCAGCGAAAACAGAGCACCGGCGACAATCCCGCCCAACAGTCCGATATAGGGAGAACCTGACATTTGCGCTGTTGCGAAGGCCGCAACAGCGCCCATGATCATCATGCCTTCGACACCGAGGTTCAAAACACCGGATCGTTCGGTAACGAGTTCGCCCAAGGCGGCAATGACCAGAGGCGTAGACGCAGTGATGACTGTCAGCAAAATTGCTTCGAAGATGCTCATGCTACACCTCCCCGGACCCGCGACCAGAGAATACGGATCTTGTAGTAGATGAGGGTGTCACACGAGAGAACGAAGAACAGTATCAGGCCCTGGAAGACGCGGGTCACCTTGTCGGATACGCCGAGCGACAGCTGTGCAGCCTCACCGCCGAGATAGGTCAAAGCCAGCACGAGGCCTGATGCGATGATACCGAGCGGGTTCAGGCGTCCGAGAAACGCGACGATGATCGCCGTGAAGCCGTAGCCGGGAGAAATAGCAGGCTGCAGATGCCCGATCGATCCCGATACTTCCGAGATGCCGGCGAGCCCGGCAAGCGCGCCCGAAAACAGGAAGCTGAACCAGATCATCTTCTTCGACGAAAAGCCGGCGAACCGCCCTGCCCGCTCAGACTGGCCGAGCACGACGATCTCGAAGCCCCTCAGCGTATACTTTAGCATGAACCAGACAAGAAACGCCGCGACAATCGCGAACACGAAGGCCCAATGCGCCCGGCCGGACTCCTCCCATATCGCCGGCAGCGTCGCTTCCGGCGGAAACGGCACGCTTTCCGGAAAGTTGAAGCCCTGCGGATTGCGCCACGCACCGCGGATCAGCCAGTCGAGGAAAAGCTGCGCGATATAGACGAGCATCAGGCTCGTCAGGATTTCGTTGGTATTGAAATGTGCCTTCAGCAGTGCAGGAATGGCCGCGAACAAAGCGCCGCCGATGGCGCCCATGATAAGCATTAGGGGCAGTACGAGAGGCGAATGCAACTCCGTGAACAGGATAGGCAGAATGGAGCCAGTGATCGCGCCGATCGTAAACTGCCCTTCGGCGCCGATATTCCAGTTGTTGGAGCGATAGCAGACGGCCAGTCCGACGCCGATCATGATCAGCGGTGCCGCCTTCACGGCAAGTTCATGCAGTGACCACACCTCAAGCAAGGGCTCGAGGAAAAAGGCGTCGAGCGCTTCGACCGGGTCCTTGCCAAGAATGGCAAACATGATCGCGCCAGCGATCAATGTCAGCAGCAACGCCAACACCGGTGACACAAGGCCGTAAAGCTTCGACGCTTGCGGTCGCTTTTCCAGCTCAATGCGCATCTTGCGCCTCCGAGGCGGTCTTACTCTCGTGCAGGCCGCCCATCAAAAGGCCAATCTTTTCCCGAGACAGTTCTCCCGCCGGGAAGGGTTGCGAAAGTCGCCCTTCAGAAATCACGGCAATCTCCGTTGCGACTTCGAATATTTCGTCAAGGTCCTGGCTGATGACGACGACGGCGGAGCCGTTCCGCGCCAGATCCACGAGCGCCTGGCGAATGCGGCTGGCCGCCCCTGCATCGACGCCCCAAGTCGGCTGGTTGACGACGAGAACGGCGGGTTGGCGATCCAATTCGCGTCCAACGATGAACTTCTGTAGATTGCCGCCGGAGAGCGAACCCGCTACCGGATCCTCACCGCTTTTGCGGACGTCCATCGCCTCGGCGATCCGCCGGGTCGCTGTCTTTACGGCGCTCCGGCGGATGACCTTGAGAAAGCCGCCACCGAGGAAGGCCCGACGGTCGGATTGACTGCGCGCCAGCACCAGATTGTCGGAGAGTTTCATTGCCGAGACGGCAGCATGGCCATGGCGCTCTTCGGGCACAAAACCGGCGCCGAGCAAACGACGCGCAGTGATACCCTGGGTGCCCACGGCCTTCTTTCGGATCGCTATCGCCTCCGCCGAACCGACGGGATACTCGCCGGAGAGCGCATCGAAGAGTTCTCCCTGGCCGTTGCCCGCAACGCCCGCGATCGCCAAGATCTCGCCGGAGCGAACCGTCAAGGACACATCCTTAAGGGGCATGGCGAAGGGCGTGCGCGCGGCAACCGAAAGACTGGCGACTGCAAGCTGTACCTCTCCTTTGATGCCGCGATCCGGATGCGTGACCGTCGCAACGTCGCTGCCGACCATCATCCGGGCGAGAGAAGCCGGCGTCTCCTGACGCGGATCGCAGGCGCCTGTGACCCTGCCGCTGCGCAGCACCGTCGCGCGGTCGCAGATGCGCTGCACTTCTTCAAGCCGATGGCTGATGTAGAGCACCGATTTGCCCTGCGCCTTCAGCTTGAAGAGTGTTTCGAAAAGCTTGTCGGCCTCCTGCGGCGTCAGCACGGACGTCGGCTCATCAAGGATAATCAGCTTGGGATTCTGCAGCAGCGCGCGCACGATTTCGATGCGCTGGCGTTCACCGACGGAGAGGTCGGCCACGTGGGCGTGCGGGTCGAGCGGCAGCCCGTAGGCCTGCGAAAGCGCCCTAGCCTCTTCGGCAATCCTGCCGATCGGAATGCTGTCGTCGAGCGAAAGCGCGATATTCTCAGCGACGGTCAGCGCCTCGAAGAGCGAAAAGTGCTGAAATACCATGCCGATGCCGAGCCTGCGGGCATCGCCGGGAGAGCCGATCGAAACCGGCCGGCCCTCCCACAGGATGCGGCCTTCGCTTGGTTCCAGCACCCCGAACAGCATCTTGACCAGCGTCGATTTGCCGGCGCCGTTTTCGCCAAGGAGAGCATGGATTTCGCCGGGCGCGATATCTAGATCGATATGGTTGCAGGCGGCAAAGCTGCCGAAGAATTTCGTCAGTTGCTGGACCGACAGTAACGCACCGGAGTCCGGCACATCAGATAATGACACGTTCCCCTCATTTCCCTCTGCCGACCCTGCCCGTTCGGGTCATTATGGGATCAGTAGCGTAGTTCCGGTAGTTCTTCTGGATTCCAGATCCATGTGGGCCCGCCCGACCTCACGCAATGGATAGGTTTGGTTGATATTGATACGCACTTTATTGCTCAAAACAACATCAAATAACGCGTTTGCACAATTGGTTAGCTCTTCGCGCGTCGCGATGTAAGTGAAAAGGGTCGGCCTCGTTGCAAAGAGCGATCCTTTCTGGGCGAGCATGGCGAGTGTGAAGTTCTCGATCGGCCCAGAAGACTGGCCAAAAGAGACAAACATGCCGAGGCGTCTCAGACAGTCGAGCGACTGGGGAAATGTGTCGCGGCCGATCGAGTCATAGACTACGTGAACCCCCGCGCCACCGGTGATCTCGCGTACACGCTCGGCAAAATTCTCGGTATTGTAATTGATGACGTGATCGTATCCGTGTTCGAGAGCCAACTGCACCTTGCTGTTCGACCCGGCGGTGCCGATCACCGTTGCGCCGAGCGCCTTTGCCCATTGTCCGGCTATTAGGCCAACACCGCCGGCCGCCGCATGAAACAGGATCGTGGTACCGGGGGCGACGCTGTAGGTTCGGTTGAGAAGGTACTCGGCGGTCATTCCCTTCAGCATCATCGAAGCGGCCGTCTCGAGCGGAATTCCATCTGGAACCTTGACGAGATGCTTCGTTTCGATGTTTCGCTCGACGCTGTAGGCGCCGTCAGAGCCGGCATAGGCGACGCGATCGCCGGCCTTGAACTCCTCCACACCAGGGCCCACGGCTGTAACGGTGCCAGCCGCTTCCTTGCCGGTCACGAACGGCATATGCGGCGCTTTGTAAAGCCCGGTCCGGAAGTAGACATCGATGAAGTTCAAGCCAATGGCCGCGTGCTTGATCTGGACTTCCCCTGCGCCGGGAGGCGGCAGGTCGATACCGATATATTCGAGAACTTCAGGTCCGCCGGTCTTGCTGAAAGAAACCGCCTGCGTTCTTGCCATTGCCTTCTCCTAATCGCGCCTTCCAAGCGCCGGGAAGAACTGCAACACAGCGCCAATGCAGTAGAGGTAGATACCGCTGAGAATAAAGAGGACAAGCGCCCATTGTGGGATCACGAAATGCATCAGCAGCGCATACATCCCGAGCCCCGACCACAAGAAGAAGACGCCGAGGTTGAGCGGCCTGAGCCGCTGGACGCGGACGGGGTGGAGGAAATTGATCGGCAGGAAGGTGAGGATGACGGAGACGAGGACGACCGTTAGCGCCGTGATCGCACTGGCATCGATGACGAACAATGTGAAGACGATCATGTTCCAGACCACCGGAAAGCCCGAGAAGAAGTACTCGTCGGTCTTCATGCCAGTATCGGCGTAGTAGATTGCGCTGGATACCACGATCATGCCTGCAGCCACGAAGGACCACGGCTCGCCGATCATGCCGCTCTGGTAGAGCGCAAACGCAGGCAGCAGGACGTAGGTCACATAGTCGATGATATTGTCGAGCGTATCGCCTGACCAGTTTGGCAGGACTTCCTTGACACTGACCTTGCGCGCGATCGGTCCATCGATGCCATCAACAAGGAGTGCCAGCCCCAGCCACCAGAACATGTCGATAAAACGGTGCTCGGCAGCGGCGACGACGCCGAGAAAGGCAAGAAAGGACCCGGACGCCGTCAGAATATGGACGGAGAATGCGCGCATTTCCGCGTAAGGTACGCGCTTGTAATTGAAAATCTTCATGTTTCCCCGAGCAGCCTATGGCGTCCGCGCCCGGCAGACGCGGTTTTTGCCTAATATGCATCCTTTGTCCCGCTTCGCCAGCGCAAAAGCAATGAAGCCTCGTAAGGCCCTGGAATCACGACAGCGACACGCATATTTCGTGCAAGTCGCTCGAGAAAGAATGGAATACCTTTAATCGAGACACTATTTGTAATATCTCGCTGGCATCGAAAACATTGTGCGACCAATACGGGATCCGATACCGAAATGAACGCCCCTGCAAAGACCGAAGACTTCGCCTCACCGATTCCGGCTGGAGTCTATGCCGAAACCGTGCTCAGCGTGACCCATTACACGGATCGCCTGTTCCGGTTTACGATGACGCGTCCGCAGGGCTTCCGCTTCCGGTCGGGAGAATTCGCAATGATCGGATTGATGGTCGACGGCAAGCCGATCTTCCGTGCCTATTCGATCGCAAGCCCCGCCTGGGCAGAAGAGCTTGAATTCTTCTCGATCAAGGTCCCGGACGGCCCTCTGACCTCACACCTCCAGGCGATCAAGCCGGGCGACCAGGTTCTGATGCGCAAGAAGCCGACAGGCACGCTGGTGCTTGACGCGCTGACGCCCGGCCGTCGCCTCTATATGTTTTCGACCGGGACTGGCATTGCGCCTTTCGCCAGCCTGATCCGTGATCCGGAAACCTACGAGAAGTACGAGGAAGTCATCCTGACCCACACGACCCGGGACGTGGCGGAGCTGAAATATGGCTTCGACCTGGTCGACGAGATCAAGAATGACGAACTCCTTCAGGAAGTCGTCGGGGACAAGCTGCGCCATTATGCGACCGTCACCCGTGAAGACTTCGAGTACCGCGGCCGTATCACCGACCTGATTTTCTCAGGCAAGCTCTTTACCGACCTCGGCGTCCCGCCGCTCGATCCGGTAATCGATCGCGGCATGATCTGCGGCTCCTCCGCGATGCTGAAGGATACGAAGGAATTGCTGGAAGGCGCCGGCCTCAACGAGGGCGCAAACAGCAAGCCGGCGGAGTTTGTGATCGAACGCGCATTCGTCGGGTAAATTTGCAGTGACGGACTTATTTACGGCCCCTGCAACGGGGCCGTTTTCAATTGTGGTTGCTGAGATATTCGATCAGTGCGCTCATCGCGTGGCCGGCGTCCTTCGACCTGCCCTGCTCGATGGCTCGCATGACTGCAACATGCAGCGCGATAGATTGATCCATCCGGGTGGGACTCGTGGACGCGGACCAGAGCCGACGCGAATGGGTTTGAACCGGTCCAAGCGCCGACGTGATAAAAGCGTTGGGGCAAGCCTCTTCCAGAATTTCGTCAAACGCCTTGTCCGCGGCGAAAAATGCTGCCACATCGCCGGTTGTGGCGCACATTTGCATTGCCTGCGCGCATTCGATCAGTTCTCGACGCTGCTCTGATGTGGCGGATTCGGCAGTCAGCGCCGCTGCGATCGGCTCAAGCTCGCGGCGAACCTGCATGACATTGTCATGGTCGGTCGGCTTGATCTCCGCCACCTGCAGCCCGACACGCGGCTTCACCACGATCAACCCTTGCCAAGCAAGCTTCTGAATCGCCTCGCGCACCGGCGTACGCCCGTGGCCGGCCAAGTCGATCAGGTGTTTCTCAGTGACCAACGCGCCCGGCCGCAAAGCCAAGGTTACGATCGCATGCTCCAGGCTAAGGTAGGCAAGGTGGCTGAGTGAATTCTGCATTCGCGTATCCATAGCTTCTAAAAATGCGCGTCGCGAGGGCGACCTAAAACCGATGATATATCAGCGTGCTGTCGAGCGGCAAGTTGGCGCCGCACCTGGATGGCGGTGCGGAAGTAGTGCGACGCTTCCTCAACCCTGCCCTACGGTTGCTCGTGGAATAGATGTCGGAAACTCTCTCCGCCAGCATCAGCGCCGCCTGGCTGGCTATTCGTGTCGCAGAGCCTCGATTGGATTGAGTTGTGCCGCTCGCCGTGCCGGGAAGTATCCGAACACCATTCCGATTGCGGCGGAGAACGCGAAAGCAACCCCAATCATCGTGGGGCTGACAACGAAGGGCACCTTCAGGGCTGTTACGGCCCCGTAGCCGAGGCCAATCCCCAGCAGGATCCCGGCGACGCCGCCAAAGACCGACAATGCCACCGCTTCGACCAGGAACTGCAGCAGCACCTGCTTTTCCAGCGCACCAATCGCCAGGCGTATGCCGATTTCCCGAGTACGCTCGGTCACCGACACCAGCATGATGTTCATGATTCCGATCCCGCCAACGAGCAGGCTGATCGCGGCGACCGCACCGAGCAAGCTGGTCAGTAGCGTGGTGGTGCCGGTCATCGCGTCGGCAATCTGCGTCATGTCATTGACGCTGAAGTCGTCCTCGCGGCCCGGGATAATCTTTCGCCGCTCGCGAAGCAGGTTCTCGGTTTCATCCTGAATTTTCGATGTCGAGACACCGTCACGCGCGGAAATTACGATCATCTGGACATTGGCATTTGCCTTGCCGCCGACCCGGCGCTGATAGACTTTGACAGGCATTATAACAACGTCGTCCTGGTCGTTGCCCATGCCGGATTGGCCGCGCTTGGCAAGGACGCCGATAACACTGCAGGACACCTTGCCGACGCGAATCTGCTGCCCGTTGGGATTGGCAGCGCCAAAGAGCTGTGAGCGTACGGTCTCACCGAGAATGCAGCGCGGGCGCCCACGCTCCTCTGCTGCGTCGAAGGTGCGGCCAATCGCCATGTCCCAATCCTGGGCGATGAAATAGTCGTTGGTCGTGCCCATGACCGTCGTCGAATGGCTCTGCCCGCCGTAAATGACTGTCGCGGTCGTCTGATTGAGCGGCGCCGCGGCACGAAGACCATTGACCTGGTCACGGATGGCGTCGACATCCTTCACGGTAAAGCGACGTGCCTCCGAACTTGCGCGGCCAGGGCCGAACTGACCCGGACGCGCAAACAGCATGTTGGTGCCCAGCCGCGAAAGCTCGGCCGAGACCTGAGCGGTGGTGCCGTTGCCGATCGTCACCAACGCGATGACTGCCGCCACGCCGATGACGACGCCGAGCACGGTGAGAAACGAACGTAGCATATTGCGACTGATTGCGCGGAGCGCGAGTTTCAGCGTTTCAAAGAACATGATCCGCCCTCCCGCGATGCTCGGCCTCAGTCTCCAACTTGCCGTCGATGAAGCGCAGCAGCCGCTGGGCATAAGCGGCGATGTCGGGTTCGTGCGTGACCATGACGATCGTGATGCCTTGCTCCCGGTTCAACCGCGTCATCAAGTCCATGATCTCAACGCTGGTCTTGGTGTCGAGATTGCCGGTCGGCTCGTCCGCAAGAAGCAGCGAGGGTTCTGTTACAATCGCCCGGGCGATGGCCACACGTTGCTGCTGGCCGCCGGAAAGTTCCTGCGTTTTGTGATGCTCGCGCCCGGAGAGCCCCACAAGCCCGAGCGCCTCCTTGGCCTTGCGGTGGCGCTCACTCGCCTGCATGCCGCGATAGATGAGCGGCAGTTCGACATTCTCCAAAGCTGAAGTCCGCGGCAGCAGGTTGAACCCCTGGAACACGAAGCCGAGCATATGACGGCGCAACAACGTCAGTTGGCTACGGTCGAAGCCCTGTGTCGATACGCCCTGGAAAATGTAGTCGCCGGCGCTCGGGACATCGAGGCAGCCAAGGATGTTCATGGCCGTCGATTTGCCCGAGCCCGAGGGGCCCATGATGGCGACGAACTCGTGTTCGCGGATCGACAGATCCACCCGGTCAAGGGCGCGAATGGCCGCCTCTCCGTGACCGTAGATCTTCGAGACCTGCTTGAATTCGATGAGCGGCGGGCTCGTCATGCTGAGCCTCACCTATTTCGCTTGCGCGGTGGCGTCGGTGATCACGGCGTCGTTTTCTTTGATGTCCCCGGATACAATCTGGGTGAATTGTCCGTCGGAGGAACCCACTTGGATGACCGCTGCTGCCGGCTTGCCCGATTTCAGCACCCAAACGCGCCGCTTTGCTCCAGTCAGCGCTTCTCCGCCCTGGTTGCCGGTCCGCGGTCCCATGCGCGGCGGTCTGAGCAAGCTGAAGATACCTCGGCCACGGGGTGAGTCTGCCGCCGGGGGCGCATAGCGAAGCGCCGAGTTGGGAATCATAAGAGTATCCTTGACTGCCTCAACGGTGACGTCGGCCGTGGCTGTCATGCCCGGCCGCAGCAACAGATCGGCATTATCGACCGACAGAATCGCCTTGTAGGTCACGACATTGTTTGTCGTCTCGGACGCAAATCGGATCTGTTTGATCTCCGCGGGAAAAGTCCGGTTGGGATAAGCGTCGACCGTGAACATCGCCTTCTGGCCGACGGCAATCTGACCGACATCGGCCTCGTCGACATCGACCTGCAACTCCATCTTCCTCAGATCGCCGGCGATCACGAAAAGCACGGGCGCCGACAGCGATGCGGCGACTGTCGCGCCCGGGTCGACGGAGCGTGTCAGAACCACACCATTGATGGGCGAGATGATCTTCGCTTTGGCTAGGTTGACCTCGGCCAGGCGCAAATCCGCCTCCGCGGAGGCTACCGCGGCGACATTGATGTCCTTGGCAGCGACCGCAGAATCGAACTTGTAGCGTGCATCCTCGAGGCTTTGTTGTGTCGAAACATTGCTTTGAACGAGGTTGCGAAAGCGCTGGAATGAACTTTGGGCCGACTCCAGATCAGCCGTAGCCTTCACAACGTTAGCCCTAGCAGAATCGAGTTTTGCCCGCGAACTCTTCACATCGGCCTCAAGCTTGTTCGTATCGAGCGCGGCTAGAACCTCGCCGGCTTTGACCTCGCTGTTGTAGTCGACGTTTACGTCGCGAACCGTCCCGGAGAGCTCACTCGATATGTCTACCTGCTCGGTCGGCTGCACGGATCCTGTTGCTGTCACCAGCACGGTCAGGTCACCACGGTTAATGGGCTGAGTTGTGTAGTTGTATTGGTTGGCCTCCTGCCGCGAATAGAAATAGCCCACGCCGCCGACGGCCAGAATCAGCAGAAGCAATAGCGATAGTCGACCACGCCAACGGCCCTTCGACTGTTTGCGTGAGGCCGCAAGAACGGTCGCCAGCTCGGCGCTCGCCTTTTTCGGCTTGGTTTCATGCATATCCTTGACGTCGTTCATTCCGGCCTCGATCAACATGCTGCCAATGCAGCTGTCAGCAAGATAACTATGTCGAAGCTGAACGGCAGATTAGCATCGGCCCGGATTGGCACGAAACGGCGTTGGAATGAAATGAAATCTTGGTAATGAGAGTTCAGTTTTCCGTAGGGTCCTTGGCATCGAAGGCGTCCGCTTCGTATTGCCCAGCGGCCGGCAATGGATGCAGCCAGGTTTCTCGTCGCTTAATCCAAAGCTCCTGAACCGGCCGGAGGCCATTCGGAGCATCGTCCAGCGATCCAATCCGGATTTCTGCAAACCCATCAGTCAAGCAGAAGAGACGTCCACCACATCGCGGACAAAAGCTGCGACCGGCGTAAGTGGACACCTCACCCGATTGATTAAATGAGGATCTCGGCCAGATCGCAAAGGCTACGAAGACCGATCCACTCGACTTGCGGCAATCGGCGCAGTGACACAGTCCCACGCGGATGGGCTCGCCTCTGACCGTGTAGCGCACTGCACCGCAGAGGCAGCTTCCCTTCCGGGTACCGGCCGACGAAGCCATCAGTGAGCCGGCAATCGGCGTTTGGCGGCCATCAGTAGGTCGAGTTCTGTCGCAGAGGGGCCGAACTTTTCAAAGAGCCGCTTTGCTTCGGTTTCCTCCAGGCGATATTTCCTTGCGAACTCACCAAGACTATAGGGTCGGCCACGCAACACTTTTCGGGTTGTCGGTGCTGGTGTAGTCATGCTCGTCATGCACATTCTCCTTGGTTGCACAAGGGGCTAGCTAGAGCATCGCGTGATTTTGTGAAGGTGTTGATCAGTCCTCGGAAGGGTTTGATTCGATTAAATTTTTTTTGGGAACCTTCTGACCATTTGTGCATTTATAAGGCGAGATTGTGAGCCGCGCCAAGCGGACACGGCGATGCGAAAGAATGCCCGGATTTTTCCGCTTTCCCCGGGTGGCCAACGAAACGGCACTCGAGCTTTCGCCCGCCCGGTTCGTGATCTCGTTTCCCCCAACTTTTATAAAGCGCCCTCGGGCGCTTTTCTTTTTTTGGACCGGCTGTTTCAGGCTAGGGCGCAAGAAATGTGCCTAATGCACAGGGAACGATGATTTTTTGGTTGACCACAATGGGGCACCTGCATATGTTCCGCGCACTTCCAGCCGGGCGAACCGCCGGGCACCTGGGAGAGCGTAGCTCAGCCGGTAGAGCAACTGACTTTTAATCAGTAGGTCTCGGGTTCGAACCCCGACGCTCTCACCATGAAAATCAAAGACTTGGTATAGAAACGTGCCGCACTGGTGAGCCTTGCCGACTGGCGCAGTTAGTAGCTGCACGGACGATTGTCGCTCGGTCTAAATCCGCCTGCACAGGCTGGGTTCAGCGAGTAATCGCGTTGATAGGACGTGGGAGATCCGATTGACGAGGTGTAGTCAGGGTTGGTGGTACAAGCCGAAACGATCGTGGAAAGACTGATCAGCGTTCCGGTCGCTACGAATGCGAGAAATCGGCTCATCTGAACTTCTCCCTAGGTGAGTGCTCACCCCGCGCAATCTCGGCGCCATTCGCTGAGAAAAGGCGGCTTCAGGTCCGGTAATCTTCTCTGCGGGCAGAGACCAGTTTCCCGGTGGCCACCTGTCCGCAGATCATTTCGTGTCCTCTGCCCCCAGTATGACACGTATCAATGTGACGTCGTCTTCCGGCTTGCCAACAGCAGAATGTAGTCGTCTGCCGCATCCGCAATTGCCATCGCTACCTCCGCGGGCGCCCATCCCTTTTGCTGCGCGTCGCGGATGATCTGATGGAGGGCGGGTTCAACATCAGCGCGGCAATCGAGCAGACGTTGATCATGCGTAGTGTCATTGCGAACCGACTGAAGATTGATCATAGCGGAACCCCTCTCATACGAAGGAAGTTACCATGACATAGATTGCAGGTTGAGCAAGCAAATGCTTAAGGAAAGAAGCGATTTCGTTGAGAATGCGCTTTTTTGATTACACAAGCGGCGTCGGCAAAACGTTTCACGGCATAATCAGCCGTTAAATCCATCACCAGAGTGCGGCCAATTTCCACCGGCCCTACGCTACAACGGGTTCAAAACGTCGCTGCAGGGAACAAAACCAATAGATATTGGTATTATTTGTACCACGCTGATATGGCAAAAGGTATAAGAATTGGTATGCATCGCGGTACCGTGGATTGTGCGCAACTGGAGTCGGACAATGCATGTCGTGCAGAATGGCGATTTAGGACAGTCTCGGCCTGGTCTTACCGGAACCCTAAGCACTTCTCCAAACGTACTCGACATAGCGTCGAGTATTTTTAACAAAACGTCCAGTGGTTGTGCTTTGTAATGGCCAGGTGGACTGTGCCCGGTCGAGTACTGCCGGTGGGGGCGAAGTGTAAAATAGACTTCCTCCAGACCACGTGAGCCTCTTTGCGCCGCGCCTATTTTCGGGCGAATAGATTTGCGTTGCGCAACCAGGCGGATGGCTTATCTTTTTTGTTGTGGGGGAATTGAGTCTCGGTGGCGTGTTTTGACGCTTTACGCTGCCATTTGCGTTGCGAAACAGTCTCGCGTTGCTAGTCACATATTTCCGCCTCTACTATAGGGGACGCCTCAATTTCCACCTTGGGCGCTGACTTCGTTGTTTCTCTGAAAGGAAATCATATGGAAGACGCAGGTGTGGGTTGGGTAGCGGCCATCATCATCGGGGGCATTGCCGGATGGCTCGCGGAAAAGTTCATGAACAGCAACATGGGGCTGTTGATGAACATCATTTTGGGCATTGTCGGCGCAATCGTCGCCAATGCAATCCTCGCAGGACTGGGCATCACGCTCGCCGGCTGGCTAGGCTATCTGATTGCGGGATTCGTCGGCGCCTGCCTGCTGATTGCCGTGGGGCGGGTTATTCGTCGTTAAATACCCGCAAAAAATTAAAGCCGGGCGTCAGCACGCCCGGCCCTCGCCTTGTCAACTGCCAATCGACTTCTATCGACGGCTCATCAATCCGAAAAGATAGGCGACGCCGGCTGTCACGGCGAGCGCGAAGATAGGCTCCTCCCTTACCTTGTCGCGCAGCCGTTCCGTCATGACCGAGGCTTCGTCGGCTACGGCGGTCTTGGCGCCCTGACCGAGTGCAACAACGCTCTCGGATAGGCGTGCAAGGTCTTCGCGCAATGCTGTGACCTGTGCGGAAAGATCGTCTGCCGCGATCTCCGCCTTCACACGCGCGGTTGCGGACTGGGCGGAGGCGGTTTTCATATCGGCCATGGTCTGCTCCTCTTTTTCCGGATGCTCTTCAACGAATTAGCCCTTAGAAAGGTTCCGATATCGGGCGTCTTTTGCTGCGCCAAGCGCTTCGACATGGTTGCAGATATAGCGCAGATGTTTTCGTGCGATAACCCTTCATTTCCTGCCGGCTTTGTTCTAAGGAACGTCCAATGCTTTGCCCGCGAACGGGCGAATATAATGCGAGGTTTGCGTTTCGATGTTCGATCTTCTGAGAAGAGCTGCTCACACCTGGGTTGCCAAGCTCCTCATGCTGCTGCTGGTTGCCTCTTTTGGTATCTGGGGCGTGTCGCGCTCGTTGATATCGGGCGGCAACAGCACGACGGTTGTCAGCGTCGGAGACCAGCACGTCGACGTCAACGAATTTCGCTTGGCCTACCAGCGACAGGTCGCAAATCTCAGCCAGCAATTCGGCATGCGCTTGACGCCCGACCAGGCCCGCGCTTTTGGCGTTGAACAGCAGGTGCTGGCGCAGCTCGTCGCCGGCGCATCACTCGACCAGTTGGCGGACGAGATGAACCTTGGCCTCTCCCAGGATCGGCTTGCGCAGTTGATCGGCGATGACCCAGCCTTCAAGGCGGTCAACGGCCAGTTCGACCGCACCCTCTTTACATCGCGGCTGCGCAATGCCGGCATCCGCGAGGATGACTATATCAAGGAACGCAGCAAGGTTGCCGTCCGCAGCCAGATCGTGGACGCTGTCTCGAACGGCTTCACAGCCCCGAAGACGCTGGTCGACGCCCTCAAGCTTCATGGACAGGAAAGCCGCGGTATCGATTACCTGTTGCTGACCAATGCCAACATCGAGCCGATCAAGGCGCCTGCCGAGGATGTGCTTGCCAAGTGGTTCGAGGGCACCAAGACACGCTACCGCGCTCCTGAATACCGCAAGGTGGCTTTCCTCAAGCTTCAGCCGGAGGACATCGCCGACGCCGCCTCCGTTACCGATGACCAGATCCGCGAGGATTTCGAAAAGCGCAAGGATAGTTTCCGCACGCCTGAAACCCGCACGATCGAGCAATTGACGTTCCAGAACAGGGATCTCGCCAACGCCGCCGAAGCCGCGCTGAAGACCGGCACGACATTCGATCAGCTGGTAACCGATCAGGGCAAGACCGCTACCGACGTGTTCCTCGGCGAATTCTCCAAGGACAAGGTTCCGGATCAGGCCATTGCAGAGGCTGCCTTCGCAGTCTCGAAGGACGGCGGAACGACGCCGGTCGTCGATGGCACGTTTGGTCCGGTCGTCCTCCGCGTGAGCAACATCAAGCCCGAAAGCGTCAAGAGCCTTGATGAGGTCAAGGACGAGATCCGCAAGCAGCTCTCCGTCTCCAACGCATCGCAGGAACTCATCAACGTACACGATCAGATCGAGGACCTGCGCGGCTCCGGCTCGACCCTGGAGCAGATTGCAGAACAGCTCAAGCTGAAGGCCGTCGTCGTCGACGCCGTCGACGCTACGGGTCTCGACAAGGACGGCAATGAGGTCAAGGACATTCCGGCCAAGCAGCAGGTTCTCGGCGCGGCCTTTAAGACCGACGCCGGCGCTGATGCTCCTTCCCTTTCGATCGGCACTGACGGCTATCTTTGGTTCGAAGTCCGCGATGTCATGCCGGAACGCGACCGCCCACTGAGCGAAGTGCATGATAAGGCGGTCGCCGATTGGACTGCGGAACAGCAGAAGCTTGAACTGGCCAAAAAGGCCGAAGACCTGAAGCAGCAGGCCAAGAAGGGAACATCGCTGGCGGACATTGCGGCCCCGCTTGGCATTACCGTCGAAAGCAAGAGCGGCATTACTCGCGGGACCGACGACCCCGTCCTCGGTCGCGCCGGCGCCAACGCTGCCTTCTCCGGGCCGATGGATACAGTCGCCATTGCCGTCGGCGGCGACGCGACGACGCAGATCCTTCTCAAGGTCACGGAAGTGAACACGGAACCCACGGGTGACGTGCTCAACAATCAGGACCAGCAGATCACGGCAATGGCAAATGCTGCCGGCGACGACATTCTCGATCAGATGGTCAACCTGCTGCAGACGCAGTATGGCGCATCGATCAATCAGCCTCTCGCCGATCAGGCGGCAGTCCGCTAAGGGGGAATACACGCGCATGACTGATCTGAAGCCGCTTCTGGCGAAGGCTGCGAGCCGTGAGCCGCTGACACGCGACGAGGCCCGCGAGGCCTTCGACATTCTGATGTCCGGTCAAGCGACCCCTTCGCAGATCGGCGGCTTCCTCATGGCATTGCGCGTCCGTGGCGAGACGGTCGACGAGATTGTCGGCGCCGTGACGACGATGCGCTCCAAGATGCTGACCGTCGATGCACCGGCCGATGCCATCGACATCGTGGGAACCGGCGGCGATGCAAGCGGGACCTATAATATCTCGACACTCGCTGCTCTTATCGTGGCTGGTGCTGGTGTACCTGTTGCAAAGCATGGCAACAGGGCACTGAGCTCGAAATCAGGTGCGGCCGACAGCCTTGCCGCGCTCGGGGTCAAGCTAGATGTGACCCCCGAGGTGATCTCGCGCTGCATTCGCGAGGCTGGTGTCGGCTTCATGTTCGCCCAGCAGCACCACTCGGCGATGCGCCACGTCGGCCCGACGCGCGTTGAACTCGGCACGCGGACGATCTTCAATTTGCTGGGGCCGCTTTCCAATCCGGCCGGCGTCCGCCGTCAGTTGCTTGGCGTCTACGCGCCGCAATGGGTCGTTCCGATTGCCGAGGTCATGCGCGATCTGGGCTCCGAAAGCGTGTGGGTCGTGCACGGCAGCGGTCTCGACGAAATCACGACGACGGGAAAGACGAACGTCGCCGCGCTCGAAGACGGGAAGATTCGGACTTTCGAGTTGTCGCCCGCAGATTTCGGCGTCGAACCTTGCCGTCTGGAGGCTATCAAGGGCGGTGATGGCGTGGTCAACGCCGCAGCGTTGCGCGACGTTTTGAGCGGCGCAAAGAACGCCTACCGTGACATCGCGCTCGCCAATGCCGCCGCCTCGCTGGTGATATCCGGCAAAGCTGAGCTACTCGAGGACGGTATGCGGCTTGCGACGCAGTCTCTGGACAGCGGAGCGACGGCCGCGGCCCTCGACAAACTCGTCGCCGTGTCGAACGACATCGACTAGGATAGAGCCATGACCGACATCCTGAAGAAGATCGAACTATACAAGCGGGAAGAGATAGCCGCCGCAAAAGCGACGGTATCGCTGGCTGATCTGAAGGCGATGCAGGCGGACCAATCGCCGCCGCGCGGCTTTCATCGTGCGCTGGTTGCGAAACGCGAGGCCGGCCAATACGGCCTGATCGCCGAGATCAAGAAAGCCAGTCCCTCCAAGGGTTTGATCAGGCCAGATTTCGATCCGCCGTCGCTGGCCAAGGCCTATGAAGTCGGTGGCGCTGCCTGCCTTTCGGTGTTGACCGACACGCCAAGCTTTCAGGGCGCCCCGGAATTTCTGATGGCAGCGCGTGCCGCGTGTTCGCTGCCGGCGTTGCGCAAGGACTTCATGTTTGAGACCTACCAGGTGCAGGAAGCGCGCGCCTGGGGCGCCGATTGCATTCTGCTGATCATGGCATCGCTTTCCGATGATGATGCAAAGCGCCTTGAGGATGAGGCTTTCGGGCTCGGCATGGATGTGCTGGTGGAAGTTCACGATGCCGAGGAGATGGAGCGTGCGCTGAAGCTCTCCTCTCCGCTGGTTGGCATCAACAATCGCAATCTACGGACATTCGAGGTCAGCCTGGAGGTCAGCGAAAAGCTCGCGCCGATGGTTCCTGGGGACCGTCTTCTGGTCGGCGAAAGCGGCATTTTCACGAATGCAGATTGCAAGCGCCTGCAGGCAGTTGGCATCAGCACCTTCCTGGTCGGCGAGAGCCTGATGCGCAAGGAAGACGTTACGGCTGCAACGCGCGCACTACTCTTCGCCGAAGCCGCTCAGGCGGCCGAGTGATATGAGCGGCGGCCCGTCCGGTCTCACCCACATTGATGCCTCCGGCGAGGCGCACATGGTCGATGTCGGCAATAAGGTCGAGACCACTCGGGTTGCGACCGCCGAAGGCCACGTGAAGATGGCGGCCGCGACGCTCGATCTCATTCGTGCGGGCAATGCGAAGAAGGGCGACGTGATCGGCACGGCGCGCCTTGCTGGCATCATGGCCGCCAAGCAGACGAGCAACCTCATCCCTCTCTGCCACCCCCTGATGCTCACGAAGGTTGCGGTCGATATTACGGAGGACGCCGATCTTCCCGGCTTGCGCGTTACCGCGACCGTGAAGCTGACAGGCAAGACGGGTGTCGAAATGGAGGCCCTGACAGCCGTTTCCGTGGCCTGCCTGACGATATACGACATGGCGAAGGCCGCCGATAAGGCCATGGTAATCGGGAGCATACGGCTGCTCGAAAAATCGGGTGGCAAGTCTGGAGACTTTCGCCATCCGGAGTATGGCAAATGAGCATGTTGCCCGTTGCTGAGGCGCAGGATCGTTTACTGTCACGGGCAAAACCAATCCAGGTGAGCGAAACTGTTTCCTTGCCGGAGGCCGACGGTCGCGTGCTGGCAGCTGATGTGGCGGCCAGGCTGACCCAGCCGCCTTTCGATGCATCGGCGATGGATGGATATGGCTTGCGCGGTGACGACGCTCCGGAACCGGGCGCCGAGCTGAGGCTCATCGGGACGTCCTCTGCCGGCCATGGGTTCGAGGGTGTTGTCGGCAAAGGAGAGACTGTTCGGATCTTTACTGGCGCACCGGTTCCGTCTGGCGCCGATAGCGTGTTGTTGCAGGAGGATGCGGACAAAATCGAGGGCGGCGTCCGCACGACCTTTCCTGTTCGTCCTGGTCAGCACGTTCGGCCCCGCGGCCAAGATTTTGTTGAAGGCGAAACAGTGCTCAAGGCAGGCACCGTGCTGGACTTTTCTCGCCTGACTGTGGCGGCTGGAATGAACCACGCGACCCTTGAGGTCTTCCGCAAGCCCATGGTGGCGCTGCTCGCAACCGGTGACGAGTTGTTGCCGCCAGGAAGCTCACCGGCTCCCGCGCAGATCATTGCGTCCAGCACCTTCGGCATTGCTGCCCTGGTTCGCAAGGCTGGCGCCGAGGTCCTGGATCTCGGGATCGTTCCCGATGACAAAGCCGCGATTTCCGCGGCTGTCGAGCGCGCCCGGCGTGCCGAGGTCGATGTCATCGTGACGCTCGGTGGGGCATCGGTGGGCGACCATGATTTGGTGCAGGCTACGCTCGTCGCATTGGGCATGAAGCTCGATTTCTGGCGGATCGCCATGCGTCCGGGCAAGCCGTTGATGGTGGGCAGCCTCGAAGAAACGCATGTCATTGGCCTACCCGGCAATCCGGTTTCGAGCTTGGTCTGCGGACTGCTGTTTTTGGAACCGCTGGTTCGCAAGCTGGCGTCACTGCCGCCAGTCAGACGTGAGGCAATGGCGGGAGCGGCTGTAACGCTTCGTGCCAATGACCAGCGACAGGACTACGTGAGAGCGAGGCTGTTGCGATCACCGTCGGGCGGTTGGTCGGCAGAGCCGTTCGGCAAACAGGACTCGTCTATGATGAAGATATTCGCCGAAGCTGACTGCTTGATCGTTCGACCGCCACATGCGCCGGAGTTGCAGGCGGGAGACCCCTGCCCGGTGATGCTGCTGCGGCCTGATCTGCTCGGCTGACGTTTCTTTTTCATTCGCGGAAAGTGTCACAAACAAACCCTGGGCCGGCTTGAGATGACCAAGCAGATCATACGAGAAACCGCCGCGATGTTGTCCGGAATGACGCCCGTGCTTACGGAGGACGAATTCGTCTTTTGTACAACCACGGACGAGAACATCATTCGGCGCGCGGCAATCGATGCGCTGGCGTCGTTTCGCGAGCACGAGGGAGTTTCCTTCATCCTTTCGAAAAGCAGGGCCTCGGAATTGGGCTTCAACTGCGATACGCCAATGCGGCGGATCGTTCTCGAAGTTTTTTCATCGCTGGAAGGTGTCGGACTGACAGCTGCTGTTGCCACTACTCTCACCGCACACTCAATCCCCTGCAACATGGTCGCAGCCTACCATCACGATCATGTCTTCGTTCCGACCGCCGTTGCAGAGGTGGCGCTGGAGATTTTGCAGAAACTACAGGAAGAGTCCTCCTGCTGAGAGGGCGCGTTTTGGGTCATGCTTCCAGGGCGAACACTCCACCAATGGCTGCATCACCTCCTGAGCCAACGCCGAAATCGGGGACGGCATACTCGGCGACGAGACGCAGGGCTGTCAGCGGCAGTGACGATCTGCGCGGATCGCCTATAAGGACATCGACGCCGGCCTGGCGACGAGAGGTCAGGAACGGCAGAACTCTGCTGGCAAGTTCGGCATTGTAGAAAGCATCACCGGCAAGAATGACATCCACATCGGGTACTGGGGCGCCGGAAAGAATATCTGCGTTCAACGCTTCGATCGCCACATCATTCGCCTCGGCATTGAGGTTGAGTGCCGCGATCGCATTGGCGTCGATCTCTGCCGCGATTACGGCGGATGCTCCGCATTTTCGAGCCGCGATCCCGACAATCCCGGAGCCGGCACCAAGATCCAGGACACGGCGGCCACGAACGATATTGGGATGATTTAGAACGTGCTTGGCAAGCAGGATCCCGCCCGCCCAATTGTAAGCCCAGTACGGTGGCGAATCGTCACGGCCACTAGCTCCAAGGCGACCCAGCCCACTGCCCGGATGGGCCGCATAGAGACGTATCTCAGGCAAACCCGGCACCGGCTCGAGTCGGAGGTTTTCGATAATGAAGGCGCGGATATCCGCTGGAGAAAGGGTGCTGGCCGCAGGGCCATTCTTACGGCGGTGCTGGCCACGCAATTGCTTTATATCCTCAAGCGATCAGTAGTTCTTCATCACCAGCATCCCGCCATCCATGAAGAGCGCGCGCTAGAGCGTGAAGGTCTCATTGCAAAGAGTGCTGAAAACATGAACCGTCAAAACGATTGTGCCTGCCATTGTCCACTCCGAGAATCTTTATCGGCGCCGCAAAGGCTGCAGCGCCGACGGGATGGTTTCAGCCCTTCTTTTTCGAGAACTTGGGCTTCGGCCCACCGCCACCCTTGCCCTCAAACTTCGGCTTCCCAGGCTTTTTGCTCCAAGGCTTCGTGTCACGTCGCTCGTCGCGCTCGCCATCAGCGCGGGCTTCCTTCCGAAACTTGTCTTTTGGCCGCTCGTCGCTGAACTCGCGGCGCTCGCCAAAGGCCTTCTTGCCGGCATAAGGCTTGGAGGTTGCTGGCTTGCTGAAATCGGGCGTGCCATTCAGGGCTGTGACGCGGATGCCGCGTTCCATCGTTTTGTTCGGACCGATGGACTGCAGGAAGCTGTCGGCGCTTGCCGTTGAAATCTCGACGTAGGTTTCGTCGGGCTGCATCTTGATGGCACCGATGTCACGCTTCGTCAGATTGCCGTTGCGGCAGAGCATCGGGATCAGCCAGCGGGGCTCTGCATTCTGCTTGCGGCCGACCGAAAGCGAAAACCACACGCTCGCGCCGAAGTCGTCGCGCGGACCTTTCTGATAAGGTTCGCGTGGTCCCTCGGCGTGCTCGCGGCGCTTGCGGCCGCGATCGTCCTGGACCGCGACCTCGATCAGGTCCTCCGGCGCTGACTGGTTGGACCGATAGAGATTGACGAACGCCGCGGCGAGCTTTTCTGCGCCGTGGGCATCGAGAAGCCGTTTGACCAGGTCCCGAGCCTCTTCGCTCGGGGGTTCCTCGAAGATGGGATCGGCAAGCAGACGCGCTTCGTCACGTGCCGTCACCTCTTCTGCCGACGGCGGACGAGCCCAGGCAGCCGAGATACCGGCATTGTCAAGGAGGCGCTCCGCCTTGCGCCGCACGTTCAGCGGCACGATCAGTGCGCTGACGCCCTTGCGGCCCGCGCGACCGGTGCGGCCGCTTCTATGAAGCAAAGTTTCCGGATTGGTCGGCAGGTCGGCATGAATGACAAGGTCGAGGCCGGGAAGGTCGATGCCGCGGGCGGCGACATCCGTTGCAATGCAGACGCGGGCGCGTCCATCGCGCATCGCCTGCAGCGCATGGCTCCGCTCGTTCTGCGTCAGTTCACCCGACAAGGCGACGACGTTGAAGTTGCGATTGTGAAAGCGGGCAGTCAGATGGTTGACCGCGGCGCGCGTCGAACAGAACACGATGGCATTCGTCGCCTCATAGTAGCGCAGGACATTGATGATGGCGTTTTCACGGTCGCTGGGCGACACGACAAGCGCCCGATACTCGATGTCGCCGTGCTGCTTTTCCTCGGTAGCCGTCGCGATCCGCACCGCGTTCTTCTGATAGCTCTTCGCGAGCTTTGCAATGGCAGCGGGAACAGTCGCCGAGAACATCAGCGTCCGACGGTCATCTGGCGAGGAATCAAGAATGAACTCGAGATCCTCGCGGAATCCGAGATCGAGCATTTCGTCCGCTTCATCAAGTACGACTGCTTTGAGCGCAGAAATGTCGAGCGCATTGCGCCTGATATGATCGCAGAGACGCCCCGGCGTGCCGACAACGATATGCGCGCCACGCTCCAATGCGCGACGCTCGCTGCGGATGTCCATGCCACCGACGCAGCTCACGATCAGCGCGCCCGTCGCTTCGTAGAGCCATTCGAGTTCGCGCTTGACTTGAAGCGCGAGCTCTCTTGTCGGCGCGATCACCAGCGCCAGCGGCTCCGCCGCAGGCCCGAAACGGTCATCGTTTTCGAGCAACGTCGGTGCCAGCGCCAGGCCGAAGGCGACGGTTTTCCCGGACCCTGTCTGGGCCGAAACGAGAGCGTCCGACGCGGCAAGCGTCGGGTCGAGCATGGACTTTTGCACCGGCGTCAGCTCGGTATAACCGCGCTTCACCAACGCCTTGGCGATCGCCGGAACGACGCCGTTAAAATCTGTCATGTTGTCTATCTTTCGGAAGTCTCACGCGCATGCTGCGCCCTGGCCGGCAGTTGCCGGTAGAGAAGTTGGCCGTTCCTACTTTGTCAGACGGCAAATGTCAAAGCAGATGTCCCTGCCATAGCCATACATCGATCCCTTCGCTTCGACCGCGAATACGCGCTTGCACGGGACCTTCCAGCCGGCCGGAGCGGAGCGGAGCGCTATCCGCGGCCGCGGCTTTCATCAACGCGGTGCTCAGGGCCAGTTCGACACCACGCGATGCCGCCACCTCCATCAGCCGGCTGGCGACATTCACGGTGTCGCCAGTTGCCGTGATCTGTTGGCGATTGCCGCTCCCGAGTCGCGATGCGACGACAGGCCCGCAGTGCGCACCGACCTTGAAGCCGGCCTTCCGGCCGCTCAGCGCGGGATGGGCCGCAAGCCATGGCCGCATTCGATCACACAGGCTGACGGCGCAGGCAGCCGCCCGAGTGGCATCGTCGGAGGCTGGTTGTGGCAAGCCGAACAGAATCATCGCGCCATCGCCCATGAAGCTGGTGACCGCGCCGCCATGCGAACGCGCCTCTCCGTCGACCATCTCGAAGAAATCGCTGAGGACTTCACGGACATTCGTCACGCCGATCGCTTCGCTCAGTCCCGTGAAGCCGGAGAGATCGATAAAGACGACCGCTGCGTCCTGCCGTACCGGTTCGGCGAGGAAATTGGGATCGCGCGCAAGCCATTCGCCCAGCCCCGGCGCTTCGATGCGCTGTAGGAGATCGCTTTGCGCCGCGAAGTGCGCAGCCTGGCGACGATCGATCCAGATTTCGGCGGCACCGAAGAGCAGCACGGGCGGCAACGCTGCGGCGATCGGCAATGCTGCGCTAAACCAGTAGCCGTGTGCGAAGGCGGCGATGTTCAAGGCCGCCCACGCGAAGGCCACGCAGGCAATGATAGCGTAGCCGATGGCGCTGCGCCGCCACGCAAGCAAGCTGATAAGAAGCAGTGGCAGCGCAACGGCTATGAGCGAATCGAGCAAACGCACATTGCGGTCCCTGATGATACCGTCGCCGGCAATCAGATGTGTTGCTGCCGTCGCCATGACCTCGACGCCCGGCAAGACCGGGTCGAATGGCGTCGGGAATACGTCGCCACCGCCAGTCACCGTGGCGCCGATCACCACGATCCTGTCCTCGATCGCTTTGGCGGGGAGCTTGCCGGCCAGTGCATCAGCGGCGCTGAAGGTTGGAAGAGTCCCGCGCGGGCCATAGAAGGTAATGGGAAGCCGCTGCCCGTTGTCGGTCGGCAAATGCCGGTCACCGAGTGCCAACCCACCTGGCGCGAATGCCGGATTGATACCCAGCGCCAGCGACGCCACTCGCAGCGGAAACGAGGCATCGACCCGCTCGCCGCCTCGAGAAATCAGGGGAATGAAGCGGGGTGTCCCCGATTCATCAGTCGCGACATTGACGACGCCGATGGCAGCGACGTCGGAAAAGCGGGCAAGTGGCAAAAGCATCTGGTTGGCCGTCGGGATCGCCGCCAGCGGATCGTTGGCGTCGTGACCAACCGTCTGCGTGTCTTTGGGGAAAACGCCGGCTGCAGCGATCACACTGGGCGTCTGCTGAAGCGCCAAGGCAAGTGCCGCGTCGCCTTCCTCTGGGCCGGGGTCAACGAGTAGGAGATCGAGTGCTATGACCTTCGGTTTTAGGGCGCTGACGGCGGATACCACGCGGGCGAGTGTCGCTCGACTAAGCGGATAGCCATTGTCGGCAGCGGTAAGATCGTCGATCGCCACAATGCTGGTGATCGGCGGGGCCTCCCGCGCGCCGATGAGGGTACTACGCAGATCAGTGAGAGACGCTTCGAGACGGTCGAGAAAGCTCATGCTGCCTGAGAGATGCATGTAGCCGAGCAGTCCGCCCCAAAGGGCGGATAGTAGCAGCGCGATCGTGATCAGGAGCCGTCTGGCCTGCATCGGCGCTATTGGCCTAGACGGGCAAGCAGGGCTGCAGCGCGGGCGGGCGGCCAGCGGCGGACAGTCAATGGTTCGCTGCCTCGCGTAACGTCGACACCCTCGCCGACATCCAAGACGACGCGCGGTCCAGCAGTCGAACGACCGACCGCGACGCGGCCGCGTACGACGAAGACCGACGTCGTACCGCTTTTGACATCGACTGCCCACCGCGTGCCGCGGACGGCTGCAATCGCCTGCGGCGTGATCACCTCGAACCCTCCAGGGCGACGGGCGCGGTCGACATCCACGAGTACCGCCTTGTTGCGCAGGGAGACGGCATCCGGTCGCCCATCGCGGTTGCGGTCAATGACATTGAAACGAGCGCCGCCTTCGGCAGTGATTGTGACGCCATCGGCGCAGTGCATGACTTGCCGCGAGCTTCCCGCCACACGCTCCATGGTGCATCCGCCGGCTTGTGCAAGGGCCACGCCCGAGGTGAAAAGGCAGGTACCGCTAGCCCACACGACCAGCGCTAAAAGCATCCTGGAGTTTACAAGCATATCCGTCCCCTAATGAATGCGCGACCGGACGCCCTACGTGCGGCATCCTTCCTATGTGATTGCTGCAGCACGCATGCCGAAACGTCAACGACTATCCGAGGTCTATGCTTTGGCGGCTGTGATTGCCGGTCCAGTATAACGCGCTCTCGGGCGAATGAGATGACCGCTCTCGACCTGCTCGATGGCATGGGCGAGCCATCCAACGGATCGCGCGAGCGCGAAGATCACAAGCGGGGCGTTCCTCGGAAGATCAAAAACGGCCGTCATGGCAGTCAGGGCGAAGTCGATGTTGACGCTTTCTCCGACAAGTTCCTGGCCTGCGGTTGCCAGTTCCGTGTACGTCTGTGGGAGAGAAAACTGGGACAATAGCGCTTTTGCCCGGATGTCTCCGACCGGATAGAGAGGGTGACCGAACGCGTTGAGCGACCTCCCCTCGGTCAACGCCTGTCGGACAGCCGCGTTCGCCCCGAGTGCGTTGACGTCTTCGATCAATGAGGCGACGCCCTGCCATGCGCCACCGTGAAGCGGTCCCGTCAAGGTCGAGAGCCCGGAAAGAACGGCGGCCGACAACGTTGCGCCCGAAGAGGCCGCCACCCGTGTGGCGAAGGTCGATGCGTTAAGCTCGTGATCTGCGAGGAGTACAAGCGCGCGCCTGATGCAGTTGGCCGCTTCAGGCCTGCCCCAGCTCGCCGCGAGGCGGAGATGCAACGGCAGGTCACTCGCATCTGGTGCCAGGGCCATCCCGATGGTCGACAGGATGGTCTGAGCTTCAGCCTTTAGTGCCGTCGATGACCGACCTAGGCTCGGCAGGTCGCGGGTGACGCGCTGCGCAAGCAGGACGAACGCCCGTTCCAGCGAGGGCGTCGTTGCTGCGGTGTCGCCGGGCATCGCCGCGACGGGTCCAGACTCCCATAGAAGTGCAGCAGTCTCCTCCAGCGTCGCATGCTCGGCCCATGCGGCCGCTTCGCGCCCGCGATAGTAGAGCCGGCCCTCTGCGACAGTCGAAATGGCGGACGGCAATACGGGATCGCCCCATTGGATGGCATCTGCCGCTACGGTCTCGGTCTTTCGCCGACCCGCATGCCGCTTGGCCAGCCGCATGACATCGGCTGCGTTGTAGAGACTACGCCGTGGATCGGTCGTATCGGCCTTAGCCCGGATCCGTCCGCGACTCACATTGGCGTAAAGCGTCTGCGGTTTGGTGCCGAGTCTCTCGAGCGCTTGCTCCGCGGTCAGCCAGGACATGAGGTCCTCTTATATTGATCTATTACATCAAGATTGACGTCAATTAACCTAGCTTCGATGTTGCTGCTCGTAAAGGAGAAACACCATGAAGAACGGTTTGGAAGATGTCATTGCTGCTGAGACGCAGCTGTCCGATGTGGACGGCGAAGCCGGTCGCCTGATCATCCGGGGCGTGTCGCTCGATCAGCTCGTGTCGACGGCAACCTATGAAAGCATAGCCGCATTGCTGCTCGACGGACTGACGGAACGACATTTCAGCCTCGCAGAATTTGGCCCGCGGCTGGGCGAAATGCGAGAAGACCTGTTCGTCCATCTCGCAGCCCTCGATTCGGCAGCGCTGGGCCTGCCGCCTGTGGATGCGATGCGTGCTCTTATCGCCCGTCTGCCGGATGGCGAGGACTTCGAGGCCGCCCTTCGATTGCTCGCAGCGCCCGCAGTCTTCCTGCCGGCGATAATCCGTCTGCAGGCCGGCAAGGAACCGTTCGCGCCGGACCGCTCCCTTTCGCAGGCCGCCGACATCCTGCGTATGCTTACCGGCCAGTCCCCGAGTAGAGAGCAGACCGCGGCACTCGATGCCTACCTTGTGACGATCTCGGATCACGGTCTGAACGCCTCGACCTTCGCCGCGCGCGTTGTCGCCTCGACGCACGCCGGCCTTACCTCGTCGGTGCTCGCGGCCATCAGCGCCCTCAAGGGACCGCTGCATGGCGGCGCACCAGGCCCGGTGCTCGATATGTTCGACGCGATCGGAGCGAGCGCGAATGCACATGACTGGCTTAGCCATGCACTGGATCGCGGCGAGAGGCTGATGGGCTTCGGTCATCGGATCTACCGAGTGCGTGATCCGCGCGCTGACGCTTTGAAGCAAGCCCTTCGGTCGCTAGTCTCCGCCGCACAAGTTGATCGCGAGCGGATCGTCCTGGCGGAAGCCGTTGAACATGCGGCGCTCGCAATCCTCAAGGAACGCAAGCCGGGTCGACCACTTGATGTCAACGTCGAGTTCTACACGGCCCTTCTGCTCGATGTCCTGGGCTTTCCGCGCGAGTCATTTACCGGCGTGTTCGCAATCGGCCGGACCGTTGGGTGGATCGCCCACGCGCGTGAGCAGGCACTCGAAGGCCGATTGATCCGGCCGCGTTCGGTTTATGTCGGGCCGCTGCCGCAAGCCGCCTGACCGGTCAGATAGTTGGGCGGCTCCGACCGCGGAGCTGACAGCACGCTTACTAAAAAGGCCGCCTGGCTGACGTTGCCAGACGGCCTCTCGTCAATCAGACCAAGCGGCTCTGTTCGGTTGCGGCCTCGATGAAGCTTGCGAACAACGGATGCGGGTCGAGCGGCCGGCTCTTCAATTCGGGATGGTACTGAACGCCGATGAACCACGGATGATCCGGATATTCGATCGTCTCCGGCAATACACCGTCCGGTGACATTCCGGAGAACACCAGACCGCAGTTTTCCAAACGATCCTTGTAATCGACGTTGACTTCGTAGCGGTGGCGGTGGCGCTCGGAAATATCCGTTGAGCCGTAGATCTCGGAGATCTTCGTGCCCTTCTTCAGTGCCGCCTTGTAGGCGCCGAGGCGCATGGTGCCGCCGAGATCGCCGGACGCCGTGCGCTTCTGCAGCTCATTACCCTTTATCCATTCGGTCATCAGACCGACGACGGGCTCCTTCGTCGGACCGAATTCGGTCGAGGAAGCGCTCTCCACACCGGCGAGATTGCGTGCCGCTTCAATGACCGCCATCTGCATGCCAAAGCAGATGCCGAAATACGGCACTTTGCGCTCGCGTGCGAAGCGGGCTGCATGGATCTTGCCTTCTGAACCACGTTCACCAAAGCCGCCGGGAACGAGGATCCCGTGGACCTTTTCGAGGTACGGTGCCGGATCTTCCTTTTCGAAGACCTCGGATTCGATCCATTCCAGCTTGACCTTGACGCGGTTGGCAATGCCGCCGTGATGAAGCGCTTCGATCAGCGACTTATAGGCATCCTTCAAGCCGGTGTATTTGCCAACGATCGCGATCGTGACCTCGCCCTCAGGCGTACGGATACGGTTGCAAACCTCTTCCCAAGGGTTGAGGCGTGGCTTCGGGGCCGGTTCGATGCCGAAAGCTGCGAGCACTTCGTTGTCGAGGCCTTCCTTATGGTAGGCGATCGGCACATCATAGATGTTGGCGACATCGAGCGCCTGGATGACCGCGGAGGGGCGGACGTTGCAGAACAGCGAGAGCTTGCGGCGTTCCGCCTCCGGAATTTCACGGTCCGCGCGAACGAGCAGGATGTCGGGATGAATACCGAGTGCCTGCAGTTCCTTGACGGAGTGCTGAGTCGGCTTGGTCTTCAGTTCGCCTGCCGCCGGGATGTAGGGCATCAGCGTCAGGTGGACATAGATCGCAGTGCCGCGCGGCAGGTCGTTGCCGAGTTGGCGGATCGCTTCCATGAACGGCATCGCCTCGATATCGCCGACCGTGCCGCCGATTTCGCAGATGACGAAGTCGTAGTCGTCATTGCCTTCGGTGACGAAATCCTTGATCTCGTTGGTGACGTGCGGAATGACCTGAACGGTCGCGCCGAGATAGTCGCCACGGCGTTCCTTGTCTATGATGTTCTTGTAGATGCGCCCGGTGGTGATGTTGTCGGTCTTGGTCGCCGAGCGTCCGGTGAAGCGCTCGTAGTGGCCGAGATCGAGGTCGGTTTCCGCGCCGTCGTCGGTGACGAAGACTTCGCCGTGCTGGGTCGGGCTCATGGTGCCCGGGTCCACGTTCAGATAGGGGTCGAGTTTGCGAAGCCGCACCCGATAACCACGGGCCTGCAGCAACGCTCCGAGAGCCGCGGCCGCAATTCCTTTACCGAGAGAGGAAACCACGCCGCCAGTGATGAATACGTATCGCGCCATGGGAGTCACCGGATACCTTTTCAAAAACGATTCCACCAGCCCAAAAATTCATTTCCAGAACTTTTGGCGCCAGCGCGGAATCTAAACAAAAGAAAACCGGCAGACCCGAGGGCCTGCCGGCGGTTTATGCTGTATGCCGCTTACTGCCCGCTTGGGACGGTGGCGGGTGCCGGAGCAGCAGGTGTGGTGGCCTGCGGTGCCGCCGGAGCAGTCTGAGTAGATGCGGGTGCCGATGTCGTCGGCGCTGCCGGTGCCGCCGGAGCGGTTGCGGCGGGCGCTGCAGGAGCCGGAGCGGCTTCGCCGCCGGTCGGAACGCCGTTGTTGCTTTGCGGGGCTGGTGCTGCCGGAGCGGCGTTGTTACCGTTCTGGCCGCCGAGCGAGTCGAGAATACCCTTGCCCTGCCCGCTCGTCGCCGGAATGCGGTTCAGAATATCCGTCGGACGGCTCTCATAGCGATTAAGCACGCCGAGACCGAGCGAGGTGATAAAGAACAGCGCCGCGAGGATCGC
The DNA here is from genome assembly GCF_024808825.1 of Rhizobium sp. BK661. Classification (NCBI taxonomy): domain Bacteria; kingdom Pseudomonadati; phylum Pseudomonadota; class Alphaproteobacteria; order Hyphomicrobiales; family Rhizobiaceae; genus Rhizobium; species Rhizobium sp. BK661. The sequence continues at coordinate 75,911 of NZ_JANTYT010000013.1, read as the reverse complement.
GGTGGTGCGCGTCAGCGCATTGGCCGTGCCACGGGCGGACATAAAGCCGGAACCACCGCCGATGCCGAGGCCGCCGCCTTCCGAGCGCTGGATGAGCACGACGCCGACAAGCGCCAGCACGATCATGAGATGGATGACAATCAAAACGGTCTGCATGGGTCCAGTCCTGCCCACACGCGCGGCGGGCATAAAGTAAAATTCTGGCGCTCTTTACATGAGGTCATCAGCTATTCCAAGCCCTTCGGCTCGGAATATACACGGCTCTAGTCAAGCAGCGCTTCGTATGCGCCGTAGATGGCAAGGAAGTCGGCCGCTTTCAAGCTCGCGCCGCCAATCAGAGCGCCATCGACATTCGCGACGCCCATCAATTCCTTGGCGTTGCTAGGCTTGACCGAGCCACCGTAGAGAATCCGAACTTTTTTGCCGGTGTCGCCGAAGCGGGCGACGAGCTCGGAACGCATGAAGGCATGCGCCTTCTCGACGTCTTCCACCGTCGGCGTCACGCCGGTACCGATCGCCCATACGGGCTCGTAGGCAATGACCGTATTCTCTGCCGTTGCGCTCTCCGGCACAGAGGCGGAAAGCTGGCGCTTGATGATGTCGAGGGTCTGGCCCGCCTTGCGCTCGTCAGCCGTTTCGCCAATGCACACGATCGCCGTCAATTCTGCTGCAAAGGCAGCCTCGGCCTTGGCGCGGACAAGATGGTCTGTCTCGGCATGGTCTGTGCGGCGTTCAGAATGGCCGACAATGACATAGGTACCGAAGCAGTCGGCAATCATCTCGGCCGAGATATCGCCTGTGTGGGCGCCCGAAGGTTTCTGGTGGCAATCCTGTGCGCCGATCGCAAGTGGGCTGTCGGTTGAGAGCGCCGTAGCGACATAAAGCAAGGTTGCCGGTGGGCAGATCAGGGCCTCCACCTTGGCGGAAAGTGGTCCCTGAACGCCTTCCGCGATCGCCTTGATCTGGTCCAGGGAGGCACGCGTGCCGTTCATCTTCCAGTTTCCCGCCACGAGCGGACGCACGTCAGGTGTCATGCCAGCCTTCCAATCTTCCACGTATCCGGGGGGCTTAGCAAAAGCACCGGTCAATGAAAAGGTTTTGCGCCTTTCCTAAGGGAAATAAGCGGGGCTTTGTTCGCAAACACTTAAAATTTCCAGCGGATGTTGCTGAAAATCATAGGCCAGAGCGACAGATAGGCACGCCTTTCTCGTGAGCCGAGCAAGCTTCAGGAACCCAATATCCAGTTCAGCGTCCGACGCCAATCGATCATCCGGATCGGCGTTCCGTGGTTGCCGGTCTCGTAGAGTGCGAAATGCGTTGGGTACCCGACTTTCAGGAGCTTTTCGAAGAGCGCCTGCTGGGCGGTTGCCGCATAGACCGGATCGCGGCTGCCATGCGCGAACCAAAGCGGCAGCTTGGCCTTGGCGAAGGAACTTTTGGCAAAATCCGGATCGGCAACGCCGCTCAGGATCACCATCCCTTTGAGGTGGTTTACACTATCGGCGTCGCGGCTGAGACCCCAACAGATCTGGCTCCCCATCGACGCACACGCCAGGATAACCGGCTTGCCGGGTGACTGTGCGGCGGCGTAGCGGATCAGTTCCTCGATTGTTGCCACGCCGTCGCTGCCGAAACTCTTGACCGACGGTGAGTAGTAAACGCCGCCATTGCCAGCCACGAGATTTTTGAGGCGATTGAAATTGCCGCCGAAACTATAGTCATTTGCGCCAAGACGCCGGTCGCCGTTTCGCCCGTGAATGAAGATCACGGTGAATGCAGCTCCGGCGGCTTGTCCTACCCTGGTGACATCGAGCTTTTGGGCACCCAACTGCAATGTCTCGTCCGATTGGAGCTTTCGGACGCCGAGGGACACGTATTTCTGTCGGGCTCGTTTCTCTGGTACTTGGTCACGGCCGTTGATGTCGCGCATCTCGTCGTATTCGATCAGCTCGAATGCGCCGTCCTTGCTCGCCTGCAGCACATTTTTTGTGGAAAAGAGATCGTCCTTGTAAGGGGGGAGACGCTCTGCTGTCTGGCTACTTGCGCCCGTCGCCAGAAAAAAGGCCGCAATTGCGGCGATAATGCCATAATGACTTGTGGACATTCGCATGCGCATGGTTCCCTGAGCCTTCTAGCCGCTTGCCATTCCACGCCCGCCAACGCAAACCATTTCCTGAGAAAGTCCGCCGGATCGGGCGGCGTCGCGTAAGAAGGCGGTTTCTGGCAGAATTTGCCTGGTTCGCAAACGTGACATCAAATGCGGTGATTTTGGGTCAGGCATGGCATAGGCCGCCTGCCCCCGAACAGGATGAAGATCTGAACGGCCCCATGGACGATAGCAACGACCTCTTTTCCGGAATGCCACTGACACAGAAGCAGGAGGAGACTCCAAAGTCTGCTGAGTTGCCGAAGGCGGCGGCTGCCGCCCCCGCAGAGGCACCTGCCGCAACGTCGCGCCCGGCACCCGTGACGTCGACATCGGATGACTATGGCGCATCCTCGATCCGCGTTCTTGAGGGGCTTGAGCCCGTTCGCATGCGCCCGGGCATGTACATCGGCGGCACCGACGAGAAGGCACTGCACCATCTGTTCGCCGAAGTCATTGATAACTCAATGGACGAAGCCGTAGCCGGCCACGCCGATTTTATCGAAGTTTACCTCGATCTCCAAGGCCATCTAACGGTCACCGACAACGGTCGCGGCATCCCGGTCGAAAACCATCCGCAGGTTCCCGGCAAGTCGACCCTTGAGGTCATCATGACCAAGCTGCATGCGGGCGGCAAATTCGATGGTAAGGCGTATGAGACGTCAGGCGGTCTACATGGCGTCGGTGTATCGGTCGTCAACGCCCTCTCCGATGTCATGGAAGTGGAGGTCGCGCGCAACCGCAAGCTCTATCGCCAGCGTTTCTCGCGCGGCCTGCCGCAGGGCGGCTTGGAAGAGCTTGGCGATGTCCACAACCGCCGCGGAACGCGCGTCCGGTTCCATCCCGACGCCCAGATTTTCGGTGAGCATGCCAAGTTCGATCCCGGCCGCGTTTTCCGCATGGCCCGTTCCAAGGCCTACCTGTTTGGCGGCGTGGAAATCCGCTGGAGCTGCGAAGAAGGTGTTCTGCCGCAGGGCTCTGAGGTGCCGGACAAGGCCGTTTTTCACTTCCCCGGCGGCCTGAAGGACTATCTCCAGGCGACGATGGGCAAGGAGTTCACGGTCACCCGCGAAATCTTTGCCGGCAAGACGGAAAAAACCAGCGGTCACGGCTCGCTGGAATGGGCGATCACCTGGTATGGCGGCGACCCGCAGGTCCATTCCTATTGCAATACCATTCCAACGCCCGAAGGTGGCACGCATGAAGCCGGCCTGCGCATAGCGCTCACCAAGGGCCTGAAGAACTACGCCGAACTGACTCAAAACAAGCGTGCAGCCCAGATCACCACAGACGACGTGATGATTTCGGCCGTCGGCATGCTTTCGGTCTTCATCCGCGAGCCGGAGTTCGTGGGGCAGACGAAAGACAAGCTGGCGACCGTCGAGGCTCAACGCATCGTCGAGAACGCGCTTCGCGACCCCTTCGACCACTACCTTGCCGACAATCCCAACGAAGCGGCCAAGCTGCTGGACTGGGTAATAGAACGCGCGGAAGAACGACTGCGTCGCCGTAAGGAAAAGGAAGTCAACCGCAAGACGGCCGTGCGCAAGCTGCGGCTGCCCGGAAAGCTCGCCGACTGCGCTCAGAACACCGCGGAGGGCGCCGAGCTTTTCATCGTCGAAGGTGACTCGGCAGGCGGCTCCGCCAAACAGGCGCGCAACCGCGCCAACCAAGCCATTCTTCCGCTGCGCGGCAAGATTCTAAACGTGGCCAGCGCCGGTCGCGAAAAGCTTGGAGCAAACCAGCAGCTAGCGGATCTAAGCCAGGCGCTCGGCTGCGGAACACGTTCGAAGTACCGCGAGGAAGACCTTCGCTACGAGCGCATTATCGTCATGACCGATGCCGACGTCGACGGTGCTCACATCGCCTCGCTGCTGATCACGTTCTTCTATCAGGAGATGCCGGAACTGGTCCGTGGCGGTCACCTGTTCCTCGCTGTGCCGCCGCTCTACAAGATCACTCAGGGCGCTAAATCCGCCTATGCCCGCGATGACGCACACCGGGCCGAGCTGATGGAAACAGAGTTCAAGGGCAAGGCGAAGGTCGAAATCAGCCGCTTCAAAGGCCTCGGCGAAATGCTGCCGGCACAGCTCAAGGAAACCACCATGGATCCCAGCAAGCGCACGCTGTTGCGGGTGGTGATTGACGAGGTGGATTTCGAGGGAACGCGCACCGCAGTAGACGACCTGATGGGAACGAAGCCGGAGGCCCGCTTCCGTTTCATTCAGGATCGTGCCGCCTTTGCGGAAAACCTCGATATCTAACGCCGCTTAGTCGAGACGTACGGCAATTTCCGTCTTCACCGAGTTGGCGAGGAAGCATAGCTCGTGAGCCTCGTGGTGAAGCTTCTCTTCGATCTCGCGGCTCGGCCTGTCGCTGGCATAGGTGACCCGCGGGCGAAGCTCGACGCGGCTCACAATTGTCTTGCCTTGCACGATTTCCATGATGCCCGTCGCGGCGTCGGCATAGCTGTCGACCATGATGCGTTTCTTTGATGCGAGCCACAGGTAGAACAGCATGTGGCAGCTTGACAGCGCCGCAACATAGGCCTCTTCCGGATCCACGTTTTCGGCCACGGCATAAGGCAGCGGTACATTATGCGGCGAGGCGGAAGCAGCGACGACAGCACCACCATCGAAGGACCATTTATGGCCGCGGCTGTAGCGTCCGTCGATGAAGCTTGCCTCACCCCGCTCCCAGGCGACTTCTGCGGAAAACCTCGTCATTGTCATTCTCCCTCGCGCGTCAGGCGCGCTGTTGTCATCTGCAAATGATCCGATAAGGCTTGCAAGGCGGCGGTTTCGTCGCGACGTTCACAGGCCTTGACGATGGCACTATGCTCGGCGTGGAGGACGACGCGCTCGTCGGAGCCCTTCGGCTGCCTCGAGTAGGCTCGGCGCGACTCCCGCCGCAGGTTGTCGATCATGGAAACAAGGCGTTCATTTCTGCAGCGCCCATAGAGCGTCCGATGAAATGCCACGTCCAACTCCTCGAGGACAGCAGGGTCCTCCTCTTCCACCAGGTCCTCGTTGAGGCGCCGCGCTTTGCGTAGGTCGGCGTCGCTGAGCACTGGCAGTGACGCGCGTAGCGCCATGCTCTCCAACGCAGTACGGATCTCAGCAAGCTCACGCGCCTGTTCTTCGGTGAAACCGGCTACAGCAAGGCTTCTGTCCGGTCGACGATTGAGCAGGCCGGATGCCAGCAGCCGATCAAGTGCCCGGCGGACCGGCTGGCGACTCACGCCGAATCGTTCGGCCAGAAACTCTTGCTTCAAGACCGTTCCGGGAGTGAGGCTGCCACTCTCAATTTCCCGACGGAGCGCTGTCGCAATTATATTTGGATCCATGGATCCAAAGTAACGGATCAAACGAATTTTGACAACATCGCTACGGGATTCTGTCATACTGATTGCGGACAACGGGCTTAAGGAGCGTAGTGGAGATCGCCGGGATTTCTGACGCGGTGTCGACGGCATAAATCGGTCATTGCGCTTGCGCCCGAGGGATGCATGGCCCATATCCATAGTCAAAATAGGGGGAAAAGAACGACGTGAGCCTTCCGAACAACAATATCCAGCGAGAGTCGCGATGGCTCGGCCCTTCAGGCCCTGCCCGCACGCCTCTAATTCCCTCGATCTCTGCAGCGCGCTGGCTGCTGGTTCTCGTTGTCGCGGCTGGCGTCTACTTCTTCTACGGCTTTGCTGTTCCAGTGCTGGCCGCGCTTGTCATTGGTTTTGCAAGCTGGCCGCTTTATCGCCGGTTGCTCGAGCGTGTCAGCGGAAACACGACAATCGCCGCCACTATCGCGATTGTCCTGATCGTCACATTCCTCGTCTTGCCGATCGTTTTCGCCGTGACCTACACGACAGGAGAGGTGCGTGAATGGGTCGCCTGGGCTGTGCATGCAAACAGATCGGGCGCTCCAACGCCACAGTGGATTATCGCCCTGCCCTTCGCCGGTCCTTACCTCGATGAGCTATGGACCAAATATATTGGCAGCCCCGGTTCGATGGGTGAGGTCATCCAGGCCGTCAGCGGAGCCAATATCGGTAACATTTATCGGGCGATTCTGGCGGCAGGCGGCGGCGCCTTCCATCTACTGCTGACTCTGCTTTTCATGCTGATCGCGTTGTTCTTCGTCTATCGTGACGGTTCCGCGTTCTCACGTCAGATCGACATGCTGGGCGAGCGCATCCTCCCGAACCGGTGGGAGCGGATTTCCCGCGTCGTCCCGGCAACTATCAGTTCGACGGTCATGGGCATGACGCTGATTGCGATCGGCGAAGGCATCGTGCTTGGCGTCGCGTACTGGATCGCAGGTGTCCCCTCGCCCGTGACGCTGGGTGTCCTGACCGGCATCATGGCCTTGATACCGGGCGGCGCGCCGCTCTCGTTTACCCTGGTGTCGGTCTATCTGCTGGCCAGCGGCTCGCACATTGCCGGTGTCGGTCTCTTCGTTTGGGGAACGGTCGAACTCTTCATTGTCGACAAGACGCTGCGTCCGAAGCTCGTCGGCGGTCCGATCAAGCTGCCATTCCTGCCGACGTTCTTCGGCCTCGTCGGTGGTGTGAAGACCATGGGCTTTCTCGGCCTTTTCATCGGGCCGGTGCTGATGGCGCTCATCGTCGCGATCTGGCGTGAGTGGATGCACGAGGTGCGCAACGCCGAAAGCGGTCCACAAGTCATGATCGACGAACAGGCGCCTCCCACATCCCGCGCGGCTGAATGATCAGGCCAGTTGTTTTTCCATGAACAGGCTAAGCGGATCTGGAAGATAGCTGCCGAATGGCTCGATTTGGACATAGCCGTATTTGCGGTAAAGAGCGATTGCTTCCGGCTGGTAGATGCCGGTTTCGAGCCTGACGGCCCGGAGGCTCTTTTCTACCGCTATCGCCTCGAGCGCGTTCATGAGTTTGCTCGCCACCTTTAGGCCGCGCGCCTTGGGGTCGACGAACATGCGTTTGATTTCTGCGGTCCCGTCACCCGCCTCCACCAGCGCGGAACAGCCAACGATCGCGCCGTCGTGGCGGGCGACGAAGAAGCTGACCGTCGGCTTCTCCAAAGACGAGACATCGACGAGGTGATTGCTTTCCGGCGGATAAAGCGACTGCGCATAGGCGTCGGACATGTCGAGCAGGCGGAGCACGCCTTCCTGACGAGGTGGTTCCAGAGCAATCGAAAGAGACACGGGATTTTCCTATTTTCGGCGCGCTTGGCATGACGAAAAGTTAATGGGGTGCGCCTTCATTCTGTTGGAATTTCAGCATCTAACGGGCGGAGTTTCAATATTCAAAAGGCAATACTATGCAAGCGATACTGGTTGCAATGACGATCTTGGGCTGCAATGACTCAGTCACGCAATGCAACTACATCGCGACTGTCGGGGAGCAATGGCAGACGGTGGTCATGTGCGACGCCGACTCCGAGAGGCAGCTCAAGCACTATACGAATGTCAGCTACCCGACCGTCATTGCCGTCTGCGAGCCATCGAAGCCCTCCACACCACCGGAAGTGCCGAAGACCGTGGTGGAGAACGCCCCAACACCGTCCACTCCGGTCGAAACGCAAGGTAGGCTGTCGGTCTTCGCTGATCGGGTCGCAGATCAGGTGCGTGCGCATCTGCCGTCGGGCGGTGATATGAAGGCAGCGCTGGCTTCGCCTGTCCATTTCGTTTCCGGAAGCTATTCGTGGGTCGCGAAGCGTCTTAGCTACTAAGCTGCGGCGAGAGCGGTCACCTGCGCGTAAGCGCGCGCACGCTGCCGCTGCTCCGCAATATGCAGCCTCTCTACCATCTCGAGCAGCTCTTGGACGGCACCGTGCGCTGTATGCCCGCGGAACTTCCGGAGCAGGCTGCCGCAGACGTCGCCGAGCATGGTCGCGGAGAGGTTTTTCGATGCTTCCCGCCACAGCAGCGTTGCTTCGACGAAGATCACACTGATCTCGCGGGCAAGCCCGGCCGATTCGTATAGGGCGCGCACTGCATGCATGCGTCCGGTGGCAAGGATGGAACGCACGCGACGTTCTTCACATCCCGTAAGATTGACGATCGCGCAGGCGAAGAACTCCACTTTCCCGGAGCAGAGCGCATGCATTAGGAACGATGCCGTCAGGTGGCCGCTCGCTCGCAAGTGTTCGACCAGGTCCGAAATTTCGTGCGACGTAATCTCGCCTGCGATCGACACAATGGCGGCTTCATTGGCTTCCCTGCTGATTCGGTGCAGCCGGCTCGCTTCGATCGTCGCCTGCGCCAGTGGCAGATTGACGAGAGCGATGCTGACATGCTGGGCAAGCAACTGGCGTGCGTCTGCCGGCAGATCTCCGCGATCCAGGAGCAGGTTGCGGACTTCGCAGTGGTGGCCGAGGCGATCAGCAACCCTTTTCAGGGAGCAAGGTGCGATCACTGCTCCTTCGTTTTCCAAAAGGCACAGGATGGCTTCTTCTTCACCGATCTCGCAAAGCGCAGCGGCAACCGGCCGTGAGATCATGCCGCGGGCCGCGATCAGCATACGCGTGATCTCGCTGCCGCCGGCTGCGAGATCAACAAGATCCGCATCCGACAACAAGGGAGAGCATGTGACGGCGTGCGAGGCAATCTCCGGCTGGTCTGCTGCCAGCGAAAGAATAACGGCACGTGGCGCGTCCGGAGACCATGAGATCGCCTCGGCCAGCGCCAGCCTCACCTTGGGGGACGGGTCGTCAAGCAGGAAAGTCATCGCCATCTCGGCCGCGGCGCGCTCTTCGGCGGCCATCTCGGACTGCAGATAGGCCCTGCCGAGGGCATTTGCCGCGCGGGCCCTGTCTCCGGCTTTGGCGGTTTCCACCCAACGAAGAAATGCTTCTACGATCACCCGTGTGCCCCATGCCCGAATGCGATTCGATCGCACTCCAATCAGTAGGACTACGGTATGCTCAAAAAGTTTATGATTGGTTCACTATGTTCGTTAAGGTCTGGGCTGTGGCCGGAGCATTTCGAACACGTCGCTGCCTTCGCTGTAGTCCATATAGCCCATGCGCGCGACCGGCCTAGCGAGCGCCATGTCGAGGCGGCCGTCGCGGATGATCGTTTCATCGACGTGTATGCCCAGGACTTGACCAAAGACCATCACGTTCTCGGATTCTTCGCCGGCGAGTGATTTTGGCACGAGGATTTCGGTAACCTTGCATTCCAGTACGGCAAAGGCTTCCGCGACGTAGGGTGCGTCGACAAGCTCGCCCTTCCTTGCCGTCAGGCCGGCCAGCGCAAACTCGTCGACTTCGTACTCCACGGCCGCTGATGAAACATTCATCTTCTCCAGCAAGCTTCGGCTGACAAAGTTGCAGGTGAACTCGCCGGTTTCGGCAGCATTGCGCTGGCTGTGCTTGCGACCGGCAGAGGAGAACATCACAAGCTTTGGGCGGTCGGAAACCGCGTTGAAAAAGGAATACGGCGCGAGGTTGATCGAGCCGTCCCTTCCCTTGCTGCCGATCCAGCCGATGGGGCGAGGTGCGACGATCGCCTTGAACGGGTCGTGCGCCAAGCCGTGCCGGTTGGTATCGGTGGTATAGAACATCAGGCCTCTCCGCCGACCCAGGTGACCGTCTCTGTTAGTTCCGGGCGCGGACGCTCGACGGCGGGAAATGTCGTCGATCCCATGTGAATGAAGCCGGCGATCTTTTCACCGGAGTTTACGCCAAGCAATCCATAGGCGCGCTCGTCGTAGGCGAACCACTCGGTCAGCCAGTTGGCGACCCATCCATGGGCGTTCGCGGCGAAGATGATGTTGAGGCAGACTGCGCCGGCAGACATCAGCTGCTCCCACTCCGGAATCTTGATATGCGGCCCGGCCTTACTGACGACAGCGACGACCACGGGCGCACGGGTGAAACGGGTACGCTCCACCTGAATCATTTCCTCTGAAAGGTCAGGCTTGGCTGCAAGAGCGAGCTTCAGCAGTTCCTGGCCGATCCGGGCACGCTCTTCGCCGCGATAGACGATGAAACGCCAAGGTGCCAGCTTGCCGTGATCGGGCACGCGCGAGGCCAGACGCAGAATCTCCTCTATCTCGGTCTTGTCAGGTCCGGGCTCGGACATCTGGAACGCAGGGATAGAACGGCGCACGCCGAGATAGTCGATCAGCTTGATGTCGGACTTCCTTGTCATTTCAATTACTTCCTATGTGAGTCACTAATGGAGTCACTTATCGATAAGTGACTCAGTTTTCTACGGCCTTCAGCCTCTTTATTTGCGCCGTCCGGCGCTCGGCGGCGGCTATCGCGGCCTCGGCCAACGGCAGTGGGTCCAGTTGGTTCAAGTAGATCGCCGTCGTCTGTGGCGATTTGTGGCCCATGCTTTTTTGCACCGTAAAGAGATCCGCTTGGCCCATGGCAAGCTCGGATGCGAACCCCCGCCTCAAGCCATACATCGAAAGCCCTTTTTCCGTAATCCCGGCCTCGCGGAGCCATACCGCCATGCGCAAGGAAAGCGAGTCCTCGTTGTAAGCCTCGCCTCGGCTGGATTTCAGGATCATGCCGCCACGGCTTCTATCCAAGGAATTCAGGACCGCCTCAAGCTCTGGCCTGATGATCAGCGTTATGTGCGAATTGGAACCGCGCTTCATATTCTTGCGCGTCCAGAATTCGATCACCGACACGACCCTGACCTCGCCGCTTTCGTCAATGTACCGATGCGGCCTGATCTGGTCCCAACGGACGGCGGCGACGTCGCCAGCGCGGCAACCGAGGAACCTTGCCAAGGCAAAGCAAGTCCGCGCGCGGCTTCCTAGCGGGTGGTGGGCCTCGAACTGATCCATGACCTCTTGCGGCCATTTTCTTTGCGGCTTGTGCTTCGGTAGCCGGACGTTCTCGATATCGTTACCGAGGTTCCGCAGGCACCATTTCTTGCGGACGGCGGTCGCGTAGATTTTGCGGATTATCTCCAGTTGCTTCTTGCCCTTGTTCGGCTTCAGCCGCTCGATATGATCGCGCAGCACCGGCAACATTTCGCTTTCTGGCGTATCGATAAACGCCTTGCCGAATACCGACTTTGAATCGCCCACCAATCGCGCCTGCAAGAAGTGCGCCGAATTGGTCCTGTAGGAGCGGATGGTATTCATGGTAAATCCGCGCCATTCGTCGCTGCGCGTGAATTCGTCGTAGCAATCCTGAAAGGTCACGCGCTTGACGACGGGCTTTGGCTTTTCCGCAGGCCCGGCGACCAGCAGCCGCAGCTTTTCGTACTCGCGGGCGAATTCCGGCGACTCCATATCGTCCGGCAGCGTCCGCTGGCCGGTCAGCGCATGGCGAAAAATCAGCTTGCCATTTTTCAGTTGGTGGACGTGCGCCCACTGCTCGAATCGCTGCTTACGCGCCATGCTCGCCTCCCTCGATCCGGGTTGCGCTCAGCGCCAATAGCATGATGTGTTCGTGCGGGTGCCGCCGCCCCTGCTCCCAGCCCGCCCATGTGCGCGGCGATACGTTCATGTGCCGCGCCGCCTTGGTGACCGAATTCTTGCCCCTCCAGGCACGCAACGCCGCCGCCAATGTTCCTTCCTTTTCCATATGCCGAATCCCTTTTCGGTTTGTTGGTACGCTCGTGACGTTATGCGCAAAATGCGCGAAGGGAAGCGCTGCTTGCGGTTATTTCAGGTATGCAAAACCAGCGGCAAAAGCGCCCTCGCGCTCGCCGGTAAGTTATTGTTTTTTACTCCTTTGTTCGGGATATTTCGCCGACTTTGCGCTTGCCCAACAGGCGCAATTAGCGCCATATTAGGCGTTGCTGATATGTTCGCAAGAACAAAAACGAAACCGCCCGGCTGGGGGCCGAGCGGCGCGGAAAGAAAGAAATATTAGAAGCCTGTCAAATATACGCTTTCCGCCCGCCCGCCGCAAGCCGCGCATTGCCAAAAAGGCAACGCCGCAATGCCGCATACAAAGCTGAAGGGCTGACCCCATGGCTCGGCTGGATCGGAACCAACCAGCCGCCCCCCGCATCGATACGTCCAGCCCGCCAGCGTTGCCTACAGGGGAACGTCATACAAAATCGAGACCGCCAATTCATGCGCCGCAAGCGCAGGAAGGGCATTTCATGTCTTACAATTCCGAAACGGCGCGCGATTTGCTCGCCCGCATCGAGGAGTCGCGCCGCGATTTCGAGCGCGAGACGCAAAGCCGCCGACGCCTGTTGGCCGATATCCATACAAGCATGGAGGCCCGGCAGCTCGATCCAGACGCGCCGCTATCCGCCGTCGAGGAGGCTGCGCTTTTCCGCAACGAGGCTTATCACGCCAAGGGGGAGCTTTCCGATACCCGCCGCGAACTTGCCAGCACGCAACGCCAGCTTGCCGACGCGAGGGGCGAAAAGCCGCAAGGGCCACCCGACGAGCTGATGGCGGAGATCGAGGACAGTTGGCGGCGGCTTTACATTCAGTATGCCGAAGAATTCGCACCCAAGTTCGACAACCGGATCGAGGCCATGCGGCAGAAACGCATCGAACTGGAGGCCAAGGCTCGGCGCAGGCGGGCTGAGTACAAGGACGGCGGCGATGAATAGCAGGCCGAACGGAAAAGGCCCTCCAATGATCGGCGCGGCGTTGCTGGACGATATCGAAACGTTCCTTGGCCGCTTTATCGCCTTTCCAGACGATGCCGCCCGCGTCGCACATACCTTATGGTGTGCCCATTGCCATCTAATGGATTGCTGGGAAAGCACGCCCCGGATCGCCTTTCTCAGCCCGGAGCCGGGCAGCGGAAAGACAAGGTGCCTTGAGGTCACCGAATTATTGGTGCCGCGCCCGGTTACAGCGATCAATTGCAGCAGCGCCTACCTTTTTAGGAAGGTCGCCGACAAGGCCGGTCTGCCGACAATCCTTTTCGACGAGATCGACGCGCTTTTCGGGCCGAAGGCCCGCGAACATGAAGAGGTTCGCGCCTTGCTCAATGCCGGGCATCGGCGTGGCGCTGTCACCGGGCGCTGCGTCGTCAAAGGCAAGCGCGTCGAAATGGAGGAGTTGTCCGCCTATTGCGCCGTCGCCGTCGCTGGCCTTGGCGATCTGCCGGATACGATCCTCACGAGATCCGTCGTCGTCAATATGCTGAGGAGGCGGCGGGACGAGCCGATCGAGCCATACAGGCGACGCGCGCAGGCGCCCGAAGGCGAGGCGCTTTGCAAGCGGCTGGAAGAGTGGGCAAAGGCCGTTGCGCCCGCGCTCGCCAGGCACGTACCGGAAATGCCGGACGGAGTCACGGATCGCAACGCCGACGTCTGGGAGGCGCTGATTGCCGTTGCCGACGTCGCTGGCGGGCGCTGGCCTGATCTCGCCCGCGTTTCATGCGTTACGGCTGTTTCGGCCTCTATGGGAGACAAACACAAGATCAGCCTGCCGCTACGACTCCTCTCCGATATCAGGGACATTTTCGAGGAAAGGGAGGCGGAAAAGGAAAGGCTAAAGATAGAATTGGGTGGCGAGTATCATTTCAATATCGCGACCGCCAAACTGATCGAGAAGCTTGTCGAGATTACAGAGGCACCTTGGGGGGAAATAGCGGGAGGAAAGCCTATCACTCCCTTGAAGGTGTCCCGTCTTCTTCGAAAGCACAACGTCCAAAGCAAGCAAGTAAGAGTATCAAAAGACGCCACCCTGAAAGGCTATCAGAGGGATGACTTCTTTGATGCATGGGAGCGCAATCTCCCGGCTTTGTGTCTGTCTCCCAAAGAGAGCGAAACGTCAGAAACCACAGGAACGTCCGGCAGCATGGCTGTCAGCGGCGCGGTGCTGGATTTGCTGAATGGAGGCGCGCGCCATGGGCAAGCTTGAGGACGTCGAGGTATCGCCGGGCGGGCACATGCAAATGCGCGACAACGGCCAAGTCTACGAGTTGACGGGCTGGATCGGGTACGTCCGCAAGGATGGCGGCAGGGTGCGGCTCGGCTGCTGGGTTAGTCAGTGTGTCGACTGCGGGCGCTTGTTCAGCACATTTTTGACGGACGGCGGGCGGTTCGCGCCAAATCGAAGGTGCCAGCGCTGCGCCAGGCCGGGCAAGCGGGTACGGAGGAGGAAGGCATGAACGCCAAGCCGGAGTTCGATCCGATGGCGGTTTTCGATCTGACCGACAAGGTGGGGCGAGCAATCAAGGCCGCAAAGACTGGCTCCCCGGGGGGCCACCCATCCGGGCGCAATCGCAACTGGAAGCGCGCCGAGAATTTCGAGGAATACATCGCCAATCTTGAGGCCGGGCTTGAGCCGTATTCGGAGCGTCGGCTTGCAGGCCACCTCGGCGTTTCCCGCGTCTGGATATGGCGGGCCAAGCAAATCGCCTCGATCCCGCCGAAGCTCCAAGAATTTCTCATGGACAAGGGGTTCGGGCCGCGCCGGATGGTCGATGCCGCGCAAGCCTTGAACGGCGGACGGCTTGGCGAGATCAGCCGTTGTCCGCATTGCGGCGGAATCATCCGACGTCGCATTAGGCTCGATCCGGACTTGGCGGGGGAGATCGTCGCGTTTGGCCGCGAGCATCTTGGCTGGCAACCCGACGAAAGTTGATCGGCAAACCGGGAGCCGATCGATCCCGGCGAAATGAGGAGGAAGGAAAATGAAAGCCGATATAACCGACGCTCAAAAGGCCCTCTGGGAAGTAGTCCAGTCGATTTGGCAGACGGAGTTTCAGCGTGAGCCGCAAGGCAAGCTTGGTGCCATCACGTTCATTTTCGACGTCAGCGACGAGCGTCCCGATTTTGTAAACGCAACTGAAGGCTTTTGGGGTGTCAGCAATATTTCGGAGCAAGCAGCGCTAGCACTGGTCGCGGGCATTCTGGAGGAAGCGGGGCCGGAAAGCTTTGCGCGGCTATAAATTGCGGAGGAAGGAAAATGGATATCACACCGAAGATCAGCGCTGGCGACTATATCGCCATGATCGAGGACGCAATCAGCACTATGCCGGGAGATCCGTGGCGCTACAGCTACGACGAACTCCGGGAAATGCTGGCCGATACGCGGCGGCAAATCGAGGCCATGGGGGGAAGTCAGCCATTGCTTGAGCGGATCGCCAAAGCCGAGGCACGCATAGACGGCCAGACAGGGGAAGAGGAGGCGCACAACGAGGAACTTATCGCCTACATCAATGAAACCTTCGGCCAGTATAGCAGCCTTGATTGGCTGAATGATGCGCGGAAACGCTTCCAGACCTTACCAAGCAAGCTTTCAAAGCTGCATTGTTGGATGCCGGGGAGCGAGCAATGCGGCTCGCTGATCAGCTTGAGTATATTGTCCCTGATGACTCGGCTGGCTTTCGCTGGGCAGAAACGGCTTGACCATCGCGGGCGGCTGGCTTTCGCTGGCCGCTCCCTTCTCTGGTAAGCTTGTCACCGACTGGTGACGGCCATGGAGGGCATGACATGGCCGAGGTAATTCAGCTTTCCGATCACAGGCCGAAGCCGCGCTCGATCTTGTATCTGACCGTGGTGGACTCGGACGGCCAGCAGCATGACGTGGCCTGCCTTTGCGCCAACGGCAGCTTTTCCAGCGACAACGCCGACAATATCCGGGCCGAGCTTGAGGCCAGCGGCTTTGCCGTCGATAGCCAGCGCATTTCGAAGACGCAGATTATCGCCGCATGGCAACCACTTCCGGCTCAGATGCAACCCTAGTCCACGACCTGAACGATGACGCTAACGCTGGCAATGATGACCGATGCGGCAACGGCAATTGCCGAGTATTTCGTCCATCGAGCCGTTTCGACCGTCGCCCTTGCAGCCTTGATTTGCCAATCGGACGCGGCCATCTGGCTTTCCGCCACCCGCTTGTTCAGCAGGTAGGTTCGACGGCGGATCTCGGTATAGCGCGAATACGACGCTTGCGATCCCGGCTGTTCGCTTGCTTCTTCGAATACCTCCTCGTCGCTCTTCCTCGTCCAGTTGTCCATGCAGCTCCCTCCAAAGCCACAGAACACGGAACTGCGCACGAGGCGCTTAGGCAAGATCGCTGAAGGCGGCAGCGCCGGTTATCCAACGGATTTTCTGTCTTCAGGCTGGCGATATCAACGATGACTGCTTTCGGCCCTAACCGGACTTAGAAAATTCTACTGATCTCTCTCACTATTCAGGCACGGGTCGCTGGTAAAACGTACCTTCTGATTGAAACCGACGGTGAGATAGTGAAGTTTGCCCGAGCACTCGTACTGATTTTAGCGGGGTCTGCGGTGCTATGGGGATTCATCACGGCTATTAATAGCCTTGACCGCCTCAAGGACCCGAGCCGTCTGGCTTTCATCCTAAACATTCAGTCGGTTCCTCCGTCTGTCCGCAATGTAGATTGTTCATCTGGTGCCATCACCGATGTGATCGTCTCTTGTGCCTTCGCAATCAATCCAAAAGACTTTGAACAGCTTCTGACTGGTTGGCAGTTTGACGAGCATATTTCCGTAAAAGACACCTCGTACTTTTATTATCCAAATCTTGGGCGCGAGTTCGACATCGGAGTTTGGTATCGCATTCAACCCACGAGCTTCGAGCACGCCGGAGTTGTTGAGCTGATGGGCAATGAGGACAGAACGCTCGCAGTCGCGAGCAGATACGAAGAGTGAGGAGTGCCTGGCGGCAATTGGCGCTTTGGAGATATCGGCAAATGTCTCCTGGCGGCCCGAAGCGGTCGCCGCGACAAGCAGCAATAACCCTTGCAGCCAATCGCCCAATACATCACTAATCTTGGCATTGAGGAAGTAGGTGCGATTGTGGAAAGTGAGCAACTCCTTTTTTTCTTGCTCGTCAGCGTGCCAGCGTTGGCACTCCTAATGCTGTGCACATTGTGGCTCGTTTTTATTGTGAAACGACGTTTGCTGGGAATCGTAGGGATTGTTCTTACAGGTGCGGCGTTGCAAACGGGGCAGAGATATTCGATCTGGCTTTTCCTGCTCCGTTTTTGTTTAGGTGTATTTGCGTGCGTCCGTGCAAGCAGCGCGAGGGAATTGCAAATCTCGAAAAAGGACTCGTAGAATCCAGCCACCGCTATCGGCCCATAGCGGTCATTGGGCACTAATTGTGATGAACACTTTCGAACAAGAGCTGGGATCACATGAGCACCAGCGTAGCCGGAGTCGACGCGACTAGCTCGCTACGCATTGGCCGTTTGAGCGGTCCTCGCTCGCCAAAGACGGCTAACCTAAGATTCGAGGGAAAATCTCAACATTTTCATTGCTGTCGATTGGTAGTGTGTGAGTCTTGCAACAAGGCCGCCTAACGGAGACGTTTGCGAAATATGTATTTAGCCGCGATCATAATGGGCGCTGTTATGTTGGTCCCAACCCTTTATGCGCTTTGGCCGGCTTTGCTTTTTGTAGGGCTAATCCCGGTTGTCGGCTACTTGATCCGGAAATGGCATCCTGCAATCATCGTCGCTGTCGCCGTTGCCTATTTCGCGATACCGTGGTCCTTTTGGAAACATGCTAGTACCGCTATTCAAAATGCGGAGTTGGCCTATCAAGCCGATATTGATGCGCTGCCGGTGCATACTTTGCCTGAGGACCTTCCTTCGATTCTACTCGTGAGCAACCTTGAAGCGTATTCCCAAGCAACATTCGATCCAATTCGATGCACGGCAAGGCCAAAGACCGACAAACGAAAGACGAAGGTCTCCGACCCAATCCCTCCCGTCAAGCAGCCATTGCCTGAACGATACCTCCTGTTGGAGCTTGTTCGGAAAGTTCCTTTGCCCGATCCCGGTCACTCATTTTTCGGCTACGACGGCGGACCATTCGCGCTGACATTGGTTGATCGCGGTAAGATAACAACTATCCGGTACTACCAAAAAGTTCGTTTTGAGAAGCTGTCAATCCCACCGATCCTGACGGTTTGGGGTTGGCTACATCAATTCGAGCCCCCTGTATACAGCGACGCCCCGGCGCGAAATGCAGTGACGTTTCTTCGAGAGACGATAGGCCGCTGCGCCGACTTTGCCATCTACGACCTCGACGTGTGAGACACATGTCGAAGCAATGTCAGCTATTGGCGCGAAGCGGAAGACCGCACTCGGCCGATGGCGGCCATCGTAACAGGATCGAAGGACATCGGATGCGATGATGAGAGCGTTCCGATGTTCCTGATAGGGCGACGATTATGGGTGAGTTGCTGGATTTCCTTGGCCACGTGATAAGCGGTTTTTTCGATGGTGCCCCCGCCAAGTCGCGGTGGCTTAGGTGTGTCGAGCGCGCATTGGCTGCCATCGCGATGGCACTTGCTGCTTTGGTTATCTACCGGATGTGCAAATAGGAACGTCCGCAAAGAGCGCTTTCCGGACTTGGCGGACAAAGCCTATGAGCGACAGTCAGGGCAACTCGCTGGTTACGCGAATAATCTCCCCAAGAAGGACGTCAAGATCGTTAGCGAAGTCTACTTGAACCGCTGTCGGTACGTCTTCACTAGCTCTGATCGGCGAATGCAAATGCATGTCGGCAATGTTACGAGATGAGCCCTCAAGCCGCTGCATGGATAACTTGAATGATTTCTGCGATTTGGCTCCGCCGTAGTTATTGGCAACCTCGGCAAAGGTGCTAAAGCCGAGAACCGGCGGGACATGGTTGATAATTGTGCGGAGGAGCATAGCGGTAGACAAATGACACCTGTTGGCCGCCGCTACATTGATTTCCCGGCAAAGTTCTACCAAACGAGCAAAGTCCCAAGGTCCTCTTCCCAGACCCTGTAGCCCGACAATTCGGGTCGGATCGACATAAGGCTTCGCCAGCAGCGGTGTTGCGGGGACGGCTCGTCGCTTTCGCTCTACTGCTCGAACTGCGGCGCGGATTACCTCGGAGGTCTCCTCTACCGATGCATAAGATGGCCCGCCCTTGTAAACTCTTGCATGTGAAAGAACCTTCAGCATGTCGAGCGAGTATTCGTTTGTGTAACCGAGTTCTTGGTCAAGGATCGACTTTGTTTCGATCACAAGAGCATGGAAGGTCGCTGAGGGTTTTGTTGGAAGGACAAGCCCTGAGATATTGCCGCCATCAACGAAGAGCGGAAGCAAACCATCCATTTCGTTGGCGATATTGTTCAGTTCTTCGATCATGGTTCAACGCTAGTTTAAGGCGCTGATCTGCGAAAGTAGCCGAGCGGCAAGAAAGAGCGATGCCCACAAGGAACTAAGATAGGATGGTCCTGGCGGGGGGATGATACGGGAAATAGGGCGGATCCTTTAGGACCGGCGCCGGGAATCGGACAACTTCTTCCGAGTATCAGAAAAAGGGCCTTGTTGCCTTCGTGGGTACATATGTCGCCCGCAGGCATCCCGCCTAACCGCCGCCTGATCGGCTTTCATCGCCAATATTCCAGATCGGAATACTGGCAACCAGCCAGCCGACGACCGCGCCCTTGCCATACAGGACGGACGCGCCGAGGCGCATGCCCGCAGGCGGCTTTCCGCGCTTGCGGCGCTTGCGAATGGCATGGATCGAAAGCCCGGCCATTGCGGCGACCTCGTAGGCGTCCAGCAGATCGGGAACATAGCTATCGTCGGCCAACGCCAGCAGCGCGCCTTGCCGGTCGAGGCCAAGGTTTTGCCAATGGCGGAGTCGCCAACGGATTGTAGCGGGATTGCCGAGCATGGCGGTTCTCCTTGCTGTCGCCGCCCGGTGACTTGTGATATGTATATACGTGGTGAAGCGCCGGGAGTCCCGCCCGGCACCGAGAATTGGTCAGCCTCGGCGTTCCCACGCGGAGGCTTTTCTATGACCGATGCTGATCTCAGGAAAATGGTAGCGGACGCATTTACCGAGGTTGCCGAGCGGGCGATCAGCGAGGCCTTTGCGCGCGGCTTGGATCAGGTCGCCCGCCGCTTTGCCGCGATATTCGAGGAAATCCACCGGGCCGATCTTGCGGCGCTTGAGGCCCGCATCAGGGAATTGGAGGGCAAGGCATGCGCGACATGAACGCGGGCGATATCCTTTCGGCGCTGGAAACGGCGCTTCGCAACGGGGCCGACAATTGGCGCTCGGCGCTGGACAAGCAGGCGCACGTCTTTGACGGCCAGCTTGGCAATATCAAAAGCCTGCTGGTATCCGTCCGCCGCGATCTGGACGGCCTCCGGGCGCTTTCCGGCATCAAGTCCCAGCTAGGCAGCAAGCCGCCGCCAGCCCCATATCGCTCGCTGATCCGATCGATATCCGTCCGCCTGATTGCCGCCGCCAACTACGGCAGCGACCCGGAAAGCTTGGCGAAGGAGCTTTTCCCGAATTCGCCCGGCCTGCCTGACGTAATCAAGGCCCCGGACGCCTACATGCGCCGCGCCTATACGTCGCCAGCGCGCACGGACGTTGTCGATTGGGCTGGCGTGCTGGCGAATACGACGAACTATCCCGGCCTGTTCACCAGCTTGGCCCCGGCCTCGGTCTACTCCGCCCTTTCCCGGCGCGGCACGACGATATCGCTCAGCGGGACGGCGGGCGTCCGCTTTCCGGCGCGATCCGCGCCCGGCTCGTTCAATCCGTTCGTAGGCGAAGGCGCGACGATCAGCGTCCGGTCGATTTCCCTTTCGGCTGGCGCGGTGCTGGTGCCGCATAAGACGGCGGTGCTTTCGCCGTATACCCGCGAGCTTGCGCAGGCCAGCATGCCGACCATCGAGTCGGTCATTCGGCAAGGGCTTTCCGACGACCTCAGCCTTGGCGTCGATGCCGTATTGCTCGGCAATGGCGCGGCGACGGCCAGTCAGCCAGCCGGGCTATTGAATGGCTTGACCGGCCTTACGCCCTCGGCGGCGACCGACCCGGCCACGGCGGCGGCGGCGGCGGCTGATCTATCGGCCTTGGCGGCGGCGATCAATCCGGCCCCGTCAGCCTTGGCGTTCATCATGAACCCGATACAGGCGACCAGCCTTGGCTTGCTACTGCCAGGTAGCGCCGATCTGATCGTCAGCGATAGCGTCCCGGCCAAGACCGTCATTGCGATTGACGCCGCCGATTTCGCCGCCAGCGCCGACAACGGCCAGATCGACGTCAGCGAGGACGCCAGCTACATCAGCACCGACGCGCCCTTGCCGGTAGCGACCGGATCGAGCGGCACCGCCGCCGTTACCGACACGCCGCATATCAGCGCTTGGCAAATGGCGATCATCTCGGTTCGCGTGATCGAGGACGTTAGCTGGGCCATGCGCCGGGCGGGCCGCGTTTCGTATCTGACGGGCGCGAAATGGTGATTCCCAGCTAGCGTGCTTGCACATGCTGGATCAGAGGCGGCGGCAGGGGTTTCGCAATTTCCCCTGCCGCCGTTTCCTTGGCTTGACCGGCCTTATTTCGGTGAATTCGGACAGCCCTTGGATATCCATAGGCTTTGCAGGCGGACGAAGCTGTCGGCACTAGGCTGGCGGGACTCGCCAACGCTGCCGCGCCATAACGTCGTTCGGCTGACATGGCTTAGGCTGGCGATCTCGCCAAACGACATGCCTTGCGCCCGCAAGCCGGTAATCATGCTTTCGAAGATCCGGGCTGAATTCTCGACCATGCGCCATATTAGCGCCGGACGTGCGCATCGGCAAAAAGCGCCCGGATTTTGCTTTCCTAGCGTTAGGAATGCAAACCCACCCTACCCTTTACCCGGCAAAAATGTGGAACAAAGCGGAACGTGAATAAATGACTCAAGCGCGCAAATGCGGGGTTTGGATAAGTGACTCAGTTACGCATGTCATTGAAAAACAAGGAAAGCCGAATATCAGCTTGATATCCGATTTCATGCGGGAGAGACTTCCATTTTCATTACAGCATTGGGGATGGGTCTTGAATTTGCCATCGCGTTGGTCTTGAAGTGGCCTCTGTGATTTCAGATGTCAATTGGTTCGCACGACACATGGTTGGCATTTCGCCATTTGCACGCATCAGCCTCGCCTTCGTTTTCGCTGCCCTGCTGCCGTTGAGCGGCCAGGCGCAGGAGGCCTTCCAGACCTTCAAGCAACTCGACACGACGGCAAAGATGCCGAAGCTGAACGCCTTCATTGCTCCGGGCACGGCGCCGCAAGGCTCGAAGCTGCGCGAGGTCGCCCTTGAGGCAAAGCTGACGGCCAATGGTGATGCGGTCCAGGACGGTCTGTCCTGGTACGTGTTCAGCCCCATGGCCGGCTCAGACGGCAAACTCCCCCTGATCGCATCGTCGCAGGGCGGCTCCGCGGACTTCCAGCTCGCGCCGGGAGACTATTTCGTCAACGTCTCCTTCGGCCGCGCCGGCGTCACCCGCAAACTCACGGTTCCCGAAGACGGCACGGTCGGCAAGCAGACGATGGTGCTGGAGGCAGGCGGATTGCTTCTGAACGCGGTCTCGGGCTCCGACGTCCGCATCCGGCCGGATCAACTCAGTTTCTCCATCTATTCTGCCGAAGTGCGCGAAGACGGCGAGCGGGGCCTCGTCATGGCGGACGTGCCCCCCAACACGGTGGTTCGCCTGAATGCGGGCACGTACCACATTATCTCTGAATACGGCGAAACGAACGCCTCAATCCGAGCCGACATTCAGGTGGAGGCAGGCAAGCTAACCGAAGCCACGATCCAGCATAAGGCGGCGCAGATCACCTTCAAGCTGGTGTCGGAAGCGGGCGGCGAGGCAATCGCCGATACCGCTTGGTCGATCCTGACGGCGGCTGGCGACAGCGTCGGTGAAAGCGTCAGTGCCTTCCCAACCATGGTGCTTGCCGAAGGTGAATACTCCGCCGTTGCGCGAAACAAGGACAAGATCTACCAGCGCGATTTCAAGGTCGAGGCCGGCAAGAATACTGACGTCGAAGTGCTGATGAAGGATGTCCAGCCTGAAGCACCCACCGCAGCCGCAAAAACGGTCCAACTCCAGGCTGACCCGCAGCCGGGACAAGCCTCTTCCGGGCCCCAGCCCCTTCCCTCCTACGACCAGTTGCAGGGCGCAACCGGCGGCGCTGATGCCGACTGATTGATCGGTCTGATGACCGGGTCAGGTGATCTTTCGCATCTTCGCGGGGCGCCAATACGGCGATCCCGTCACCGATGCCGAAGGGATGGTTGGCAACGATCACGATCGGGTCTTTAGGAATGTCGTTGATCGGCCAGTTGCCCCTGATGTTGAGTTGGACGTCGATGAAATCCAGCATCTTTCCGAACGCGCGATCGCCCTTGCCGACGATGTCGGTACGCCAGAGGTTGTACAGCCTGACGTCGCGATCATTCCCGTAGGATAGTTGTTCAAAGCGCAAATCCGCGTCGGGAATATCCCCTCCTCATCAATGCGATGGCTATATTGCGGATACGTGACATACTTCTGACGGCGCCTGTGGGCGCCGTCAGATGCGTATCAACTAGGCCGCCTTCGCCTTTTTGGCTTCGGCCTTGCGACGGATATCCGGCGGTGTTGCTTCGAGCCCCAGGCTTGCGATCGCTTCGTCAAGCGACATCGAGGTTTGCTCCTGGCTGCCGAGGCGACGAATGTTGACCGTGCGCTCTTCCGCTTCCTTCTTGCCGCAGACGATGATGACGGGAACTTTCGTAACGGAATGCTCGCGGATCTTGTAGTTGATCTTCTCGTTACGGAAGTCGGTTTCGACCGCCAGCCCGGCGTCGCGCAGGGCTGCCGCAACTTCGGCGCCGTAGCCATCTGCCTCCGACGTGATCGTTGCGACGACGGCCTGCTGCGGCGATACCCACAGCGGCAGGTGTCCTGCGAAATTCTCGATCAGGATGCCGAGAAAGCGTTCCATCGAGCCGCAGATGGCGCGGTGGATCATCACCGGCTGCGTCTTTTCGGAGTTGCTGTCGATGTAGAAGGCGCCGAAGCGTTCCGGCAGGTTGAAATCGACCTGCGTCGTGCCGCATTGCCATTCACGGCCGATGGCGTCCTTCAGTGTATATTCGAACTTCGGACCGTAGAACGCGCCCTCACCCGGCAGGATGCCGGTCTTGATGTTGTTCGACTGCTGCTGGATCGTCTCCAGCACTTCAGTCATCACGCTTTCGGCGCGATCCCAAAGGTCGTCTGAGCCGACGCGCTTTTCCGGGCGCGTTGAAAGCTTGATGGTGATCTCGTCGAAGCCGAAGTCCTTGTAGACCGAGAGGATCAGGTCGTTGATCTTCAGGCACTCGGCCGCCATCTGCTCGTCGGTGCAGAAGATGTGCGCATCGTCCTGCGTGAAGCCGCGCACGCGCATCAACCCGTGGAGCGCGCCTGACGGCTCGTAGCGATGCACGGTGCCGAATTCCGCAAGGCGGATCGGCAGTTCACGGTAGGATTTCAAGCCATGCTTGAAGATCTGCACGTGGCCGGGGCAGTTCATCGGCTTCAGCGCGAAGACACGGTCGTCATCGGTGTCGTCGCCGGCAACCGTGACCTTGAACATGTTGTCGCGGTACCAGCCCCAGTGGCCGGAGGTTTCCCACAGCGACTTGTCGAGCACCTGCGGCGCGTTGACCTCTTGGTAGTCTTCGGCGAGGCGGCGGCGCATATAGGCAACCAGCGTCTGGAACATGCGCCAGCCCTTGCCGTGCCAAAAGACAACGCCCGGACCTTCTTCCTGGAAGTGGAAGAGATCCATTTCGCGGCCGAGGCGACGATGATCGCGCTTTTCGGCTTCCGCAAGCACGTGCAGGTAATTGTCGAGATCAGCCTGCTCGGCGAATGCCGTGCCGTAGATGCGGGTCAACATCGGATTGTTACTGTCGCCACGCCAATAGGCGCCGGCGACCTTCATCAGCTTGAACGCCGTGCCGATCTGACCGGTGGACGCCATATGCGGTCCGCGGCAAAGGTCGAACCAGTCGCCCTGGTAATAGATCTTCAGATCCTGGCCGGCGGGAATCGCATCGACGAGCTCGACCTTGTAGCTTTCGCCCTTGGCTGCGAAAACTTCCTTGGCTTTCTCACGCGACCAGACTTGCTTGGTGAAGGGCGCGTTGCGGGCAATGATTTCCTTCATTTTCTTTTCGATCTTCGGCAGATCGTCTGGGGTGAAGGGCTCGTTCTTGGCAAAGTCGTAGTAGAAGCCGTTCTCGATGACCGGCCCGATTGTTACCTGCGTGCCGGGCCAGAGCTCCTGCACCGCTTCCGCCATCACGTGGGCTGCGTCATGCCGGATCAGCTCCAGCGCGCGGTCGTCGGTGCGGGTGATGATTTCAATTGTGCCTGCCGTCACCGGGTCGGAAAGATCGCGGACCTGACCATCGATGGCGATCGCGACGGCCTTCTTGGCAAGCGACTTGGAAATGGATTCGGCGACGTCCTTGCCGGTTGCGCCAGCATCGTAGCTGCGCACGGAACCGTCGGGAAATGTCAGGGAAACGGATTGGGACATTTAGAATTCTCCTTGTCCAGTCCCGCCAACGAATGCGGGTGGTTGCAATGAAGCGCTTCGTCCGTACGAATGCGCCGCCGCCTGATACCGAGATTTGCTGCTTGAGTAAAGAAAAAGCCGGCTTAGCCGATCATTTCAGCCAGGCCACGAACCGTATTCCAGTTTCGCAACGTGCCGACGCCCATGCGCTTGGTCGTCAACGCCGAAAGCAACTTCCATTGGCTCGGCTTGTCGGCAAAATCGATCCAAAGATCGCCGCCAGTGAGCGCCATGCGTTGCGTCGGATCGGCATAAGGGCGAAGCGTCGCCATGACAGCCGCCGGTAGTGGCTTGCGCATCACCCGCACGATCACTTGGCTGCCCTCACCGTCCGGGAACGGATTGGACTTCGCTAGCTTCTGCCAGTCGGTGCCCTTGCGCACGATGATATCGACCGGTTTGCCGAACCGTGCTCTGAAGGCTGCCTCGAGCGTGGCCTCCATATCGACGAGCGCCACGGCTTCGGCCTCGTAGACGATGTTGCCGGTGGAGACCAGGGTCCGCGGATTTCGGTATCCGATGTCCGTTGCCATGTCGCGAAGGTCGGACATCACGACGCGTCGTCCAGGCGCAAGCACGATGCTGTGCAATAGCGCCACGTAAATCATGCCTTCCGGAACTCCCTGCCGTCCTTGGGAAGATCGTCAAGAATATCCTTGAGGGTGACATCGTGGCCGTGACGAAAGGCCCAAAATACGCGTTGCCTCATCCCTCGGCCGCCTTGCGGCCAAGCGCGAGATAGCGCCAGGGCGTCCACCAATGGAAGCGCTCGCCGAGCTGCTCGGGAACCGGGTCGAGCCCGCTCGTGCCACCCGGCCCGCAACGGGCGACACGAAACAGCGTCATCCAGCCGCCACTCCACAGTCCATGGCGCGCTACCGCCTCATAGCCGTATTCAGAGCAGGTCGGGATGTGGCGGCATGAATTGCCGATAAAACCGGACAGGGTCAGTTGATAAGCGCGAATGAAACCCATCCCGAGCACCCTGCCTGGGGTCTTGTGAAACGGGCCGGCGTAGTTGCGGGAATAGGAACGCGAGGCTGTACGGGGAGCAGCAGCGCCCCCCTCGTCTTCATCATCGCGATTGATCGAACAGAATTCACACATCGGCGGTGTTGCTCACGCTTCGATGGTTTCAGCGCGCTTGGCCTCAATCTGGCCGATCGCATCGACGACGGCGTCGAAGGTCAGCATCGTCGAGGCATGTCGCGCCTTGTAATCCTTCACCGGGCGGAGATAGCGCATGTCCTCGAACCGGCCTTCCGGCCCCTCGCCGTCCGCCTTCAGCATCGCCAGCATGTCCTCGCGCGCCTTGCGTAGTTCCGTCGTATTGGCGCCGATGACATGGCGGGCCATGATCGAGGAGGACGCTTGGCCGAGTGCGCAGGCTTTGACGTCGTGGGCAAATCCGCTCACGGTATCGCCATCCATCTTCAGCCAAATCTTGACCTTGGAACCGCAAAGCTTGGAGTGCGCCTGGGCGCTGGCGTCCGCATCCGGTAGATTGCCGATCAGCGGAATATTGCCCGCAAATTCGAGAATTTTGCTGTTGTAGATGTCGTCCATCGTGGATTCCGCTCCAGAATTCATGCGGATCGGCGCCTCAAAGCTCATTGTAGCACAAAAGAAAAACACAGCGTGTCGTGCCGGGAGACTTACATACAGATGCCGTTTTCCTATATGTATGTCGTTCGAAGGCCAGAAAATTGCAATGGCCTCGGCTAAGTTTGATTGGGAAACCGTGCCGGAAGGGCCGCAAACAAAGCCCTGAAAGCCCCGGAGCCTGCCAAAGGTGCATGAATTCCCTTGAGTGGAATTGCCAGTGGCTAGTCCGAAAGACGATCCGTAAAGCGGATCAGGAGACTGTTACATATGGACGCCATCATCAAGAATTTTCCGCAGACCCCCGCCGATCTCGATGCCGATCGGCCCAGCCAGAAAGAGGCTGAGGACGCCGTTCGCACGCTCCTGCGTTGGGCAGGTGACGATCCATCGCGTGAAGGCTTGCTCGACACACCGTCGCGTGTGGCCAAAGCCTATCGTGAGCTGTTTGCCGGCTATGATATGGACCCCGAAGATGTGCTTGGCCGCACGTTCGAAGAAGTTGCCGGCTACGACGACATGGTCCTGGTGAAGGACATTCCGTTCTTCTCGCACTGCGAACACCATATGGTGCCCATCATTGGCAAGGCGCATGTCGCCTACATGCCGGACGGCAAGGTGCTCGGCCTGTCGAAGATCGCGCGTGTCGTTGAGATCTACGGCCGTCGCCTGCAAACGCAGGAAACCATGACCGCCCAAATCGCAAAAGCGATCGATGAAACGCTCGCTCCGCGCGGTGTTGCGGTGATGATCGAAGCCGAACATATGTGCATGGCCATGCGCGGTGTGCAAAAGCAGGGCTCCACCACATTGACGACAACATTTACCGGAACGTTTAAAACTGAGCCGGCTGATCAAGCCCGATTCATGTCTATGGTCCGGAGCCGCTGAATACGGCTTCATCTAAGAAAGCCGCGATGATGCCCTTTGCGTTCAATGCACCGTCCGACGATAAATCAGAACTCGAGGACGCCGGCGACTTCACGCCGCGGTTCGATGATCGCGGCCTGATCACCGCGATCGTCACCGACGCCAACGATGGCGAACTGCTGATGGTTGCGCATATGAATGCGCAGGCCCTCGCCCTGACCATCCAGAGCGGCAAAGCGCATTACTTCAGCCGCTCGCGTGGCAAGCTCTGGATCAAGGGCGAGACGTCTGGAAACACCCAGATGGTCAAGGAAATCCGTACGGATTGCGATCAGGATGCCATCTGGCTGAAGGTTGAGGTCGCTGGCCATGACGCGACCTGTCACACTGGCCGGCGGTCGTGTTTCTATAGGACCGTGAACCTCGAAGACGGAAAGCCGATGCTCGAAATCGTCGACGACGAGCTCCAGTTCGACCCGACCGAAGTCTATGGAAAAGAGACATAAAAGCAGGCAATTGCCTCTTATTGGGCCAAAATCTACGCCTATATACGAATTGGAAAGGGACGCGGGACACTAATATAGTTCGTTTTTAATTGTTTGCCGGGAGGGAGACGAGCCATGCTGAATTGGGGTTTGTACCGCCAAAGCTCCGAAGCGGGCGCGTCCAATGCCAGCAGCCCGACCGCGCCAGACATGAATACTCCTCTCGCTCCTGCGCCCGCACCTGCCCCAAAGAGAACAAAGCTTGCCCTTGCATTGGGCGGAGGCGCCGCGCGCGGCTGGGCCCATATAGGTGTCCTGCGCGCCCTCGATGAGGAAGGTATCGAGATCGGCATGGTTGCCGGAACTTCCATCGGTGCCCTGGTTGGCGGCTGCTATCTCGCCGGCAAACTCGATGAGCTCGAAGCGTTCGCCCGTTCGCTGACGATGCGCCGGATTGCCAGCCTGCTTGACCTGACCATCGGCGGCAGCGGCTTGTTTGGCGGCATGCGGCTGACGAAGCGGATGCAGGAGCATCTGGAAGGGCTGAATGTCGAAGATCTGGACCGGCCGTTCGTCGCCGTTGCCGCTGAAGTCAACACCGGCCACGAGGTCTGGATTGCCAATGGCTCGTTGATCACGGCGCTTCGCGCCTCCTATGCACTACCGGGTATTTTCGAGCCAGTACGCAGCAACCAACGAACCCTCGTCGACGGTGCGTTGGTCAATCCGGTGCCCGTTTCCGTATGCCGCGCTTATGAGCAGCCGCTTGTGGTCGCCGTCAACCTGAACTACGATCTCTACGGTCGATCGGCGGTCGTCAGACACAACGCCACGCTCTCGCCGTCCGAGGTCCAGCGGCGCGAAGAGGCGCCTTACGCCAAGCTCGGCATGACCGGCGTAATGGTGCAGGCCTTTAACATCATCCAGGACAGGATTGCGCGGGCCCGCTTGGCGGGCGACCCGCCGGATATCTCGATTCAGCCGCGCCTTGGCGATATCGGTCTCTCGGAATTCCATCGCGCCGGCGAAGCCATCGAGCGCGGCTACGAGGAAGCCAAGCTGAGGCTTCCCGAATTGAAACGGATGCAGGAACTATTCGCCGGCTCCCTCTAGGGGCCGGCGACGCGTTCAACCGGCGATGTAGGCCTTGATCTGCTCGGCTTCCAGTTCGACCTCCGCGATGCGTGTCTTCACGACGTCACCGATCGAGATGATACCGACGAGCTTGCCGTTGGTTTCAACGGGAACGTGACGGAAGCGGCGACTGGTCATTAGCCCCATCAGGTCGTTCACGGTCGAATCTTCATGGCACCGATAAACCTTTGCGGTCATCAACGATGCAACCGGCTGATCGAGACAGGCTGCTCCCGCCCTAGCGATCGCGTGAACCACGTCGCGCTCGGTAAAAATCCCGGAAATCTTGTTTTCCATCCCGACGATGACGATAGCGCCAATCTTCTTCTTGCTGAGAATCACGGCAGCTTCGGAAACGGTTGTATGCGGACCGGCGGTCACCACATCCCTGCCCTTTGCGTCGAGTATGGCTTTGACTGTATTGGACATTTTGAACCTCCTATGTCGAAAGTGAAGCACTTCTACTGATCACAGGCATCCGCAGCGGTTTACTCCTCCCATCGCGGATCAGTTCGAATGGTGCACTCCAACTCTCAAGATTGCAATATATCCGATGTCTCTGAAATTGTCGGTTTCTCGGGCGGTTCCCGGTCAAAAAGACCGAAGAGAGCGAAGCCAAAAATGAACCCTCCGATGTGAGCGTCCCAGGCGATTGCCTGCGATCCGTCACCGATCAGCGGGACGCCGACCGCAATCAGCAGGTTGCCGACGAACCAAAAGAGAATGAATGCAACGACCGTGCGGCTGCGAAACGCGTCGCGTATCGAAAGACGTGTATTGAGATGCGCTGGCGGGGCGATCCGCCGTTCGGGTGGGAAAGCGAAGCGGCAGGCAGCGCCCATTAGGCCAGACACGACCCCGGACGCGCCGATCAGCAGCGTAGCCGCGCCCCAATTTAGGACGGCATGGAGAGCGGCTGACGCGATCGCCGATAGCACCCAGAAAACAATGAAACGAGACGTACCAATTCGCCGCGCCACCGGTGTGCCGAAGGCCATGAGCCATAGTCCGTTGAAAACGATGTGCTCGATGCTGCCGTGAAGGAGTGAATAGGTGATCGGCGTCCAGAAAAGCTGAGGTCCCTGCTCGGACAACGGCGTGATGTAGCGCAACGGAATGAACCCGAAATTGAAGAACAGCCAGTCGAGACCACCGCCGGACAGAAGAAGTGATTGAACAGCGTAAATCAGCCCCAGGAGCGCAAGCGCTGTGAGCACCGGACCGGGAAGATTGAAGATCGGTGCCGGCGGCGGTGTTGCCGGGGGCTCCATCGCCGCTTGCGGCTCGACCGAGTGCTCGTTCATCTTCGTCCTCGCTTGAATTGCGGCACAGCCTTACAGGACGGCAAGTCAAAAAAAAAGCCGTCCGGCAAAGACCGGACGGCCCTCGAGCGTTCCGAGAATGCCTCGGCGCCTGACAGTCTGTGCTGAACTTCCCGAAGACAGGAAGCGATGGGCAAAGACTGCCATGGGACAGCTCCCCGCTCAATCGAAACCCTTCTTTAACCTTAACTGCTGCGAGTTGGCATGAAATACGCACCGCGTCCCAGTACAAGGCCATGACGGCCGTATTCTGATTTGAAATGAAACAGCCGGTGCCACAATGCGTATCAAAACAACGATCGACCTATTCGAATATTGGAATCGCATCCGCGGTCGTGACTTGGCGCCACTGCGGTCGCAGGTTGAACCGACGGATTTGCGACAGATTCTTTCAAGTGTGTTTCTGCTCGAAGCCAGCGAAACGGGACGGATCGCCTTCCGTCTTGCCGGAACGCGCATCTGCGACCTCTTTGGACGTGATCTCGGAGGGACCGCGTTTTCAGACCTCTGGACGCATGGGAGTGACGATATCGAGCATATTGCTGCTGGCGTTATGGCGCACGCAATCCCCACGCTGATCAACGCCACAGGTTTCACCACGGCCGGCCATAGTGCCTGCTTTGAAATAATCCTGCTGCCGCTGCGCTCCGAGGGCGCCGAATGCGATAAGCTGTTGGGCGCGATCGCTCCCGCGGTCGCGGCAACGTGGCTGGAAGTCGTGCCGTTGCAGTTCCTTGCTCTTGATCGCAGCCGATTGCTGCACGAGCGGCTCGGCAACGAGGACGAGCGTGATGAAACGGAGTTTGACGATGAGCGTCCGCAGTTCCCGCGTCCGCCATCGATTGCCGATACGATGCGCCGCGTCATGTCGGGCCTATTTGCTGAGCCCGACGCGCCCGCCGTCTCGATTCGACACAACCGGTTGGGTGCATAGGGGACGAACCTGAACAACCTTCTGTTAAGGGATTGCGGGTAAAGATCGGCTGGTAGTATTTCATGAAGAAGCCCTTTGATGCACGCGTTCCAGCAAGTTCAAACTCAACGGACTGCGCCTCGCCTCGAACAAGGTGCCTTTCAACGCGTGCCCATCAACATGCAGGGCCGGCTGATGCTGGCGAACTACGAGGAGTATGAGTGCCTCGTGGTCGACATGTCGCCGGGCGATATGTACGTGACTTGCCAGGGACGTCCCCGTGCCAACGAGCGTGTCGTTGCTTACATCGATCACCTGGGCCGCGTCGAAGGCTATGTGCAGACGGTTGATGGTCGCGGTTTCTCGATGTCGATCCATGCAACCGAACGCAAGCGCGAGAAACTTGCGGCGCAACTCACCTGGCTGGCCAATAAGCACGAACTCGGCCTTCCCGAGGACCGTCGTCACGACCGCCTGACGCCGCGCGAGACCAAAACCGAGATCACCTTGGAAGACGGTGCGCGTTACGAATGCCGAATTATGGACTTGTCGCTCTCGGGCGCCGCAGTCGATCTCGACGTCCGTCCGCCGATCGGCACCCCGCTCCGCCTCGGCAATATGCGTGGCCGCGTTGTCCGCCATTTCGTGGAAGGGGTCGCGATCGAGTTTCTGTCGCTTCAGTCGCGGGAAACACTTCGCGAATTTCTCTGATCGCCGTCACAGGCGCGTCGTGCATGGGGCTACCGAATTGGGTGGCGCATGACGATTCTCTATCCTGAAAAAGAGCCTTACGAGCGCGGCTTTCTCGATATGGGCGCCGGGCAGCAACTCTATTGGGAGGCTTGCGGCAATCCGGATGGAGCTCCCGCTCTCTACCTGCACGGCGGCCCTGGCTCCGGTTGCTCGACATCCGCTCGCCGCTATTTTTGATCCTTCGGTCTACCGGATCATCCTCTTCGATCAGCGCAATTGCGGCCGAAGCCTCCCGAATGCCACCGATATGGCAGATACGTTCGTGACAGCATGGGAACTGTCGAGGGCTTGGCCGGAGAGTCGGCTCGTTATCGCAGAAGATGCCGCGCATTCGGTGTCGTAAGACAGTTTGGCGCGTGCGATCATCGATGCGACTGACGTTTTTCGCGAAACTCCTCAAAAAATAATTTGCTTCCTAACTCGCAACTGGCGGCCAATTTGCCGATTTCCAAGCCGTTTTGGTGGTCTCAGCCGAGACGCGTGCCAGTGCCGCCGCCCATGCGAATGGTAAACAAAGGTTTCCCGAAATTCGGGATTGGGCTGCCGCGTTAACAACTTGTCCCAATATGCGCCCTTAGACCGCCCGACATCTTTTCGAGAAACCGACAATTTGAATCAAAATTGGCGCGAATGTCCTTCAAACTTTAGCGGCATTTGATCTTGTTTTTAGTCGATTTCTCCGCGTGTTTGAATCAACTAAGCCTTTAATTTGACTGCGTAATTTTGCGCAGGGTAAAAACGTCTGTGTCAAGTTCTCCTCACAACGGGGAGACGATAAATGACGGTAACAACTTTCATCAAAGGCGGTCTGGTCGCTGCTGCGATGCTGATCGCGACGGTGGGTTCGGGACAAGCGAGCCCCCTAAACATGACGGTTGTCGGCAACGCGAGCCCGCCGATCGGCGCCTATCAATTCTGCAAGGAACTGCCCGCCGATTGTGCGAACGCCGCCGGCGATCAAGGCGAGCTCCTTCTGACGGAAGAGCGCTGGAAGACCATTCTCAAGGTAAACTACCAGGTCAATTCGTCGATCTCGCCGTTGACCGACAAGGAAATCTACGGGGTCGAGGAGCGCTGGGCCTATCCTCGTTCGGTTGGTGATTGTGAGGACTATGCGCTGCTGAAGCGCAAGATGTTGATCGATGCCGGCTTCTCGCCTTCCGATTTGCTGATGACCGTCGTCCTGCAGCCAAATGGCGAAGGCCATGCAGTGCTGACCGTCCGCACGGATCGTGGCGATTTCATCCTCGATAACATGCGCAACAAGGTCATGCTTTGGGCAGACACCGAATACACCTACCTCAAGCGCCAGTCCGCCGACGATCCGGCCCGTTGGGTCAAGCTGCAGGACGGCCGCGCCGTGGCAGTCGGCAGCGTCAAGTAAACGCCACATCGCCGGATTGCCGGCCACACACATGCGGCCCCGGTCGTCCCCGCATCCCCGTCCCTGACCGGCGCTGTAGAGCCGCTCCCGCTGTCCCGGGAGCGGTTCTTTTTTGCTGCGTCCAAACGGGCTATTTAATTGTTCGTTAACTGTGGCTGCCGGATCATAGGCAAAATCACCATAGGCACCGACGGCTCCTGTTTTTATCGCGGCGGTCTGACATCCGAAAGCCGCCATGAGCTACCCAGTGCATCGTGCCCACGAGGTCGAGGAATCTCCTCTCCTGTCGACCAGATTCATCGTCCGCGTTACGGTCGCTATTGCCTGCCTTGCAGCATTGACGCTCGTCATCAGTTTCGGGGGGCGCTGGTTCGGCGCCCGTATATCACTCGCCGGCAACACGGACTCAACGGCTCCGATAACTTTGACGATCGGCCGCGATACGCTTCGACTGCCGGAAAACACATTGCGCTTTCCCAGCCAGCGACGCGACGGCCTCTCCGAGCGCGCGGACCTCTACCTCACCTGGCCTGAAATGCAGGGCTACAGCAAGGAGCATCGCGAGCGCTTCGATGATATTGCCCAGTCGTCGGGCCTCATTTTCCTCCAGATCGCGCAAAGCACGATGTCCAAGGACATGTCGGGGCGCCTGGAACCGATCTACTCGCACCTGATCGAGGGCGAGAGCGTGCCCTTCGCCAATGGAATGACGCTACATCACTTGCGAGGTGACGCTGGTTACGCGGACGAGGTTCTGTTGACGGCGCCAAGTGCCGATGCCCCCGCCTATGTCGTGCGCTGCGCCTTGCCGTTGACGCCGCAGACGGCCAGCAGCGGCGATTGCCAGCGCGACATCAGAGTCGGTCGCGATTTAACTGTGCTTTATCGGTTCTCGAGCGCGCATCTGCCTGATTGGGACCATATTGATGCCGCTATTCGCCACTTTGTGGAGGCTCGACTTGTGAACGCTTCTGCAACAGGTCGCTAGAATGATCCGATGCGGCGAAACAAACGATTAATCATAAACGGATTGGTAACCCAGGGCGGATAATTTGCCGAAAGAAGGATCGTGCCAGGAGGGTGGGCGATCTCTCTAATATCCGAAATGCAAGCGAAGAGTAGAATAGTGCCAAGGTCAGTCTCCTCCGTATCCCCATCGCGATCCCGCAACTTCCTGATAAGGGCGATCACGGCGCTGTCTCTCGCTGCCGCTGTCGTCATGGCCGACTCGATCGACGCCGATGCGGAGGCTGCCAACTCGAAATATGCTGGCATCGTCGTTGATGCGAAGACCGGCAACGTTCTCTACAGCGAGAACGCGGATCGCCTGCAGTATCCGGCATCCCTCACCAAGATGATGACCCTCTATCTGACCTTCGAGGCGTTGGAGCAGGGTCGCATTCGCCTGGACACTTCTGTTCCCTTCTCCGCACATGCTTCCGCCCAGGCGCCGACGAAACTTGGTGTGCGCCCCGGTGGCACGATTACCGTCGAGCAGGCGATTCTCGGCCTTGTCACGCTTTCGGCCAACGATGCCTCCACGGCTCTCGGCGAGCTGCTAGCCGGTTCGGAAGATCGCTTCGCGCAGGTGATGACCGCCAAGGCGCATGCGCTCGGTATGACGCGCACGACCTACCGCAATGCCAATGGTCTGCCGAATACCGCACAGATGACGACGGCGCGTGACCAAGCTCGACTCGGTATCGCTCTTCGGCAGCATTTTCCGCAGTACTACGGCTATTTCTCCACGCAGAGCTTTAAGTTCGGCAGCCGCGTTATCCGTAGCCATAACCGCCTTGTTGGCTCCGTGCGCGGCGTCGATGGCATCAAGACTGGCTATACCCGCGCGGCCGGCTTTAATCTGGTGAGTTCCGTTCAAGTCGATGGCAAATCGATCGTTGGCGTTGTTCTCGGCGGCGCTTCGACCCCTGCCCGTGACAACCAGATGCGCAAGTTGATCGCAGCCTATCTGCCGAAGGCCTCAAGCCGTGGCGGTTCCTCGGACCTGATCGCCCGGTCCGCGCCGCAACCGGCAGCGCCTGTCGCCGAAACGCGCGTCGCATCGGCTGCGCCAGAAGTCACCCTGCCGCGCACGGCGCCGGCCCCGGATACCCGCTATCAGCCAGCATCTGCGCAGGTCGCTTATGCAGACGTCGCCAAGTCCAAGTCCGACAACCCGCTGCTCCAGCAGGAAATGCCGGCGCCGACGAAGGTCAAGACGCAGGCGATCAAGCACGCCTCTGCGGCCACGCCGACGCCTGCGCCCGCCTACGTGCCGCCTGAGCAGGGTGATACCTCTGTCGACGAGTTGACGACCGCTTCGACCAAGGAGCCGCAGCTTGCCGGCTGGGCCGTCCAGATCGGTGTGTCTGCCAGCAAGGAAGGCGCCATGGATCTGCTCGACAGCGCCAAGGACAAGGCTGGCAAGGCTCTGCGCTCCGCCAAGCCTATCGCAGTCGCAAATGCAGGAAGTTATCGCGCCCGCTTCGGCGGCTTCGATGACCAGCGCTCTGCAGTAAACGCCTGCAACGCGCTGAAGCGTGCCGGTGTGAAGTGCTGGGCCACGGCCCAATGATCAAAGAACTGCCGCCTGATATTACAGGCGGCAGTCCAAAGCGTCGTGATCGGTGTGTTTGATCCGACGGAGTTCTGAGACTCGGTTTGTAATGCGTACGAGGATGAGAATGGCGATCAACGAGAATGTTCCGGAGTTTCCGCCACATGGTCGGGTAACCGGCAAGAATCCGCGAGCCGGTTTGCACCCACTGCACGAGGCTGCCTTGCGACTGGCAGAAGTTGGGTTGCAGCGGCAGAAGCCGAAATCGGCAAAGACCAAGGACCTGATCAATCTGTTGCTGTGCCACGGCGCGCGAGCATGGCGTTGCTCGCAGGCGGAAGCCAGTATCCACCTTCACGTCACCTGCCCTGAAGGGCGGTCGCCGGTTACGCTGCGCCTGCGCTGATAGTCAGAGTAGGCCGAGTTCAGAGAGTTCGCGGCGAAGGTCCGCGGGCATTTCGGCAATCCCCTCTCCGAGGCTGTTCAGATCGCGCGGTACATCGTCCTGCGGATAATAGCGCCAGCCTTGGAACGCACGCTTCGGCTGTACCGCCGTTTCGATGACTTCGGGCCCCAGCACAAGATGGCAACGTGAGATTCCCTCGCCATCTGTAAAAGTCTGGATGTCGAGAAGTTTCTGGCGCGCCTGAACTTGCCCCTTTATCACCCAGTAGAGCGAACCGCCGTCGAGCAGTTCCTCGACGCGCTTCGGGACCATCCTCGTCGTATGCACGGAATGCGGCTCCAGCCCGGCCGCAATCGCCCTGAGAGAGCGTTCGGCGACCCATTCACGCAGATCGTCGATCGAGTCCGCGCCGACACACAGTTTGATGAGATGCAATGCCATGCCGCCGTTGAAGTCCTTTTATCAGGCAGCGTCAAGCGGCAAGTCGCATGTCCACAAAGTCAACACTCCACGACATTGACAGCAAGCCCGCCGGTGGATGTCTCCTTGTACTTCTCGCTCATGTCGTTGCCCGTCTGCCGCATGGTTTCGATGCACGCGTCGAGCGGAACGAAGTGCTTGCCGTCGCCTTTGATCGCAAGCGAGGCGGCTGTGACCGCCTTGACCGCGCCGAGGGCATTTCGTTCGATACAGGGAACCTGCACGAGGCCCGCGACCGGATCGCAGCTCATGCCGAGATGATGTTCCAGCGCTATTTCGGCGGCGTTCTCGATCTGCTCTGGCGTGCCGCCCATGACCGCAGCAAGACCGGCAGCCGCCATGGCGGCCGCAGAGCCTACTTCGCCCTGACAGCCGACCTCGGCGCCGGAGATCGAGGCGTTGTGCTTGATGATCCCACCGACCGCCGCCGCGGTCAGCAGGTAGTCGCGGATGCCGTTCTGGTCCCAATCATCGTGAAAATGCTCGTAGTAGCGGATCGTTGCTGGAATGACGCCGGCAGCACCGTTCGTCGGAGCGGTCACGACGCGGCCGCCGGCAGCATTCTCCTCGTTGACGGCCATGGCGTAGACACTCAGCCAATCGTTCGCGAGCAGCGGGTTGATGCGGTTGCTGCGCCATTCCTCCTGCAGCTTGTCGTGGATCGAGCGAGCGCGGCGGCGAACGTTCAGCCCGCCTGGCATGATGCCATCGACCTTGAGGCCGCGTTCGATGCAGGAGCGCATTGCTTCCCAGATCCGATCAAGACCTGCGTCCAGTTCCTCGCGGCTGCGTTCCGTTTCCTCATTGGCGCGCTTCATCTGGGCGATCGAGAGGCCGGAACGCGCGGCCATGTCGAGCATCTGCTTGGCCGAAGAGAAAGGATACGGGACCTTCAGCGAATCGGAGGGTGTCTTCTTCTTCGCGCGCATCTGCTCGAGTTCGGTGTCAGTCACGACGAAGCCGCCGCCGACGGAATAATAGATACGCTTGATCAGCATCCGACCGTCCTTGTCGAAAGCGGAAAGCGACATGCCGTTGGCGTGGCCCGGCAACGGCTGCTTCTTGTCGAAAACCAGGTCGGTCTTCGGCTGAAAGCCATAGCTCGGATGCCCGGGCGGCGAGATGCGGCCGGAGCGCTCCACCTGGCTGATGATGCCGTCCATCTTGTCCGGATCGACGCTGTCAGGCTGCTCGCCCATCAGGCCGAGGATGACGGCCCTGCCCGTCCCGTGTCCGATCCCGGTATGCGCTAGCGAACCGTGCAGGCTGACCTTTATGGACGCGACCTGGGCGCCAGAAGTCGGGCGCGGCCAGTCGTTCGACAGAATGAGATCAAGGAATCGGTTGGCGGCAGTCATCGGACCCATCGTGTGCGAACTGGAGGGCCCGACACCGATCTTGAAGACGTCGAAAACGGAAAGGAACATGACTGCGTCCTGTTAAGTTGCTGCGCAAACCTACGCTACCGGCTCTCACGATCCCTGCGATGGACCGACATGGCATTTCACGCGTGCGACATCTGTAAAACGAAGTGCTGCCACTTGCCAGTCATTGCGACGTGCGCCCGCATCTGTAGAGTGGCGCGGCGACGGGAGCCTGATTCAATATAATGATGACGACAGCGGATTACATTGCACTGGTCTTCTTTGCAGCAATCTGGTTCGGCTATGCGCGCCTGCTGCACAGCTCGAGCTTCTTCGGCAGAACTAGCCTCACCCATGCCATGCGGGAACGCCGGCGCGAGTGGATCTACAATTCGCTGCGGCGCGATTTGAAGATGATCGACACCCAGATCATGGCCGGCCTGCAGAATGGCACCGCATTCTTTGCATCGACGTCGATTTTCGCCATCGGCAGCTGCTTTGCCCTGCTGGGCGCCACGGAAAAGGTTGATGCCGTCTTCGCCGACTTGCCCTACGTCTTTCATAGCGGGCATGCCGTCTTTGAAATGAAGGTCGGCGGCCTGGCAGCGCTTTTCGGCTATGCCTTTTTCAAGTTTGGTTGGTCGTATCGCCTATTTAACTATTGCACGATCCTTTTTGGTTCGATTCCGATGATGCGTGACACCGAACAGGATGTAGTTGCCGCCGAGCGGGCGGCGGAACGCGTCATCCGGATGAACATCATTGCAGCAGGCCATTTCAACGAAGGGCTGCGCGCCATCTTCTTATCGATTGGCTACCTCGGCTGGTTCATCAACCCCTATGTCTTCATGCTGACGACAACGATCGTGATTGTCGTGCTGACGAGGCGGCAGTTTTTCTCCGAGGCGCGGCTGGCGATCATGGACGTCCAACCGCCATCAAATCTCCACCTTTCTCCTGTGCCCCGCGCCAAGCCGTCTACCGATGGCAGCGACTCATCTGAGGGACTGTGAATGACCGCTTTGGCAACGGAAACACATGTGAGCGTCAGGCCGCCTCGCATCGGCTTGCTGGATGCAGCGCGCGGTGTCGCCCTGCTGGCAATGGCGACCTACCATTTTACCTGGGATATGGAGTTCATGGGCTACCTCGCCCCAGGTACAGCTGAGACCGGCTGGCTGAAGCTCTATGCCCGCGCCATCGCATCGACCTTCCTGTTCATTGTCGGCGTCAGCCTGGTCCTCGCAAACACGCCAGCGATCCGCTGGCGGTCGTTCTGGAAGCGGCTTGCAATGATCGCCGCCGCAGCGCTTGCGATTTCAGTGGTGACGTGGTTCGTCTTCCCCGGCGAATGGATCTTCTTCGGCATCCTCCATTGCATCGCAGTCCTAAGCCTGCTCGGGCTTGTCTTCTTGCGTCTGCCCTTGCCTGTCACCATCGCCGCGACCGCCGCTGTTGCCGCGGCATGGGTTGTTGATACATGGGTCGCGCCGGATCTGTTGCGCTCGCCGATCTTCAATCCGCGCTACCTTGCCTGGATCGGCTTGGCGGAGATGCCGCAAAGATCGAACGACTTTGTCCCGATCTTCCCCTGGGCGGTTTCTTTCTTGCTTGGCATGACAGCGACTCTGATTGCCGTGAGGACGGGGCTGCTCGAGAGGCTTGCCAAGCTTGGCGCGGGTTCAAGCCTGACGGCAAAGGTTGGGCGTCATAGCCTCGCCTTCTACCTTATTCATCAGCCGGTGTTGATCGCGGTCGCCTACGGGCTATCCCTAATTGTTCCGCCTGCTAAGCCGGACCCGGTCGAAACCTACCTGAGGCAATGCAATGCCTCTTGCATGATGCAGGAAGGCGAAGCGCTATGCCGCAGCTTCTGCCAGTGCACCCTTGATG
Source organism: Rhizobium sp. BK661 (assembly GCF_024808825.1). Taxonomy (NCBI): domain Bacteria; kingdom Pseudomonadati; phylum Pseudomonadota; class Alphaproteobacteria; order Hyphomicrobiales; family Rhizobiaceae; genus Rhizobium; species Rhizobium sp. BK661. The sequence goes on along the minus strand of NZ_JANTYT010000013.1, from coordinate 35,309 downwards.
CGCTACAGGCGCAATACCTCTTCACGGAATTCCAGTCTGGCGCTGTCAAGCCGGATGACGGGCGGATCATGGCGCTTGCCAGCGAGTGCAGCGCCAACACCCAATAATCAGGTGCCGACGCCGATGTCCGCCAGCCGACCGAGGCATGCCTCTTCAATATTGTCGAGTTCGGCGAGGGTATCGTCGATATCCTTGCGCTTCTGGCGCAGATCTTCGCGTTTCTCGTCAACGCGTTTCATCAAGAGCTTCAACTGACCGAGCTCGCCGGGTGGCTCTTTGTAGACCTGGATGATCTCGCGGATTTCCGCGATCGTGAAACCGATGCGCCGGCCACGGAGGATTTCCTGGATCAGACGCCGATCCGCCGGACGGAACAGTCGCGTGCGTCCGCGTCGCTCCGGATGGATCAATCCTTCGTCTTCGTAGAACCGAAGCGTACGTGTCGATACACCAAACTCGCGCGTCAACTCGGTTATGCTATAGTATTTGCTGACCGGCATAGGTTCCCCACCATTGAAGAACCGATAATATTGACTTTTACGTAATAGTCAATTTCTGCAGGCGAATTCGAGCCGGCTAAATTCCGAACCACCATGTCGCGATGCCGAGAAACGCAAAAAAGCCTGTGCAATCGGTGACGGTTGTGACGAAAACAGAGGACGCGATGGCGGGATCTGCGCCGACTTTATCCAATAGCAACGGCAACAGAATTCCGGCAAGCGCCGCCGCAAAGAGATTAATAACCATCGCCGCGCCGATCACGAAGCCTAGCTGGTAGTCGTGGAACCAAGTAGCGGCAATCGCACCCATGATGACGGAGAAGAGCGCGCCGTTGGCGACGCCGACCCCCGCCTCTCTACGAATAATGCGGCCGGCATTGTAGATGTCGATGTCGCCGGTCGCCAAGGCGCGGACGGTGACCGTCATCGTCTGTGTTCCCGCATTGCCACCCATGGATGCAACGATCGGCATCAGCACGGCCAGCGCGATCATCTTCTCGATCGATTCGTCGAACAGTCCAATGACGCTTGCCGACAACAGCGCTGTCCCGAGATTGATCACCAGCCAGAGAAAGCGCGAGCGCACCGTCGAGAAGACATTGTCGGACAGTTCTTCGTCGCCGACGCCGCCGAGGCGCTTGATATCTTCGTCTGCCTCCTCGTGGATGACGTCAACGACGTCGTCGATCGTGAGGACGCCGACCAGCCTGTCGTTCTCGTCGACGACAGCGGCAGATAGAAGGTCGTACTGTTCGAAAAGCTGGGCGGCTTCTTCCTGGTCCATCTCTGCGGGAATCGGATGGTTCGTCTCCCGCATGATGGATTCGATCTTGGTTTGCCGCTTTGTGCGCAGGATCTTGTCCAGATCGACGGCACCCAACAACTTGAATGTCGGGTCGATAACGAAGATCTGCGAGAAGGAGTACGGCAGGTCCTCCTCGTCGCGCATGTAGTCGATCGTCTGGCCGACCGTCCAAAACGGCGGAACAGCGACGAATTCGGTCTGCATGCGGCGCCCAGCCGAGCTTTCGGGGTAGTCAAGTGCGCGCCGCAAGCGCACCCGTTCGGTAAACGGCAGCTGCGCAAGGATTTCTTCCCGGTCCTCGGTGTCGAGGTCCTCGAGAATGTAAACAGCGTCGTCCGAATCGAGTTCACCGATTGCCGCGGCGATCTGCTCGTTCGGCATCTGGTCGACGATCTCGCGACGAATCGTTTCGTCGACCTCCGTCAGCGCCGTCATGTCGAATTCGTCGCCAAGCAGGCGAACGAGCGCAAGTCGTTGGTCGGGCTGCAGCGATTCGAGAAGGTCGCCTATTTCCGATTCGTGCAGGCGCGCGACGTGTTGGCGCAGGAAGATCGTGTCGCGATCGGCGATGGCTGCGCCGACCAGCGCGAGGAAATCGCCACGGACGTTGCCATTTTCATCATAGATGTCGGTTTCGCCGCTATCTGGCCGCGGGCGGACGAGCTCTTCTGCGTCGTTCGTCATGATTTGCCGCCCTCGCATCTCGTTTGAAGTTCAATGACTAAGCGCCGAAGTGTCGAGATTCGTGCTAGCGGAAAGCTAGAGGTCCGTCCAGCCGCAAACGCCTTGCCTGGATGACAATGCGCCTGCGCAACGATAGTTTCCCTGCATCTTGAATGAGGAGCCTTGGCAGTGGCTGTCCGCCCAATATTGCGTTTCCCCGACGTCGGTCTCCGAACCGTTTGCAGGCCTGTCGAGGTTTTCGACCAAAGCCTTCGTGGACTCGCTGATGATCTGCTGGATACGATGCGGGCCGCCCCCGGGGTCGGCATCACCGCTGCCCACATCGGCGTTTTTCTTCGGGTGGTCGTCATCGAGCTCAGCCGCGACGAAGGCATACGCCACTACGTCAATCCTGAAATCAGTTTTGCCTCCGACGAGACGATTCGCCATGTCGAAGGAAGCGTCTCGATGCCTGGTGTGACCGACGAGGTTGTGCGGCCCAAGGCGATTCGCGTTCGCTACCGTGATCTAGCTGGGGCTGAGCAGGAGGAGGATGCGGAGGGATTCCTCGCAGTTTGCATCCAGCACGAGATCGATCAGCTCGACGGCGTCTTCTGGATACAACGTCTGTCGAGACTCAAGCGCGAGCGACTGGTGAAACGGTGGGAGAAGTCGCGTGCGTAGTGGTGGTGCAGAGGAATAAACGATCCCTCTTTGGTTGTGCAAACTTTGCTGAATACCCGCCGTGGCTTAGAAAACAGCGTGCTATCACAAAGCTGTCAAATCGGGTCGCGTATCTGTGATTTCATTTGATAAAGCGGCGCTGCCCACGTGATTTTTCACTCACATTCTTGCCGCAATTCGAGCGCGAAGTCGTCGTTGCCGAGGGTTTGGTATCGTTGTGATTACAACGAAGAATTGAGGAGATATTCCATGCGCTTCAGATTTGCTGCCGCCACTTCCATTCTCGTCCTCGGCCTTGCAGGTGCGGCCTTCGCTCAAACCCAGTACTCGAACGACTACAGCAATGACAGTGACGGCTTCGCGCCCGTCCAGACCACGGCGAAAAAGCCGGTGCACTACGTCAATCGCAAGGCACCTGAATATTCCGACGACTACACGAATGACAGCGACGGTTTTGCGCCGACCCATATGTCGCCGAACGTTGACAGGACGACGACGGCCAGCATCAAGCCCCTGCCCGACTGCGACTACATGAAGACGAACTCCAAGGTGCATACCGCCGGCGGCGATAGCGGGGCATCACATTCCGATGCCTGCCGCGACATCGGTGATAAATAGCGAGCCGCAGCAAAGGGCCGGTTGGTTATCCGGCCCTTTGCCACTCACTAAAAGGGTGGCCCCGTGTCCCCTAGCCGTTGACCGTCTCTCCGAAAACCGATTCGAATGCCTCCCGAAGAAGGATGTCGACATCGGCCATCATGACCGGCAGCCCAAGATCGACGAGGCTCGTTACGCCGTAGGCCGAAATCCCGCACGGGACGATTCCGCTGAAATGATCGAGATCGGGTTCGACGTTCAGTGAGAGCCCGTGAAAGGTTACCCACTTCCGCAGCCGGATGCCCAGCGCTGCGATCTTGTCCTCCGCCATCGTGCCATCGGCCAGAGCTCCTTTGTCGGGCCTGCGTACCCAGACACCAACCCGGTCCTCGCGCCGCTCGCCGCGGACGTTCATCGAATCAAGCGTGCGGATGACCACTTCTTCGAGCGCAGCAACAAAGGCGCGCACGTCCTGGCGTCTGCGTTTCAGGTCGAGCATGACGTACGCAACGCGCTGGCCAGGTCCGTGATAGGTATATTCGCCGCCGCGTCCCGTTGCGAAGACAGGGAATCGATCCGGCTGCACCAAGTCTTTGGCGTCCGCGCTGGTCCCGGCTGTATAAAGAGGCGGATGTTCCACGAGCCAGACGAGCTCGTCGCCGCCTTCGGCAATCGCAGCGACCTCGCGTTCCATGTTTTCCACAGCCTCCTGATAAGGCACCAGGCCGTCGGCGATGCGCCATCGGACCGGCCGGGACCCTTCGCGCGGCATCATGGAGTATTCGAGATCTGTGCGTAACATGGCCATTCCTTGTCGAGGCTGCTCGGAGGCAGCGCTGCGAAGGCCTATATGGCCCCGTTTCGAAGCCGATTCAAATGCTGTGATCTGTTTTGAAAAAATCTGTCATATCGCCCTTGTGTCCCGAAAAACCTTTTGCTACATGCTGCGTCGCCGGCACAAACCGGCACCTACCACGATGCGGTCGTGGCGGAATTGGTAGACGCGCAGCGTTGAGGTCGCTGTGGGGCAACCCGTGGAAGTTCGAGTCTTCTCGACCGCACCATCTCCTCTCAGGAGGATTGTTTTCGTTGATCTTTTCGGTTGGCGACTGGGTCTTTTGTGGCACGGTTTTGTGCTAACTTGTGACTCAAAAAAATCGTTATTTTTATGAATGCGAAGCGATGGTTTGGGTCCTTCAGCTCTTTATATTGACGGTTTTTTGAAATGCCTGGTGCGCCTTCCCCGGAAGTAAAGTTGACAAGCGAGCGCTCTTTCGGTCCGTGTCGTCCATAATGATACCGGCCTTCTAGACAGTTCGGCGACACCACAAGATCGAATCGTCACGCCACGCGATCTCCGACAGCAAGATGGCAAACGCCCTGACCGATTGCCTTGATCGTTCCAGCCACCTCGTGGCCGAGGATCATCGGCTCGCGAACCCGCACTGTACTGAACCCACCATGATTGTCTCGGACGTTCATCGCCTCTGAACATGTGAAGTTGTTGCGCTTCTGAAGATCCCGTCGAAGAAATGCGATGGGATGCTCTCTGAGCGTCAGCCCGACGTGGCCACAGTCCTCGCCAGGTTGTGACCTTTTCTCATCTGCAGTAGTGCGACCTTCGGCTTCGTCAGCGGGTTTACGGCTGTGAGCTATGACATTGTGCGTGGGGCGATACCGGGAGATGAAGTCGGTGGTGGCGCTCGATCATTTCGACCGCCAGTCGGGAACGCCCTTACATAAGGGGTATCAGTCGTGGTGACAGAAGCAACCTCAGTTCCTATATCCGCTACGGCCATCTGAAAGGAACATCGATCATGACAATCAACGGAAGCCTGCTCGTCGCGGGAACGGAAAAGCGCGGCTCGAATGGCGACTTTTACGGGATTGAGGCAGCCACCGGGAGATCCCTCCTCGTCTCGTTCGGAGGCGCGTCGCCCGACGACGTAGAGGCAGCAACGGCGCAAGCGTGGGAAGCCTTCGCATCGTATCGCGAGACTAACCTCGAAAGCAGAGCTGCATTTCTGGAAAAGATCGCCACAGAAATCGAGGCGATCGGCGACGAGCTGATCGTCCGGGCCATGTCGGAGACCGGACTTCCTCGCGGAAGGCTCGAGGGCGAAAGGAACCGCACGACAGGGCAGCTCCGGCTGTTTGCAAAGGAAGTCCGCGCAGGCCGCTTCCAGGAGCTGCGTTTCGATGAAGGTGATCCGTCCCGAAAGCCCGTTCCGAAACCAGATTTGCGCCTCCGCAATGTCCCTATTGGACCCGTTGCAGTCTTCGGCGCGTCTAATTTCCCGCTCGCTTTCTCTGTTGCGGGTGGAGACACAGCTTCGGCGTTCGCGGCTGGTTGCCCTGTGGTCGTCAAGGCGCATTCTGCGCATCCGGGAACCTCTGAACTCGTAGGACGCGCCGTCCAGCGGGCGGTGGCGGCCTGTCGCCTTCATCCAGGGACCTTTTCCCTGCTTTTCGACACGGGTTTCGAGGTAGGTCAGAAACTCGTTGCCGATCACCGAATTCGCGCGGTGGGCTTCACTGGGTCGCGCCGCGGTGGCACGGCGTTGATGGATATTGCGTCAAAGCGCCGCCAGCCAATCCCAGTCTACGCCGAGATGAGCAGCATCAATCCGGTCATTCTGTTTCCGAATGCACTCGAACGGGACGTCGAAAGCATCGCATCGGCCTTCGTCTCCTCGCTGATCCTCGGTGCCGGACAGTTCTGCACTAACCCCGGCCTCCTGCTGGCCGTAGATGGTGAAGCGCTTGATGCCTTCGTCGCGAGGACGGCTGAACTTCTGCCCGAGGTCGCACCCCAGGCGATGCTGACCCCGTCGATTGCCAGAGCCTTCTGCGAAGGCGTCGAACGCCTCCGCGTGCATCCGGAAGTGCGGGCCATCGCGTCGGGGAAACCCGGCAGCGAATTTGAAGGCACGGCCGCTCTATTCGAGACCACCGCATCCGCGCTTCTGGAACATCATGAGCTTCAAGATGAGGTGTTCGGCGCCGCTGGCCTCGTCGTTCGCTGCCGGGACCTTGCGGAACTCGAAGCGGTCATCGACGCACTGGAGGGGCAGCTGACGGTGGCGCTATTCGTCTCCGACGACGACGAGGCCGATGCTCGCCGTCTCGTTCCTAAGCTTGAGATGCTTGCGGGCCGCCTGCTCGTAAACGGTTTCGGAACGGGTGTCGAAGTCTCTCCGGCGATGGTCCATGGCGGTCCCTACCCTGCAACCGCAGACGGTCGATCCACATCCGTCGGAACGCTGGCCATCTACCGTTTCCTGAGGCCCGTATCCTACCAGGACTTTTCAAGCACACTTCTTCCCGAGGTGCTGCGATAGTTGAGGCTAGGGTCGCCGAACACGTTGCGTCGGCGGCGCTCATTCACACGTCGGGCCGCCCCGGCGTGGCCTATCAGACCGAGCCGGGGGACGGGCACCGTGTCCAGGAAGAAAGATTCGGGTATGCGCCGTTGCTCGACCGGAAAAGACGCCGTCGCGGAATACGACGGCGCAGTTGTGCTGAAGCGAATTAGCATCGCCCGACGCAAGAGGACTGCACTGTCCTGAAGTTTGGGGCGATCCCGCCGAGAATATCGGAAGCAGCAATTCGCTTCGGGAGGCGCGCCGCGAGACTGTATTACTGACCCAACCATCGATACTCAGCGATCGACGCCTTGCCGGACTTCTTGTCGTACAGGCAGATCACATTGACGAGTTTCTTCGTCTTCGGGTTCTTCTCTCTAAGCAGGACAGCGACCTTTGCGGTGGCATCATCGAAAACGACTGGGGCAGTCGCCTCTGGAGACACCATACGTGATTGCCCGATGCAGGTGCCATTGGACTTTGCATAGAGCGCGTTCCACGCCGCGTCGCTTGATGCATGCGCCAGTGGCGCAATGGCAAGCAGTGCAGTCGCTGTGGCAATGGCGATCTTCAGCATCTAAAATTCCTCATGTCATTTCGTATAGGGCCGGACGTCGGCTGGCCGTTGTTCGCCACAAACGATGGCAGCATAAGGGCCGCACCGCCCAATCCGGGTCAAAGCAGCTTAAGCCGATACGCCATGACGACTGCTTGCACGCGCGTTTTGACGTCCAGCTTCTTCATCGCGGTCTTCAGATATGCTGTGACCGTGTGGCCGCTCAAGCTCAGGATAATTGCAATCTCGTCACTACTCTTCCCCGCCGCCGACCAACGCAGACGTTCGAGCTCTCTACGGGATAGCAGTTTGGCTTCACCACTCCCGCGCATGAGATTGTCCAAAGCCTTCGTCAGCCCGAAGACCAGATCGGCAACCTCAGCTTGCGAGCAATCCGATCCGGAAACCATGAAAAGCTACTGGTGGCCCCAAGCGTCGTGTAATGAGATGCCCACGTTGCAGGCGAACCCATCGTCGTAGAAGACACCTGCTATCCTGACTGCGATGCTTTGCATCTCCGCACGGGCGAAGAGCAGTTCCTCGGATCCGACCGGAAGCACACTTTCCTTCAGCGTTGCGACGACCTTGCTCTGACTGAACATGTCCGTCGATCTGTACCGTTGAAGAAGACCGTCCGTTGTTGCTGTCTGACCCGACTCCTACATCGTAGCTGCGGCGGACCTGGGCGACCACCCCGCCCGAGTCCCGCAAAGGCCCCCGTCAAACTATCGGAGGCCCTCCCGCTTTCAGGCTTTCTGACATCAGGAATCCACCTTTCACGCCAGACACCTACATCCGACGCAATCGAAAGCCCCTGGGGTGGACACGAGCTATATCTGACTCGGCATCGAATGGCGGGCCGTCAAGCCAGCTACCCATCCGCTCGCGATTTTCCCGAGCGCATGACCGTCAATAGGCGAGAGCGCTTACATCGCTCCTACGCCGTTACCACCCCCTCAACAGCCCGAGCGTGCTCTGGCCTAGTGCCTTTGCATGTCCCAACCAGTCACGCGCCTTCTTGACGAGGGATGCTCCTGCACTGTCAATAGCGCGGACATCAACAGGCCACGTGAAGATGACGTCCATGGACAACGTTCTGCAGCTTGCGCTCGATCCGATCACCCAGTTCGCGGCGCTTGTCCTCGTCCTGGTGTTCGCGAGAGCCCTCGTCCGCGGGAAGCCGACACAGCGGTTCCTCGTTCACATTGTATTCTTCGTCATCCTCACCATCTTGCTCGTGGGCAACGATGTGGCTCCCTGGACTGCGGGAGTCGTCGATGAAGATCTCACGCACAAGACGTTCATCGGTATCGCCAAGGCAACATGGTGGGTTGGCGGTGCGATGGTTCTGGCCAGCTCAGTGCGCGTCTACCTCATCTTCGAGCGAAAGCCCCGAGAAGGACGCCTGATCCAGGACTTGCTGGTCGCTTTTATCTATCTCGGTGCGGCTCTCTCCATCATAGCCTTCGTGTTTGACCTTCCGGTGCGAACCCTGATCGCTACCTCCGGGGTCTTCGCCATCGTGCTGGGTCTCGCACTACAGAGCACCCTGAACGACGTTTTTTCCGGGATCGCACTGAACCTTGGACGTCCGTACACCGTTGGCGACTGGATCGAGGTCGAAGGAGGCGTCCGCGGTCAGGTGGTCGAAACGAACTGGCGTTCGACGCATCTCCTGAACGACACGAACGACCTGGTGATCGTTCCCAACAGCACACTCGCCAAGGCCACGCTGACGAATCTCACAGGTACTGACTCCGTCCATGGATCCAAGGTGGTCATCAGGGCACTTCCGACACGAACGCCGGCGGCCATCGAGGAGACGATGAAAACGGTGCTCCTCAGCGCGAACTCGATTCTGAAGTTCCCTCCGCCGTCCGTGTCAGTCACAGGTCTCGACGGTTCCGCGGTCGAGGTCGAGTTGTCCTTCAAGGTCGCCAGCCTCGGCCAAACCGGAATTGCCAAGAACGAGATCTTCGACCTGGTTTATCGGCATGCAAAGGCGGCAGGCATCCAGCTCTCGACGGCGGCGAACGTTCTAATGGAAGCAACGTCGTCAGACTCTTCCAAACATCCCGGCACGCCTTGGCGGCTCCTGACATCGATCCCGCTGTTCTCGGCTCTCACGGAAGACGAGATGGAGACGGTCGCAAATAGCATGACGCGTTGCACGTTCAAGAAGGGGGCGGTGATCGCACCGCAGAATGCCTCAATGACGTCTCTGATGATCGTGCGCAGCGGAGTCGTGTCGGTCGAGCTGGACGATGACGATGGCGGGCGCGAGGAGCTGACCCGACTGGCCCCCGGAGATCTATTCGGCGAACGTGGGGTTCTGATGGGGGCGCCGGAGCCCGCCACGATGCGCGCCCTCACCTTCGTCGTCGTCTATGAGATCTCGAAGGACCATCTCGCGAGCGTGATGCACGAGCGTCCTGCGCTCGTGGAGGAACTGAGCCAGCTCTTGGCGAAGCGCGTGGAGACCGAGGAGCACCTCAGGGCCGATGGCAGCGCCGGCGCGGAGGCACATCCGATTTCACTGGCGGCCAAGATACGGCACCTGTTCAGGCTTCCTCATTGAGCTACTCGGCCGCTCGAACGGGCGACCTGGGCAAGAGCCTTCCCTGTGCCAGCAGTGCTATCGTCCCTACGGCAAGCCACCACCAGCACATTGGCAAAGAAGAACAGATACGGCGCGAGCTGGGCGCCGATACTGTCACCGCCACGGGACACCATCCTCATGGAGGCGGAAGCCAACGCGGTCGTGCCTAGCGTTGCCGCCCAGTTGCCCGGATCAACAGTGCGACCTGAAGCAGGGAGTAGCCCAGCAACCCGTTGGCGAAGAGATCCGGGGGACCGGACATTAGGCTGAGATACGCGGCACAAGCCTTTCTGTTGGGCTTCGCGAACCTTTGAATCCTAATACCTTTTCGCACAGTGCCGACTTCGTGGACTGCACGCGACCGCGAAAATCGACAGGATTAATGCTTTGTGGATATCTTCTGCAGGCCACTGCTCGCGGCGCAACGGCGTCTTCAACTGGCTTCGACCTGTAGATGATCTGAGGATCTTTGTACTGGTGCTCGTCTGGCTTCCGGCTCTCTAGTCGGCACCCTCCAGGTCGTCGTCAGCCTCGACTGGCATTTTCAGCGTGCGACAGTCAATTCGTCAAAGACTCCCATTTTTTTCAGCGAGCTCACCAGACCGGTGAGTGCAATTACCCCGACGAAAAGGCCTACAAGCACTATCGCGTAAGAGAGTTCCTGATCGGTTATGGAATCGGCCGCTACCCTGTAAAACTCGGTGGCCAACAGCGCGATCAGCGTTGACGAGATCGTTGAGTAGTCCTTGGCGATAACTCGTCTCATATTGAATGCCATTCCCTCGGTGGACGCCGAGAACGCACTCAGCTTCAGTCCCCATCTGGGGACATCCCGACAATAAGCACTGTAGGCCTCCCCGAACTTGTTAGCGAGGAACTCCTCTTCGGCGTAGACGATGCACTGATAGATAAACCCGAACAGCAAACTTCCGACAACAACGACCACCGGATTGCCGTGGAACAGGAAGAGGCCCGCGTAAATAAGCATGTTTCCCACATACAACGGGTTGCGGCAAACGCCGAACATGCCTTCCGTGACCAGATCGTTGGCATACACGCGCTTATTCAGGCCGCCGCGCTTGATGTAGGCATAGCCGATAACGGTTGCGCGCAGCACCAAACCCGCTAGGACGATGAGCAGTGCAATGATGTCCTTCGTTTGCTCGAGTGCCGCGCTACCCAGAACGGTGGTCGTCGGCGGGGCGGCAATAAACAATGCGACGATGATAAGAGGAAACGCCTGGTTTCGGTACTTAAAAAAGAAAGTCCCGAAGGCGAGCATGAGAATCTTCATGGTCTTTTGTCTCACTTCACCGCGACGATGCCGCAGAAATTGTACCAACGGAAGAATACTTCCGTGCTCTTGAAGCCCACCTCCTTGAGCAACTGGATGTTCTCCTCAAGGCGGTACGGGATGAGGACGTTTTCCAACGCCTCCCGCTTCTTCGATATTTCGATCGAGGAGTATCCGTTACGCCGTTTGAAATCGTAGTAGTGGTCGATGAACAGCCTGTTGAAGGTCGTGTCCTCGCTAGTCAACTTCTCGATCAGCAGCAGGCATCCGTGTTCGTTGAGACCGTCGTAGATCGTCTTCATGACCCGTTCGCGGAAAAGCGGACGTACGAATTGCAGGGTAAGCAGCATCGTCACGACACTGGCGTTCTCCACAGAGAAGCCTCTGTGGAGGTCGCCAGTGACAAGCTCGATCGATCGGTTTGTTCCCGATTCCTCGATCTTCTCAGCCGCCTTCTTGAGCATGTCCGGAGCGTTGTCGATACCGACAAAATCAACGTGGCTGTCGACGAGGTGGTCGAGTGCCAAGAGAGTCGTGGCCGTTGAGCAGCCAATGTCGTAGAGGTTCGACTGGGGCTGGGCAAAATCCCCTGCCAGCTCGCAAACCATCCGCTGCATCTCCCCATAGAACGGAACCGAGCGGCTGACCATGTCATCGAAGACGTTCGCGACGGTGGAATTGAATGAGAAGTCCGCAACAGCATTGCGTTCGTCGGCAAAGACCTCGTCACGCGAATTCGTATGCAGCACAAGACGGCTAGACTGGTCGGTCATATCCGCTCCAAATGTATAGCAATGTCAGATGGGCGTGCTTTTCCCCAAACACACCCGGCGCACCGCGATTTGGTCACAATACTCTGACGGCTACCTGAAAGCGGTTGCCCCTTACAAAAGCGGAGGAAGGAGGCGCCTGAAGGCAAGCCTGCAGGCGAAGGACCAGAGGGAACACGCACACCAACCGAAAGCTACATCGGTGGCAGTGCTGACTATTAAGCTAGGCTGTCCCGCCGTCGATATTGACAACAAGGGAGGGCGATGTGGCGGTGCCGGCAAGCGGTCAACGACAGTAGATCGAGCCGTCTGCGCTATCCGGCCGGGGCCGACGCGGTAGCGCTTGCGTCCCGGGCTGAGCCGACCTCACCTGTTGGCAGCGCAGCGAAGGCTAACATTGCTTAGTGACAGCTGTGGGCCGACAGTTACTCCACCGGCGTGAGAACCGGTGCGCCCTTGTTCTTGAGAAGCAAGACGATGAACTTTGCAGGCTTGGTCGTGCTTGCATTGCGGCCGACCACGTGAATGTCGGATGGGCCTTCGTACCAGGTCTCTCCCGGCGACAAGGTCACTTGCTTTTCTCCCCTCACCTGCATCACGACTGAACCCTCCAGAACGTAGATGAACGCATGTGCGTCGTGTTTGTGAATCGGATCGGAGCCTCCCGGCGGATACTCGACTGATATCATCAGCGCCTCCTTTCCGGGGTAGTCAGGAAGGTCCTTTTTCACAAGCGATGTGACCGTTGCCGCATCGGCGGCGACCGCCAAAGTGCCAAGAGAACAGACCATGCTTGACACGCAGAGCGATAACAAGACTGACTTCATTGTCGTAACCCCTTGTTTGCCGGAGCGCCCCTTGTCCTACAGCGCCCCGTCGTGGCGTCATGGGATGCTTGTGGACGCATGTACATCCACAAACATCGTCGCCGGCTTATTTTCCGACCGCCGCCTGTGGCGTCGTGCGGAAACTGATTCCCATGCGGTTATAGGCGTTCATCAGGCCCGTCGCGAGCGTCAGATCGACGAGTTCGCGTTCGTCGAACACCGCACGCGCGGCTTCGTAGGCGCTGTCGGGAACGCCGGTCTCGGCAACGCGTGTTACGGTTTCGGCCCAGGCAAGGGCCGCCCGCTCACGCGCGTCAAAAAGATTCCCGGCTTCCCTCCATGCCTGCACCAGCGCGATCTTCTCGATCGGTTGCTCCTTCTTCAAGAGGTCGCGTGTGTGCATGTCGAGGCAAAAGGCGCAGTTGTTGATCTGCGATACACGAAGGAAGACAAGATCGACCAGCTCCGTGGGGAGGCTGCTCTGCGTGGTGGCGTAGCCATAGAGTCCGTTGAGGGCTTTCATCCCGGCCGGGGCGATCTGGTTGTAGTCGAGGCGCTTGCTCATTGTTCTTTTCCTTAGATTTTCTGTCGTTGAAAGTGTTGGCGTGTGCCGTCCAGAATTCCAAAAAACCGCGGCGTTTGGTGCAGGTGGTCGGCATAAAATGGCCGCGACAGGGCTGCGCCGGTCAATCCGCTCATGGAATCGACTCTGTTTCCCGTGCGAGGCAAAGGTCGCCTCGGACCCCGCACGAGAAAGCTTGATGTAAAGGCTCGGCGTAAATCGCTTGACGATCTAGTGCTCAAACGCTGTCAAAAGCTGTACCTACACGTCGCCCAGCAGCGGTCAGTAGTCCCAGTACATGGGCGCCCACCGGAATTTATCGCCGTCTACGGCCACGCGCCCCAGCGACGGGAACGGGAGATGGGTAGCCACCAGCAGTTCACCACTCGCCGACAGTTCCCGGAGGAGACCGATCCGAACCCTGGCAGCCTCTTCCGGGTCGTGCTCGAAGCCGTTGTACCAATCGGGATGATCGAAACCGACCGCGAACACGGCGTCTCCGGCAAACGTCAGCGCGTCGTCTCCAGACGCGATGCGGATTACACAGTGACCCGGAGTATGGCCCCCCGTGCGACGCGCGACGACGCCCGGAGCAACGTCCTGCTTCTCGTCAAACAGGCGCAGATAGCTGCGATACTCGGCCAGGAAGCGTTTCGCCGTTGCCGCAAGCGCGGCGGGGAAGCCGTCGGGCATGTTTGTGCGAGTGAAGTCCGGTGCCTCCCAGAACTTGGCCTCGGCGGCGGCGATGTGGATCCGCAGGTCGGGACGAAGCTTTTCCTTGATCCCCTCGACGAGAAGCCCGCCGATGTGATCCATGTGCAAGTGGGTGAGCACAAGATCAGTCACCGTTGTCAGATCGATATCGGCAGCTTCCAGTCGCTTAAGCAGTTGTCCCGCACGCGGCAGGTTCAAATTCGGATCGAGACCCAACCCCGCGTCGAGGAGAACGATTTGATCGCCGCTGCGCACCACGACCGCATTCAGAGCCCAGTCGAACGCTTCGGGAGGCAAGAACTGGTCCGCCATCCAGCTCGCGCGACTAGCGGGATCCGCATTGTGTCCCAACATTTGGGTGGGAAGCGGCAGCACGCCGTCGCTGACAACCATCACGTCGATGTCGCCGATCTTCAGTGCATAGCGAGACGGAACCAGCTCACCTGTAGCGGGCTTACCGGGATGGAAGTTGATTTCTTCGGAAATTTTCTTTTGTACGTTCATTGCGAACTCCTGGTCTATTTGTTTGCTTGCCACCTCCGTCGCGACGGGGGCACACGGTCACGGACTGGCGCTCAATCCCATTGGATTGCTGCTTGTTTGAGCGCTGCTTGGTGACGGCTTTCGACACTCTTGCACACGCCTTCGCGCGTCGTAATCCAAACAAAGGTTTGGGCTGCTCGTCGGACAGCGCGGCGCGCGCGGAACGGCGGCTGGAGGTTGTGACCAACACCAGTCCTTTTTATCCATTGGGACGAAGTAGCTGACGATATCGAGAGGCGTGAACTATTCGAAGCCGGCGCGCCTTGGGAGGGCGCTGACTTCCGGCGGCAGATTAGGCCTTGGCCTTAGCGACGTCCTGAGCCGTCTGATAGCTTTCGATCAGAGCGCCGTAGTTAGGTGCCAACAAGGCATACAACTTGGCGAGATCGGCGGCCTCGGGACGAGCCCACGTGCGGTGAGACCCGGCCACGACAGTGTTCGTCGACGTGGGGATGATGCCAGCCTGCACCAAACGCGCCAGAGGCGATGCAGACTTGCGCTCAACATTCGAAGCGCTGGCCTCCGCCGAATAGTGTCGACATCTGTCACACGCGATCTCGACATGGATGGTCTCGGTGCAAGCCACCCGTCAATCAGGCTTTCTGCAGGCTCTCGACTTTCCGAACAAGATCGGGCAGCGACCGGCTGTGCATTTTTCTCATGACGTTCATACGGTGAAGCTTCACGGTCATCTCTGAAATGCCAAGCTGAAAAGCGACCTGCTTGTTCATCAGTCCGCTAGCGACCGCTTGCATCACTTCCTGTTCCCGTGGCGTCAACGTTCCTGCGAGTTCCTGCAGCCTTTTGTGATCCGCATCCAATTTGCGTCTCTCGCCGTCTGCTCGAATAGCGCGCTCCACGGCATCTAGCAGGTCCTGATTGACGAACGGCTTCGTTATGAAGTCCGTTGCCCCCGCCTTCATCGCAGTGACGGTGGCAGGTACGTCGGCCCGACCAGTCAAAAAGATGACGGGCATCTTGCTGCCCATTGAAATGAGTTGGTTTTGCACGTCGAGACCGGTGCTTCCAGGCATATGCAGGTCGATCACCACGCAACCGGGCGCATTGGTGTTGGCCTGCTCCAGAAATTCTGTTCCGCTCGAAAAGGCGGACGCACGCTTCTTGGCGAACGTGAAGAGATCCAACAGCGACTCCCGCATTCGTTCATCGTCGTCGACGACGTAGATGATGGGTTCGACAGATGAGTTCACGGCGCCTCGCCTATTGTGGCCCTGTCTGACATTAGACGCGCGATCGGCCTAGCCTGGTTGTCATGCGGAGTTACTTCGTGAGGTGATTTTATCACTGGTTTCTGCCTTGTGATGGTAAACGTTGGTTTGGGTTCAGGGCCGGATTGCTGTGTCAGTCATCAAAGTGAAGGTGAATTTCGCGCCGTGCGGCTCAACAGCCTCAGCCCACAGCCGCCCCCCATGCGACTCGATGATGGAGCGGCAGATCGCCAGTCCCATTCCCATGCCTTCAGCTTTGGTGGTGAAAAATGCCTCAAATATCCGCTCCGGACATTCGATGCCACGGCCAGTGTCGCCGATTTCGACACGTACGGCGCCGTCCAAGTGACGAGCACGGACCGTCAATATGCGCCTATCGGAAGTACTATCCATCGCCTCGATGGCATTGCGCATGAGATTGACCAAAACCTGCTGGATCTGGACCTCGTCGAACGTGAGAGCCGGCAAGCCCTCATCGATCACCACGTCCCATCGGACATGGTGACCGGTCGCCTCATCGGCCAAGAGGTCGCACGTTTTGCTGATCACCGACCCTAGGTCCGAGACCGTCCGCGCGTCCACGCCCTGTTTGAACAGCGCGCGGATCCGCGCCACCACGTCCACGGCGGAATCTGCACTCTGAATGACGCGCTCCAGCGTCCCCAATGCACGCTCGACGTTCGGCGGCTCAGACGTCAACCACCTTTGGCAGGCGTCCGAACTCGAAACGAGCGCCGCCAACGGTTGCGCCACCTCATGGGCGATCGATGCGGAGAGTTCGGCAAGGGTGGCCGCCTGACTTGCGCGGGCCAGTTCCACTTGAGCGGCGCGCAGCTTTTCCTGTACCTGGACCTCATCATCGACATCGATGACGAGACCGTACCATTCGGAAATAGTTCCACTTTCATCGCGAAGCGGCTCAAACCTGCTGTCGAGCCAGCGAAACGATCCGTCGCTCGAGCGACGACGGTACCGGAAGGCGAAGGTTTGCCCTGTACTAAGACAATGCGCGGCTGTCCTGGAAACCTTTTCCACATCATCGGGATGAATCAGCGCGCGTGCGGTGGCCAGGAAGTCGGAAAAGTTGGCATCGGCGAACCCGAGTGCATCCGAATACCGCTTATTGATGTAGGTCATCTCACCAGACGGCAGCCAGCTACAGACTTGTATCGGCAGGGCATCGAGCAGTCCGTGGAGATGCCGCTCACTTCGACTGAGCGCATCTTCAGCATTTATCTGGCCGTCTATGTCATGAGAAATCCCATACCATTGGAGGATTCGCCCATCTTGATCCCGGAAAGGTTCCGCGCGCCCCTCCATCCAGCGGTACACGCCGTCTGATCGACGAACCCGGTAACGACTTGAAAAGCTAACTCCGGTGGCAAGGGAGCGCTGCAGTGTTGCTGTGACGCTCTCGATGTCGTCGGGATGGATAACCTGCTCCACATTGAGTTCCAGCGATGCCGTCCCTTCTGTTCGAACGTCGGGGATGGCGAAACCGAGGTAGTCGGTCAGACGCTTGTTGTGGAATATCGGTTGTCCGTCCGGTGCAAGCATCCAGAGCCGGCCCGGAACCATATCGATGAGTTGCGTGAGACTTTGCTCTCGCGCTTTCAGGTCCGACAGGGTCTTTCGCTGTACGTCGATGTCAATCGATGTGCCGTACCATCCAACGATCAGGCCCCCTTTGTTGCGAACCGACCTGGCGGCGCTTCTGGCCCACGCGAAACCAGATTTGCGTCGGATGCGATGTTCGGCGTTGAATGGCTCGCCGGTCCTTATCGAATGAGACCATTTTTCAGCTACCGCATCGTACTCGTCGGGATGAAGCAACTGCTTCCAGGCGATATAGCCATCGTCCAAGGAGCGATTTAGCTCGTCCGGTGTCTTGCCGAGCGTGGCCTGAGCGAACAACGGCAGATAGATCCACCGCCCCTCGGCATCGAACGCCCACCCATTTCCGAACAGCTCCTCGACAACGTGCGCCGCCCGAACCGGTCCCAAACCAGCAGCGTCAAGCCGTTCGCCGTCAATGCACATCGGTTGTTCCTCGTCGGTAGACAGGACATCGACATTCCCGCGCACGCCGTAGGTGGGATCGGTGCGAACTTCGCTCCACACGTAATTGCCATCCTGCTGCCTGAGACGGAATCTCATCACCTGAGGGACGCCAGTCCAAAACGCCCGTGCAGCAGCCTGCTCAGCCGTGGCGCGGTCGTGCGGGTGCATAAGACCCAAAAACTCCGCCGAGGCATCAATCGGCTGGCGTCTTTGTGGACGGCGTCCGGTTCCCTTTCTCACGCGGCCGGACTTGGCGTTGGCTGCGTAGAAAGCCGCAACGGCTAGGAAAGTAAGCGAAAGGAGTGCACCCCATATCGCGGGGCGGCCCGATCCGTGGCTTTCGATGACAAACATTGAGATGGTCACCGCGACGGCGAGGCTCGCGTTCAGAATTTGAACGGTGCTCGTCCGGTCTTGAAAAAAAGCTAGGCCGATCGGGGCCACCATGGCGAACGGTGTCTGTGTCAACCAACACACCGCCAATCCGGCGGCAATGGCCGCGATTCCTACGTTATCGCGCTTCAAGAAAAGCGCTTTGCTGAGGATCATTGCAACTCCTGAGTCCAAACCATCCCACAATTGAACCGCTTGCTCAGCAGGCACATGGTGGTCGACTCTCGCGACTATCGATCGACGCCACTCCTGCACGGAGGACCGGTTAGGATCCCGCGCAGCGTGGCAAGCATCCAATGCGAACGACGTCGGGATGGATTTTCTGACCATTGGATGCGTAGTTCATATATTACGGATGTTTCATGTCCGTAATATGGCGATGAGTCGCGCCCTGTTCCTGTTGTCGGGAAGGATCTAGATAAGTCAGGATGCTGAGCACCGTACCACCTCGCAGCGATCAGCTTCTGCGTGAAGCGCGGCTCTGGCGAGGATTGCGCTGGGAGCCGCTCGAACAGCATACCGATAGAACGCGGCTCCGACTGCGGTTACGGCAATCCTTCGGGCCGCGCGGTGAAGTAGTTGCACTCCGAGAGTATTTTCAAGCTCACACACTCGACCTGACAGTCGCAGGTGCCAGTTGCGCTGGGAACGGCCAGATCGAAACCGCCCCGATCAACAACTCGGGTGAAGAGGTAGGCGTGCTTGAGGTCAAGCATCGGATACTAAGACTTTTCTGTTCAGGTCCGATGGGATCCGAGGGTCACAGTCCGATGGGCTGCCAGACCCGAACCAAAGTTTACTCCTACAATCGCGAAGTCGGGACCGAGCAGGTCTGAACCCCTCGAAAGCCGCGACCGGTGATGTCTCAATTCGGGTGCGGCTTTGCAGCGCCGACCATATTTGCTGTTAAGCTGGTGCTTTTTCGCCAGCGCGGAGACTCCCAAGACGACAGCTAATCTCCGACAAACGTGACCGTCTCATCAAGCTGGACGCGACCCGTCCGCGGAAAGCTCACCGAGGGATCCTCGTACCCGATCGACATGCCACAGTAGAGGATGAGCCCTTCCGGGGGTGAAAGAACCTCCGCGACTGTCTCGCGTACCTGCGACCATGCCATCTGCGGGCAACTATGCAATCCTTCAGCGCGCAGCAGCAGCATGACGGTCTGCAGATACATGCCGACGTCGGCCCATTGCGGACGCCCGAGGCCCTGATCGATGTAGCAGAACAGTGCGGCGGGCGCGCCGAAGCAGTTCCAGTTGGCGATGGCCGCCCGCTGGCGCGCCTCCCAGTCCTCGCGCGCAATGCCCAGCGCGCTGTAGCGCTCACGTCCGAAAGCGGATCGGCGATCCTTGTATGGCGACTTCAAAGTGGCCGGGTACATCTCGTACTGTCGCTCGTCCCACTGGTCGCCGTGGGCCACGCGCTCGACCGCGCACGTCTTGAGTTCGACGAGTGGCGCCCCGGTCAGCACGTAAGTATTCCACGGCTGGATGTTCGATCCGGACGGCGCCCAGGCCGCGGCGGTCAGCACCCGCTCAAGCACCTCCCGTGGGACGGGCTCGTCTTTGAACCCGCGCACCGACCGTCGGCTTGTGACTGCTTCATATACGTCCATGATGATCGCCTCCTTGCGGCTGGCCATTCGCTTCGCCTAACCGCCACGAAGCCTAGTAGCGCGTGCCCAAACCAACCGACAACCCAAACCAAATGTCTAGATCGTCCGCTCGCAAGTACTGGAGGCCGAAGCCTCGAAGCTCGACGGCACGTCGACGGAATTCGCCTCGGTAAAATAGCCCCCAAGCAAATCCGCTGGGACTGGAGATCGTGTCATGTGGCGAACCTCATGGAGCAGCAGCAAGTAGCTCGACCGCTTGGTTTCTTGACCGGAAATGAAGGGCTGTTGATGGCCGGGAGCCAGACTATGCGATCGTCTGGCTCGTCACCGGTTGTCGACCCGCTTGTTGAAGGGATATATGCTGACGCTCCTCCAAACTCCTGCTCTCTTGAATGGATCGTCTTCATTAAAATCAACTACTTCTTGCTTGGTGGTCGCGTCGAAGATGAACAGCGAACCGATCATTGTTTCATGGTCGTCGGCAAGGACGGGACCGGAGACGACTGTTTTCATCGCACCCGTTGACAGGTAGGCCTTGTGGTCATCGTAGTTCGCAAGCCGTTTCGCTTGAGCATTCTCATGATCGAGGCAGTGAACAACATAAAGCACGAACAGCCCTCCCCACTTCTGACAACGCCACCGCCCTCACCGATTGGCTGCCGGTAGCCGGACTTGATGAAACTGCGCTCCCGGGCTGTGGTGACCGCGTCGGCGTCTCAAGGCGCCGACGCGGTTATCGTCAGGCAGCGTCGACGCTGACACGCTCCCGGGACGAGCCAATATAACCGTCGTGCACGTCTTGGGCACGTGCGTACTCCGGCTGGAAGCGCACGTTGGCGTAGTGCGAGTTCTTTTCAGCCTCCTGGGCACGCTTGCCAAGCTCTGCCGTATCGCCAAAGCCCAGTATTTCGCGGGCCAATGCGGTGAGCGGACCGTCTACATGGTACTCCGTCCGCTGCATGGTCAGCAGGTTGATCAGGTAGAGCGGCGTCCTCGCTAGCGTCCACCAGACCGCGGTTGCGCAGGTCTACGGAAGGGCCGCGCGCCGGGATGCATAAAGGGGTGTTCGTGCTGGCAAGCGGTAGGAAGGTTCGATGCCACGGGCGGGAGTCCATCGACGGAAACGGAAATGCGACTTAGATCGACGGCGCCGTTGAGGGACGTCACATAACGATCAGCTTGGGCCGTCGAGCTCATCAAGACAGTCTCCGAACCCTATATAACTCACTGATCGACAGGGGTAGAACTGGCGGCAGCAAGCATTATTGGAGTGAACGCGGTGCCTCGACCCTGAGCATAAGCCAGCTGAATAATTAGCTCAGCCAGTGGCTCGAGGTACCGAGCACATGCAATACCGCCAGTGTCAATGGCATCGTACCCTATATCGCGAACCAGTGCCGCCACCCGCTGCTTCGAGTCGGCATCGTCTCCCGCCAGGAAAACTTGGGGCGTGATGCTCCCGTACGACGAGTCGGCGGACACGACCTCCGCGAAAATGGCATTAAACGCTTTCACGACCTTTGAGTGTGGCGCAAGCCTCTGGCATGTTTCTCCGGCCGAATCCGTATGGCCGATTGTAAGTTGCATATAGTCGGATGTGAGTGGATTGGTGCAATCGACAACGATTTTGCCATCAATGGCTCCCAATCGAGCCAGTGTTTCCGGCAAATTGTCAAATGGAACGGCGATAAAAATCACGTCTGCTTCCGAGACGAAGGAAGCCGCATCTCCTCCGCGGACGCCAAGCTGTTCCGCAGCAGCCTGCCCGGTTTTATGATCCCGAGATCCCAGCAAGACTTGATGCGAGGTTCCTGCAAACCGCTTCGCCAAGGCGCTTCCGACATTGCCCGTTCCCACAATCAGAAGTGTCAATGTTGAACCGGACATTTAAGCCTCACAGCTGTCGACGTATAAACTCAAAAATGTTCTCGACGCCATTGCGCGTCAAGCAGATTCTCTCCGAGAGTAATCGATTCCGTACTATGGTGGCTAAGGCCACAGGATCTGGTTTTCGCGATTGGAGACGCCCATGTCGCTTACGCTCCGACAATGGCTCGAGCAGATAGGCTTACCGGAATATGCCGACCGGTTCGAGGAAAACAACATTGACTTCGGAGTGCTTGGATACCTAACCAGTAGCGATCTTCGCGAAATTGGGGTTAAAGCCGTCGGCGACCGGCGACGATTGATTGTTGCCGCGAAGCAGGTCGGTGCCGAACCGTCTCGGGTTGTTCCTATATCGGATCAAAGTGATCATACGGGAACAGCACCCCGCCAGGCCGGAAGAGCGGAACGACGAAACCTAGCAGTGCTCTTCTGCGACCTTGTAGGTTCCACCCATATGTCGGAACAGCTAGACGCCGAAGAGTTGCGCGACATCGTTGCCGGCTACCAATCGACGTCAGTCAGAGTGGTCCGGAAATATGGCGGGACGATAAGCCAGTTTATGGGCGACGGCGTAATGGCCTATTTCGGGTGGCCCAATGCGCGAGAAAACAACTCAGAAAGCGCCGTTCGGGCGGCGCTTGAGCTCAGCAAGGGGGTCAGAGAACTAGGGCTGTCCTCGCGCATTGGGATTGCCACCGGCTCAGTGATCGTCGGCGATATTCAAGGTGACAATCTCAGCCTCAAGGATCAGGTCGTGGGCCGAACACCCAATCTTGCTGCTCGCCTGCAATCGGAAGCGGAAGCCGACACCGTCGTTGTTACCAATGAGACCCGTGCTGTGGCTGGCGAGGAGTTCGTCTATAGCGACCTTGGCCTTCGGACAATGAAGGGGATTTCATCGTCGGTAAGAATCTGGCGTGTCGATGGAATTAGGCTGCGTGGAACTGTAGAGCGCATTGCCCACTGGGACACGCCCATTTTCGGCCGCGGTGAACAACTCGATGCTTTGATGCGGCTCTGGGACGACGCAAAGATCGGCGGTCAGCGCTCTGTGCTTGTTCAAGGAGAGCCGGGGATTGGCAAGTCGCGCTTGGTCTCCGAAGTACTGACGCACGCGGAACCAGGTCGAGACTCCGTGCTGATGGAATTTCAATGTTCACCCTTCCATAGCCACGAGCCACTGTTTCCGGTGCTCGACCAGCTCCGGCGCTCTGTCCTGCCCGAGGGAAATGTCGGCTCGTCTGCCCCGCTTCAGACGCTCGAAAGAGACGCTAGCCAAGAACGTCGTGACGCCGCCCAAGTCCTCGTCGGGCTCCTCTCAGGTGATCCGGACTTTCATTTTGCCGGACTGACGGCCAGGGGACGGAAGGAAAGGACGTTCGGTGCGATCCGGTCGGTGCTCGATACAATTTCCATGTTTCGAACACTCTTGATCGTCGTGGAGGATCTCCATTGGGCAGACCCGAGTACCCTCGAATTTTTTCAGCGGTTCATTGATGATCCTGCGAGGCGAAACACTCTCGCAGTGTTTACGTGTCGCAGTGAAGCCACGCCGCAACTGTCCGAGATGCGATTCGATGAAGTGGTTGACGTCCCGCGTCTCTCGTACGGCCAAGTGAACCAGCTGATTGAGGCCATCACAGGCAGTGCCGATACACCCGAACCGGTTCGGGCCGCCATCGCGGACCGCTCCGACGGCGTTCCTCTTTATGTTGAAGAACTCGTGAAATCGGTGATGGACGGCGATCAACTGCCTCACGCAAGCCAGGGGCGCGATCTCCATGTGACGTCCATCCCGATGACCTTGCACGACTCGCTCATCGCAAGGATAGACCGGCTACCGATGAAGATGGAAATACCACAGACGGCGGCAGCGATTGGTCGGGAATTTTCTTCCCATGTATTGAAGATGGCGCTTGGGTATCGTGGATCTGAAGTCGATAACGCATTGCGCCACTTGATCAGCGCTCAGGTCGTGAAGGCCGACCAAGGAAGGGCTGGCCATTTCGTTTTCAAGCATTCGTTGATGCGCGATGCGATATACGAAAGCATGCTCTCTAAGGCGAGGAAGGCTGTGCATTGCCAGATCGCTGTCGCCTTGGAGAATACCCATTCGGCAGGCAGGTCACCTCACGTTCTCGCGCATCACTGGGCCTCCGGCGGGAACGACATTAAGGCGTTTGAGTACTACTCGCAGGCAGCCACCCTCGCTAAGGCAAATTTTGCGAATAAGGAGGCCATTTCGTACTTCCGGCAGACGCTGCAACACTTGCGCCTAGCGGAGGACGGTTCGAAGCCGCTCGCGGCCGACCTGAAGATATCGCTGCTTGAACAACTGAGCGAGGTGCTGTTCCTGTCGCACAATATCGACGAAGCGGAATTGGCCCTGCGCGAGGCCATGGAGCTCGCGCCAAACGAGCCCCTTCAAAGGGCCCGCCTGCTCCGAAAGCTGGGGGTAGCTCTCCAACAAGACCGAGATCGGGCGTTGCAAGTACTCGAAGAGGCGGAGCAAGTCCTCAACAAGCTCCCGGATGCTTCGACCGAAGATGCGCTACGCGAGTGGATCGAAGTTCAGCTTTCGAGATGCAACGCCAACTACTGGAGCGGCAACGGCAGCGAGATGAGCAATCTGTTGAACCGAATTTCCCCGAGACTGGATGTCTGCTCAGCCGAACAACTGGCAGAATTCTTCAATCAGTCCGTCCTCCGAGACCTGCGGCTCCAGCGATATCGCACGTCTTTGGCCACCATCAAGCATGCGCGGAACTATGCGAACGCTGCCAAGTTGACCAACAACCTCGCTACCATCTCGTCGTCGTTGTTCATCCTGGGTTTTACATATCTACACAGCAACAAACTCCGGAACGCCGAGCGCACCCTGACCAGCGGAATGCAAGCAGCTCAACGGTCCGGCCACAAGGCGATTGAGCTCCGCTGTCGTGTGTATTTAAGCTTGGCGTTTCGACTGCAAGGTGAGATCGACGCCGCTGTTGCATCAGCCAGGGAAGCAATGGAAACGGCTAGAATCGAGGCGATGTCAGAATATGTCGGTCTCGCCAGCGCAAACCTTGCGTGGGGTCACTGGAGAAGAGGTCGACCGGAGGATGCCCGTTTGGAAGCGGAGCGCGCCCTCCGGGAGTTTGACAAGTCCAAAATTGCGTATCCATTTGAATGGACTGCCCTCCTGGTCTTGTTGACAACTGCCCACGAAGACCGCGATAGGGTGAGAGCACTGTGCTGCCGTCTCTTGCGTGAGACTCAGCAAGAGTTACCAGAACGTGTACGAATAGCGGTAGAGAGACTCTCAGTGAGTTCAGAAGCCGATCAGCCAGCGATAATTCAGCTATTGCTTGCGTCGTGCAGACGGCGAAACCTTCTATGACTTATCGTCTGATGACGCCGGCCTTGAGGCCGCTTCGCTGGTGAAATGCTCGATGATCGCTCGCTTTTGAATCTTCCCAGTCGGCCCCTTTGGGATTTCTGTCCAGATATCGATACACTTTGGGACCTTAAACGCGGCAATTTTATTCCTGCAAAATTCACGCAGTTCGTCTGAAGTAACGGTTTTTCCGGGAACAGTAGTTACGACTGCATGTATGCGCTCACCGTACTGTTCGTCCGGCAAGCCTATCACGGCAACCTCGCTAACCGCGGGATGCTCAGCCAAAGCGTTTTCGATCTCAGTTGGGAAGACGTCGTAGCCCCCGCTCCTAATTCTGAACTTGGCGCGATCGCTGAGATAAACGTAGCCGGCCTCGTCTCGGCTTGCTAGGTCACCGGTATATATCCACCCATCCTTTATGACCTCAACGTTCTTCTCCGGCGCGTTCCAGTAGCCTGAGAACTGCGTGTCGCTACGGACTATAAGCTCACCCGTCTCGCCGGGCGGAAGTGAGCAGCCATCTCCATCCACGACTTTGACATCGACGAACGGCAAAGGCTTCCCAGCGGAAGCCAGTATCTCCGGGCGAGTGGTGATGCCAAGCTCGTGATCTGACGGAAACAGCATCATCGACATGCCCATCAGCTCCGTAGTGCCGAACATCTGTAGAAACGGCCTGCCAAAAGCCTTCATGGCTTTCTTGATCGTCTTGGGAGGGAGCGGAGAAGCGCCGTAGCCGAACAATCGCATCGAACTCATGTCAGTGCGTTCCAACATACTCGATTCGAGCAGCGAATTCAGCATTGTGGGAACGAGGACGACATTGGTTGTGTGTTCGCGCCCGATCAAAAAAAGCGCATGTTCCGCCGACCAGGGGCCGACAATCACGGTGGCTGCAGCATGGAACAGGTTGCGGACCATATGCATCAATGGGACGCCGGCCGCAGGCATCGTGTGCAGCCAGCGAGTCGATGGATCAATCCCTTCCAACATGGCGGTGTATAAGATCGACTGAAGGAAGGCCCCATGCGGATAGACAGCTCCTTTGGGAAGCCCTGTCGATCCCGTGGTGTAAGCAATCATCGCAGTCGGATGTGGGGTTTGGACAAGTTCTGGCTGATCACTTTCGGCAGCGATCAGCCTTTCGTATTCACTGGCCGGTGATCCGAACTCGATAATACGCGCCTCGCCTCGGCCTGCCGGCATCGCGAACGCTGCTTTTTCCGCCTGATCAAGATAATCGCGATGAACAAAGATCACTGTAGGGGTGCAATCCGCGACAAGCGCTGCGATTTCCGGCTGAGTGAGACGAGGGTTCAGACCAACCCTTACCGCTCCGATCTTCATGCATGCACCGAATGTCTCCGCGACTTCGATGCAGTCGGCTGACAGTATAGCGACGCGATCACCGGCGGCAGCTCCCAAACGACGCGTAGCGAAGCCTAGTGCATCAGTACGGGAATGGAATTCGTGCCAACTGCGACGCCGGTCCGCTTCAACGAATGCGTCCTTGTGGCCCCAATATAGACCGTTGCGACGGATCAGTTCCCCAAAAGTGAGCATACTTCCTCCCATTTGAAGGCCAGCTTCTCGTTCATTTCACGTGGCGCTATGCCGAAGCAACATGGTCAATCGCTGCAAATGATGAGACATCGAGATTTATATTAGATAGGCGAAATGTAGTACTTGCCAATCGCAGCTGTCGGGCGCAATCTCAGGATACTCAACGTGAAGACGTGCGCAAGCCAAGCATAGCCCAAGATTCCAACCGCTTGTTACAGCGCGTGGAAACGACTACCGAAAGTAGTGTGAGGCGAAGCATCTCGAAATAGACTGCGCGTTGATCTAAGGCAGTAGCCCGTTCAACCCGGTAATCTTTGACGTTTCATCCGACTTTGGAATCCCCTTTGACAATACGAGCGATGCTCAAGATCAGTATCAAGGTTCGCAAGGGAGAGAGGAAGCTATGTCTCAAGATGAAAACAACGAAAGCTTTAACCACGATCTCATAATCGCCAACGGTGATGGAACTGTGCTGTTTATTCCACGGGATGTTTGGGATCGTGACGAATACCGCATCGACACGGCGACGTTCTGGTCCCATGAAGGTTGGGAGGTTGTTCGCGATCTTCTGCAGTGCGGCGTATTGCTCGCAGCCGTTCCCAACAAGCTGCCACCAGATAAGCCAAAGCCTCTTGGCACCTGCTGGCTCGTGAACATAGAAGGCTTGAAGCAGTCTACAAAGTTCCATGTTCGGTGACGGCGGAAGCTATAGAAGCGCGGTCACGTACTCGCTTTATACGCGAGATTCACCCCGCTGAGACCCTGGCCAGGATGATTCCATTCTTGCGCGAAATCGGTGTTTCGCGCATAGCCGATATTACCGGTCTCGATTCCATCGGATTGCCTGTTGCTGTCGCCTACAGACCAAACGCTCGTTCGCTTGCAACGTGTCACGGCAAAGGCGGAACACTGACCGAGGCGAAGACTTCCGCCGTGATGGAGGCACTTGAACGCCACTGCGCCGAGAACCCCAAAATCGATCTGAGATATGCATCCTTCAATGAACTGTTCGATGAAGGCCGAGTGGTTGATTTGGATATCCTGCCCAGAATCTTTGAAGCGCTTCCGTCCAAAAACCGGCGCACCCTGTGGACCAGCGCGACAGGCATGATCAGCGGTGAGAAAATATGGGTCCCATTTGAGACAGTTCATCTGGACTATGCCCTACCGCTTCCGGCAAACCTTGAATGCTTGCTGATTGGGTCGGGAGGACTGGCATCTGGGAACACGATCAAGGAAGCTGCGGTCCATGCGATAGCCGAATTGATCGAGAGGGATGCCCTCACCTTGTGGCGGTCCAGAGGCCCGGGGGTACCGGCAACGGCCGTCGATTTGGAATCGGTCAATGACCCGTGGTGCTTTGACGTGCTGAACACACTCCGCCGGTCTGGCACGAGAACCGATGTGTGGGATATGACGAGTGATCTTGGCGTACCTGCGTTCTTTTGCGAGATACGGTCCGATCATTGCACTTCCCGGAGCGTGGGTCCTGCTGCCGGCAGCGCATGCCATCCGATAAGTGTGATTGCGCTAGGGAAAGCAATTCTAGAGGCAGTCCAAAGCAGATTGACGATGATTTCTGGAACGCGGGATGACCTGACACGTGAAATGTTCCTGCACGGCCCCCCACGGCCCCCATCTAACGAAGCAACAACCCGCGCAGCCAAGGCCTTTGCCGACATTCCAAGTGCTCCGGATTTCGCCAGCATCGACGACGCGCTCGACCACCTCTTGGAAAGAATGAAACTTGCTGGGATCGACGAACCTCTTATGATTGATCTATCCCATAGCGGCATTCCTGCTGCAGTGGTGCGTGTTATTGTGCCCGGGCTTGAAGGTTCGTGCGACGCGCCCGGTTATGTAGCGGGAAAACGTGCGAGGCAATTGGTCGCCTTCGGAGGTGGCGATGGCCACCACAACTAACAAAGTACCGGTGTTTGTGGGCCCATCGCTTGGACGTGATCGTCCGGCATATCACGGTGTCGATTTCGACTACCGCCCGCCTGCCGCGCAAGGGGACGTCATAGCGGCTGCCGTCGATGGTCCAAGAGCCATCATTTTGATCGACGGCTATTTCGAGCACGTGCCTGCAGTACACCACAAGGAGATATTGTGGGCGATTGACAATGGAATTGCGGTATATGGGGCTGCTTCAATCGGGGCTCTCCGCGCCGCAGAATTGAGCCGCTTTGGCATGGTCGGCGTAGGGGTGATCTTCGAGTGGTTCGAGTCGGGAGAGCTCGAGCGCGACGACGAAGTCGCGTTGGTCCATGGACCGGAGGAACTATACTATGAGCCGCTTTCGGAGCCACTCGTAAACATTCGATCGACCTTGTCGTCTGCTGTGTGTTCCGGGGTGGTCGAGAACGACTTTGCCGACTTCTTGATTGATCGCGCCAAGTCGACCTTCTATCCAGAACGCAGCTTCCGGCGACTGTTGGGCGGGCTGGACCGCAAGGCAGATCGCGCCAGCGCGGAGAGGTTGGCAAGCTGGTTGCCGAGTGGACGGTTGGATCAAAAGCGAATCGACGCGATGGCATGCCTCGATCGAGCGACCGCCGACCTTCAGCAGTTGTCTAGTGAGAACCGACGCGCGAGTTCGGAATTCGTCTTTACGGACGCGTTTGCGCAGCTTGTACAATGCACAGCAGCAACAATGCCGCTCGGGAACAGCAGTGCCGATGGCTTGATCCAGTTGTGTTCGCATACGGCCGCGGGGTTAACCGCATCAGCTGCCATAGGCGCGGCTGCTTTGGCGATAGACCGGGCTACCCAGGGTCCAGTCCCTGTTCACTCGCTCAGTGAGGCCGTCAACTGCTTCCTCGAGCAAGTGCCACAAGCCGATATCGGACCTTGGATGAAATCCCGCAATCTCGATATCGATACTTTGTCCCGCATGCTGGAGGAGCTGGCTCGCGTCGAACGGTCCTCTGATGAAGCGGAACAGTTGGTTCACCGACTAGTTCATTCCAGGCTAAAAATGAGTTAGCACCTTCCGCTCGTGGGCGAGAGTTCGCGAACCCCACATTTCCGTGCTTCACTTGGGATCGCAATTTTGTTCCGATTGGTGCACCAACGATCCCTTCGATGGCCTCCAGCGGTGTTCTTATTTCAGCTTCCGTTGAAAATGATTCATCTACAACGAATCTGGATAGATTCCTGACGCGCTTATGACCTGCCGCCCGAGGAACAGTTTTCCCGCTCGTGGGCGGTCGAGCGATTTAGTTCCGTCGCCAGATGCTCCCTTCACCAAGCGGGCAACTTTCGGTATAGCCGCCTGAACCCGAATAGAATCTCACCGATGCGCAATCCCCCGGAACACCAAAATCCTCTGCAGGGCATGGCCCTGATGGCTGGCGCTATGCTCGTGCTGCCGGCGATGGATGCAATTGCCAAATACATGGCGACCTTCGAGTCCATGTCGCCCGGCCAGGTGACGTTCTACCGGTTCTTTTTCCAGCTGGTCTGTACGCTTCCGTTTCTGTTCGTAATCTTCGGTCGCAAGGCGCTGCATGCAAAGCGCCCCTGGATGAATCTGTTGCGGGGCATCCTCCATGGCGCAGCCAGTCTGCTTTTCTTCGTTGCCGTGAAATACATGCCGCTTGCGGATGTGTTTGCGATCTATTTCGTCGAGCCCCTGATGCTCACCGCACTCTCGGCAATCTTCCTTGGCGACAAGGTCGGCTGGCGACGATGGATGGCAATTGTCGTCGGGTTTGGTGGCGCGATGATCGTCATCCAGCCGAGCTACGAGATCTTTGGCCTCAAGGCGCTCCTGCCCGTTTTCTGCGCGTTTCTCTATTCGCTTTACCTCTTCCTGAACCGCGCAATCGGGAACGCCGATTCGCCGCTGACGATGCAGACCATGGCGGGCATTGGCGGCACGGCCTTCATGGCGGCGGCCCTGATGGTGGGCAATGGGCTCGGAGTTGGTGATTTCCAGCTTTCCCTGCCCTCCTCCGCGTTAGCTCTCGCTTTGCTGCTGATCCTTGGGACGATTTCTGGCTATGCCCATATGATCATCGTACGAGCTTTCCGGCTGGCGCCTCTGTCGCTGCTTGCACCCTTCCAATATTTCGAGATCATCTCTGCGACGGTGCTCGGCTATGCGCTGTTCGGCGACTTCCCGAACCTTTCGAAGTGGATCGGCATCGCGATCATCGTCGCATCAGGCCTCTTCATCATCTGGCGGGAGCGCCGAGCAGGCGCCACCGTTAAAAATGTCGTGACCGATTGAGCACGGCGTTAACACTGCTTATTGAGGGATCATCAATTCGCTCGCGGTAGAACGGCCTTCGGCCTCATGATGAGGTTCTGGAGACAAAAATGAGCGAATTCCGTCTCGCTTTTCCGGCCTGTGTGATTGCCGGGAAGCATCGGCTGACGGCCGAAGATATCAGTCTGTTGCGCAAGCACACCTTCCCGGAAGGGATACGTACCTCGGACGACGTGGTCGCGATGCTGGCGCTGAACAATTCCTGCCCAGAGAAATGCCCGGAGTGGAACTGCTTCTTCGTCGAGCAGCTCGCGGATTTCATCGTCAATTACACCTACCCGCAGGGGTCTCTCGACGAGATAAACGTGGCCTGGCTTATGCGCATGGTCTCGACCGACGGCGTGGTCAACTCGGCCCTTGAGCTAGAGCTGGTTCTGCACGCAATGGAGATTTCCGCGAATGTGCCGGATGAACTGCGTGCCTTCGCGCTCGATCAGCTGCGTCTCGCACTGACAGAAGGCATTGGCGGCTACAAGCTGTCGCGCACAGTTGACCGCAGAGGCATCACCCGTCAGGACATCGACTATGTAACGCGGGTTCTCCGTGGCACAGGCGATGCTGGCGTCATCCATGCTCAGCCGCTGACCTGGAGCGTGCTGATGCAAATCGCCGAGGAAACGCTCCCAGCCGGAAATCATCCGCGTTGGGCTGACATCCTCGCGGCGCTCCATCTCGTCGAGTATGCCGGGCCCCCACGGCGAAGCCGCTGGCTGAGGATCGTCGACGATACCTTCGGAAGCGAAACTGCCGTCGCCTGACATCCACTGATATTCTTTACGCCGATTGTACGTTCCGGGGTTTTATGCGTAAAAACTCCGGAACGCATGTTTTGGGTGGAGTCTTCATGTTCAAGAAAATCCTGATCGCGAATCGCGGCGAGATCGCTTGCCGCGTCATCAAGACCGCGCGCCGCATGGGAATTGCAACAGTTGCGGTTTATTCGGATGCGGATCGGGATGCTCTCCACGTGGAAATGGCGGATGAAGCCGTTCACATCGGTCCCGCGGCTGCCGCCGAAAGCTACCTCGTGGCGGACAAGATCATCGCCGCGTGCAAGCAAACTGGCGCGCAAGCAGTCCATCCCGGCTACGGTTTCCTCTCCGAGCGGGCGTCGTTTTGTGAAGCGCTGGAGAAGGAAAGCATCGTCTTCATCGGTCCGAAGCCGAAAGCGATCATGGCGATGGGCGACAAGATCGAGTCGAAGAAGTTCGCCAACGCCGCCAATGTCTCCACCGTTCCTGGCTATCTCGGTGTGATCGACGATGCGCAGCACGCAGAGAAGATTGCTGCCGAGATCGGCTATCCCGTTATGATCAAGGCATCCGCCGGCGGTGGCGGCAAGGGCATGCGCATCGCCTGGAGCGAAGCGGAAGTGCGCGACGGCTTCGATAGAGCGCGTTCCGAGGCGAAAAGCTCCTTTGGCGACGATCGCGTGTTCATAGAGAAATATGTCGTCGAGCCGCGTCACATCGAGATCCAGGTACTTGCGGACGCACATGGCAACGTCGTCTATCTCGGCGAGCGTGAGTGTTCGATCCAACGCCGTAACCAGAAGGTCGTCGAAGAAGCGCCCTCGCCTTTCCTGGATGCTACGACACGTGCGGCGATGGGCGAGCAATCTGTGGCGCTCGCCCGCGCGGTGGACTATCAGAGCGCCGGCACGGTGGAGTTCATCGTCGATCGCGACCGGAACTTCTATTTTCTGGAAATGAACACACGCCTGCAGGTCGAACACCCGGTGACGGAACTGGTCACTGGCATCGACCTGGTCGAGCAAATGATCCGCGTCGCGGCCGGTGAAAGGCTTCCGTTCGCGCAGAGCGACATAAAGCTGAATGGCTGGGCAATTGAGAGCCGGTTGTATGCCGAGGATCCCTATCGCAATTTCCTGCCCTCGATCGGTCGCCTGACGCGATATCGTCCGCCTGCCGAAGGCCGGTCCGGGAACGCTATCGTGCGCAACGATACGGGTGTCTTTGAGGGCGCAGAGATTTCGATGTACTACGACCCGATGATCGCAAAGCTCTGTACCTGGGCGCCGACACGCCTGGAGGCGATCGAAGAGATGGGCGAGGCACTGGATGGCTTCGTTGTCGATGGGATCGAACACAACGTCCCCTTCCTTGCGGCACTGATGAAGCACCCCCGCTGGCGTGAGGGACGTCTGTCGACGGGCTTCATCGCCGAGGAGTATCCGAACGGATTTTCCCCCGCGACGCCGGATGCCGACCAAGAGGGCTTTCTCGCGGCAGTCGCACTTTCGGCGTCCCTGATCGAGTCCAGCCGCAGGGAGCGCTTCGCCGATCGATTGCGTGCCCAATCCGGCGCTAGCCGGGAAGAATGGACAGTGAGGCTGGGCGACAGCTATGTGGATGCACGGCTGGTGGACGGTCTCGTGACAATTCCATTCGACATGGATATCGAGATCGGAGGCAAGGTTTCGAACATTGTCACTGATTGGCGAGCTGGCGACGCCGTTTGGCACGGCAAGATCGCCGGCCAAAGCGTAATTGCGCAGATCCGCCCGGTTCTCAACGGCCTTCGGCTGGACTGGCAAGGCATATCGCTGAAAGCCAAGGTGCTGACGCCGCGTCATGCCGCACTTGAGAAGCTGATGCCGGTCAAGCTTCCGCCGGATACGTCGAAGCTCCTGCTCTGCCCGATGCCCGGACTCGTGGTCTCGATAGCCGTGGTCGAAGGCCAGGAAGTCAAGGCAGGTGAAACGCTGGCTGTCGTCGAGGCCATGAAAATGGAAAACGTGCTGCGCGCGGAACGCGATCTTGTCGTCAGTAAGATAAATGCCAAGCCGGGAGAGAGCCTGGCGGTCGACGCGGTGATCCTCGAGTTTGCCTGACACGGTCGCCGCGGCAGTTAACTTTTGTTAACCGCCGGCTGCCTATGGTGAGCCCCCTGGCAGGACGCCGGGCGGAGGTAGCTAATGACGGCGCTCCAATCGGCAATCCTTTTGCTGATCATAAATCTAGGCCTTCTCTGGCTTTTGATGCGCGCTCCGCTTGGGCGCAGAACCATCCGCCTCAGCCGGCTCTATCAATGTGCTCCCGATATATTGTGGAAGGCGATGCATCCCGCCGGTCCTGATGCTTCCTGGCACCATTCGGTGATCAGCAGTCGCGCGCTTGTTGATCGCGGCGGCGTTGTGGAGCAGATCTATCGGCATCTCGACAAGAACGGCGCCCCGTCGCGCAGGCTCATCGTCCTCGAGCCATTGCCGCGCGTTGCGACGAATGCGCATGGGTTCCAGTCGCGCATCATCGACGACAGCACGCTGGATCCCGCGTTCTGGAATCACTACCGGGAGCGCCGCATCATTCGGCCGACACCCGAGGGCGCGCTGCTGGAAATCGAGCAGACCGACCGTTATCGCGGATTGGCCTTTCTCCTGTTTCGCTATTTTGTTCTTCGCCGTGAAATGCAAGCGTTGGACGAATGGTTGAAAACGGGCGAGTCTTTGCCGCAGGGCTATTTCGAGTTGCCCTTGGTGCAAGGTGGACTTGCGGTTCTGTCGACGTTGCTGCTGTGGCCGTTCTTCGGGCTCAACGCCGGTGGCCTGATGCTCTCGACCTTCCTGACGTTGGTGATTGCGTTGCATGAGCTTGGGCACATGGCGGCCTACCGTATGTTCGGCCACGCATCCGTGAGGATGATCTTTGTGCCCTTTCTGGGCGGCATCGCCATCGGCGGCAGGCCGTACCGGTCGCTATTCGAAGTGGCGACCTGCGCGCTGATGGGCGCGGGCATGTCAGCGTTTCTGGTGCCGATTCTTGCGGTTGCCACGCAGCTTTCCGAAGCGGGATTGCTGCCTTTCGCATCGCGTGCGCCCCTGCTCGTCTTCATTCTGATCCTCGGTGCCTTCAATCTACTGAATCTGCTGCCGATGCATCGTTTCGACGGAGGTCAGGTTCTCCGGCAAATCTTCCGCACGAGAACGTCGCAGATCGCCGCCAGTTTCGTCGTGACAGTGTGCATCCTGGGGATCGGATTCGAGATCGGTCTGCCTGCGAAAATGCTGACGGTCGGTCTGCTCGTCTTCACGCTTGTCAGCCTCGTCAGTGGCGGGTCTGTCAAGCCGCGCCAGATGCTCGAAGAGATGAAGGATGGCGAGCGTATGCTGGTTGCTTTCGGTCTTTACGCGGCGATTGCCGTTCATGGCTATGCCATTATTTTCGCAACCGAAAACCTCTTCTGACGCACGCTGTGCAGTGGCTGACGCAATCAGTCCATTCGAAGCTGAAACGTCCACTCAAGGACAGTTTTTCCTTGAGCCTGCCGCGCCGTGCATGCAAAGGTCCGTGCAATCAAATCAGCAGGAGACACTCGACATGGACGTTCGCGCCGCCGTTGCCGTTGAGGCTGGCAAGCCTTTGGAAGTGATGACCGTGCAGCTGGAGGGACCGCGGGCC
>NZ_JANTYT010000012.1:0-151923 GCF_024808825.1 Rhizobium sp. BK661 | reverse complement strand
GGCGCCCGCGGCCGCACCGACGTCCCGAAGATCGTCGACTGGTACATGCAGGGCAAGATCGAGATCGATCCGATGATCACCCACACCATGCCGCTCGAGGACATCAACAAGGGCTTCGAACTCATGCATTCCGGCGAAAGCATCAGAAGCGTGGTACTCTATTGAGGCGAGGACGACGCTCGGAGTCCAGAGACTGAGCTTCACTCAAGAAGGTTCGCCAGCGCAGCACCTGCAGCAGTGGCGGCCCTAGCTATCGCGGGCGCGGATGTAGGTCATCCGGGCCGCGCCAGCAACGGCGGCGCGGCAGCTACCCGCAAACCGGCCGCTTTCGCGACTGAATGAAGTCTTTTCATCAGGTGTAAATCTCTCTCTGCACCAAGCTCTCCTGTGCACACCACCGGCACTTGAGGTTTTTTGATCATCTTTTCTCCCGCGCCGAACGGCGTTTTGGCCTAGCCTCAATCAGCAAGACAAGCTTGGGAGGACCAGATGAGCGCGTGGATCAAGGCCTGTGAAATCGATGACATCGACAATGAGGACGTCATCCGTTTTGATCACGAAGGCAAGACCTTCGCGATCTATCGGAGCCCCGACGACAGCTTCTATGCCACGGATGGGATGTGCTCTCACGAAAAGGTGCATCTCGCCGACGGATTGGTGATGGACCACATCATCGAGTGTCCAAAACACAATGGCAGGTTTGACTACCGCACCGGCGAGGCACGCGGAGCCCCCGTGTGCGTCAACCTCAGGACCTACCGGACAAAGATCGAAGACGGAAACGTCTACCTTGGCCTGGAGTGAGGAACCATGGAAGAGTTTGTCATTGTCGGCGGCGGCCAGTGCGGCGCAAGAGCAGCGCTTGCGCTACGCGATCAAGGATTTGATGGTGGCATCACCTTGATCGGCGAAGAACGGCACCTTCCTTACGAGCGTCCACCCTTGTCGAAGGAACATCTGATGTCACCGGAGGGTATCGAACCTCCCTTCGTCGTCACGGGTAGCGTGCTTGCTGAACG
Source organism: Rhizobium sp. BK661 (assembly GCF_024808825.1). Classification (NCBI taxonomy): domain Bacteria; kingdom Pseudomonadati; phylum Pseudomonadota; class Alphaproteobacteria; order Hyphomicrobiales; family Rhizobiaceae; genus Rhizobium; species Rhizobium sp. BK661. The sequence goes on along the minus strand of NZ_JANTYT010000012.1, from coordinate 150,904 downwards.
GAAGATAGCGACGTTGACGGGCGATGCCGCCGTCGGATTGGATCGCCAGGCTCGGTCGGTGGAACTGGCAAGCGGACGCCGTGTCTCCTACGACAAACTACTGCTCGCAACCGGTTCGTCCCCGCGAAAGCTCTCCTCTGTGGAAGGCATGGAGCATGTCTTCTATCTGCGCACACACGACGATGCCCAGCGCCTGTCGCGACGTCTTGTCCCCGGAGGGCATTTGGCAATCATCGGCGCAGGCTTCATCGGCCTGGAGTTGGCTGCAGCGGCGAGGCAAAGAGGCCTCGAAGTCACGGTTATCGAAGCGCTGCCGCGCATCCTCATGCGAGCGGTACCGGATGCCATCGCAGCACGCGTCCAAGCGCTCCACCAGGCCCATGGCGTACGCATCCTTTGCGGTACAAGCGCGGGGCAGATCACGCCGCATGCCGCCGGCATCACCCTGTCCCTGAATGACGGCGAAATCCTCGATGTAGCGACCCTGGTCGTCGGCATTGGTGCCGAACCTCGCTGCGAACTCGCGCATCTCGCGGGCCTCTCGGTCGAGAACGGCATCGCCGTCAACGCCACGCTGCAGACAAGCGATCCAGCCATCTATGCCGCTGGCGATTGCTGCTCGTTCCCTTACGGAGGCAAGAGGATCCGCCTGGAAGCATGGCGAAACGCCCAAGACCAAGGGGCGCATGCATCCGCCAATATGCTGGGCGCGGAAAGACCCTACGAAGTGGTTCCCTGGTTCTGGTCCGATCAATACGACTTCTCGCTTCAGATAGCCGGTCTCGCCAATGAATCGACGAGCACCATCACTCGGGAGATCGACGAGGAAGCATTGATCTTATTTCATCTCGCTGACGATCAGCGGATCGTTGCGGCGAGTGGCTGGGCACGGGGCAACCGGATTGCACGAGATATCAAGGTGGCCGAGATGTTGATCGCTCAGCGCGCCAAGCCCGCACCGAGCGCGTTATCGTCGCCTGCAGTGAGCTTGAAATCTTTGCTATCCCGGTCATAGACTTTCCGGAGTTGGCGACTTTCGAATGGGAGAGGCAATGAAAGAGCTCCGGATCGGTATCATCGGAACCGGCGTCATGGGTGCCGATCATGCAACGATTCTGGCCGATGGTGTCGCGAACGCGAGGCTTGTCGCGGTGCAGGATTTTGTTCGCGGCCGCGCTGAAAACGTCGCCGCATCCCTTGGTGTGCGCGCCATCGCAGATGCGGACGCCTTGATCAGCGATCCCAACGTCGATGCCGTGATGGTCTGCTCGCCTGATGGCACTCACGCGGCGCTGGCATTGAAGGCAATTGCGGCGGGAAAGCCCGTGCTCGTCGAAAAACCTCTGGCAGCAAGCTTGGAGGATGCCGAGGAGATCATTCGAGCGGAAGTCGCAGCCGGAAAGCGCCTGGTACAGGTCGGTTTCATGCGGCGCTTTGATGCCGGTTACGTCGAGATGAAACAAGCGCTCGCCTCCGGCGAACTGGGGCGACCGCTCTTTCTCCATTGCGTTCACCGGAACGCTGTCGGCCCAGACTACCTCACATCCGAACTGGTGATTGCCAATTCCGCCGGCCACGAGTTCGACATCGCGCGGTACCTCCTCGACGAAGAGATCACCTCAGCAGTCGTCGCCAGCCCACCGGCAACCCGAAATGCCCCGAACAGGCAACCGCAGTTCATTCTGTTGCAAACTGCGTCCGGTGTGGTGGTCGATATCGAGGTCTTCACGGACGCCCAGTATGGATACGATGTGCGGGCAGAACTCGTCTGCGAGGATGGAACCATCGCGCTGGATCCCAGCCCGGCAACGACGCTGCGTACAAAGGGCCACGACGGCTTCCGGACACCTGCGGATTGGCGGCCGCGGTTCCGGCAAGCCTACCGCGCGCAGTTGGAAGCCTGGACGGCTGGCATCCTCACACAGAGGCCCTCAGGCTCGAGTGCTTGGGATGGCTACATGGCGATGTTGGTGACGAAGGCTTGCCTTCAGGCCTGGAAGACGGGCAATCGTGTTGCCGTGGAACTCCCCGAAAAACCGTCTCTGTATCAGTAACACCACAGGAATCGAGGAAATCGGCTGACGTCCGGCACGTCAGCGCGGGAATGGCGAGGTTGGCCTAGACGTCAACGAGAAAGCCCCGCTTCGCGCGAGGCTCACTCTTATCGGCAGACCGTTCTGTACCGCGTAATGTAGTGGTTGTGGCTTCGGTGCTGATACGGCACCCTCCAGCAAACGTCGCGATAAGCGTAACGCGGTCGGTAGTAGTCACGATACCTCGGTCCCTCTCGGTAATAACGAGGTGGCGGCGGATCGTCATAGTATCGAGAGTCTCCGGAACCGAACTCGAAATAAACACCTTGGGCGTCCGCAGGGGCACTTACCAGAAGTGCTGCGAGGCCGGCCACTGCGATAATCAACCGTTTCATGGTCAGTCTCCTTTCTCTGCAGATTCAACGCCCCATGATCCCTATGGTTCAGCCGTTTGAGGTCCTATAGGACCTAAGTCCTACAGGAGCTCCGGGGAAGGCGGCAGAGAAAAGCCCCGCGGTGTTGGCGGGGCTCTTTAGTATCGCTACATCTCAAAACAACGTGTCTAGGGCGACACGAGCTGAATGGGAAAACGCCGCAGGTCTGCTTCTGTTCCCGACCGTTTCCCGTTGCTACGTCTCCCGGTGCGTGAAGCCTCGCGCCACGTCGATCAGGGCACGCAATTGCATCTCGTCGTGGACTCCCTGACGATAGAACTCGATGATGATGGAAGCGATCCGTTCGGACTCGTCCGAGGACGCCTCGATCCCCTGTTCATTGCGGATATGGTGGAGCACACGATGACAGACTGCCAGATCCTTGGAATGCAACGGCTCGTCGCGGCGGCTGTAGCGTTTGTGGGACATAGTGGTTCCTCCCTCCTCCACAGCAGAAAGGAGCCCCGCAGGGAAGCGGGGCAGATAACAGGGACATTTGGAAAGGCCAAGGCGCAGTGTGCGAAACGCCTTGGAACTGTGCCTAGAACGCGATGAAAGGCTGTTGGTTCCCGCCGTCTCGTTCTGTCTTAACGCAAAAGAGCGGCAATCGCCCACAGTGCCGGGCGAGGCTTACTGGCTGACAGTTATGATGCTTGAGCCCTCGGGAAACGGCGAGACGCATTCGCGCCTCGGGCCGCCATACGGCTGGTATGTATTGTCATCCGTCCGATAGGACGCATAGCGGCCCGAACACCACACGACATGGTTGGTATTCCCGTTGCTTACCGATCCCGTGACCTCCGTGGATGGGGCCGCGAACGGAGAGGCAGGTGCGGACCTGACCGCTATAGGAGCGATAGGTATCGCTGGTGGGATTGTAGGACCGGTAACGCGACGCGCACCACTGTTCATGATCGTTGCGCAGCGAAGTGTCGCCGGAGTCTGCCGACATGCCCTGGGAGGCTGCTTCCGTTACGGGGTCCGTCTTAGGTGCCGGGACGACGGGAGTGATGGGATAGGCTGCGGAGACAAGGGGCGCAACGCGCTCGAACTTTTGGCTCCGAGGATCGACGCGCTCAGGAGTTGAAGTCCAGGGGCCGGCAGTTTGCAGATTGCCCAAGTGTTGTCCTTCGGGCACGGCACGGATGTATGTGGCAGCAGCCGCGCCGATGAGACAGGCCCCCACCGCCGCGGCAGCGCCGAACAGCACCGTAGCAATCGCTTTCATAGCAGCCTCCCTACCCCCTCGATCCAACTGATTGTGCGACACAATCGAGTTCAGCGAGAAACCCGCCTTCCGGAACTTTGTTCCTCCTCGTCCTGCCTCGCTCGGCGAAAGCCCGGCGGCACTGCGTCGCCGGGCCGGTCATCTATGCCGTCAGGATGTAGACGATCGTGAAGTCGTCCGGATCGACGATGACGATCCGTCCATCAGCAAGGATGAAGAAGCGATAGGCCTTGTACTGCGGCACGACCTCGACGATCCGCGACGGCAACGGCTCAAGGTCGATATGGCGCGGAATGTTGGTGCCGACGGCGACCTCGAAATTCGTCTCCTTGACGCGCTCGACGTGAACTTCCTTGACGACCTGGCGGATCTCGGTCTGCTGTTCCACTGAAATATTCACGTTCGTCGTGTTGTTCTCGGTCTTCGTTTCCGTTGACGACTTATTGGTGGTCGTCGAATGCTGCTCGGTGTTCGAAGACTTCGACGCATCACCGCCCTGTGCAGGCTGGTTTTGGCCGCTGGTGGTAGAATTGGAATTGGTTTCGGAACCCGAGCCGCTCGAAGACAAGCCGCCCTTGGTGGAAGAGCCGTTGTCATTCGAGGGCTTTGTCTTTGTGGTCGATCCGGCATCGCCAGAACCGCTCAGAGATCCCCCCTGACTGCCGGTCGCACCGTTCTCGGAAGGCTTCATCGTCTTGCCGGAGTTTTCACCAGTGGACGATCCGCTTGAACCCTGTTCAGCCGGCTTCTGAGTATCTGATTGGCCTCCGCCCGATTCACTCTGGCCCGAAGCTCCCCCGCCCGAAGAGCCGTCGCCTGTCGCGGGTGCGCCGGCGTCCGGTTGCTGCGTCGTGGCGCCGTCGGACTGTGGCTGCGTACCCTGCTGCGAGCTTCCCTTCTTCGGCAGGATCGGAGCGTCCTGGGCGGACGCGGGAACAAAAGCGAGGGGCGAAGTTCCGATCGCCAACGCCGCGACGATGATGGGTAGTGTCTTGCGTTTCATGTTTATTCTCCTTGAACGACAAGGCAGACGCAGCCACACCGATCGCGGCTGCGGCATATTCCCTTGATGTCGTTTGATTGGTGCTGGTGGTGAGCGCAGCGTTGCCGCGCTCTGGACCAGGATCAGTTGATGACCTGGATGACCTTGCGCGATGAAGGCTCGACGATCACACGTTCGTCGTTCACCACGGCATAGGAGTATTTCGGATTGTCAGGAACAGGCGTCACGACAACGGTCTCCGGAAGCGGCTGACCGACGATGACCTTCTGCTTGACGACGACCCGTGCCGAAGGCGCAGGCGCCTCACGGACGTAGGTAACCACCTTCTGCGGCGGTGGCTCGAGGATCGCGCCGACAGTCGCTCCGGCGACCCCACCAACGGCTGCGCCAACCGGTCCACCGACGATCGCGCCGGTGACTGCACCGCCTGCCGCGCCGTTGACGGTCGACGACTGCGCGAATGCTACGCCGGACGCTAGGACCAATGCTGCGGCAGCGCCAATCGAATGTTTGATAAGCATGTTTTCCTCCTTGAACAAAGCGGCCTCGACGGGCCGCTCGTAAATCCAACGAGGTGGAATCCTGACGGTTCCGTCTACCGGACCTCAGTCCCAGGTGAACCCGACTTTAGTCCGAGCGAACGCTTTCATGCCGGCGAACTGGCAAGGAGAAGGGGTGCTTACGCGCGTCTCATTGCTTTCAAACAAACAACTTGCGGGAAGCATGCTGCCAAACCGGCTCCGTCGAAGGACCACTATGTGCACTTGACCCTCCTTCCAGGCCTCTACCTTAGACGAGACCACGAACAAAGGAGATCGGTCGTGCCGGCCCGCATCGAAGACTACGCGCTCATCGGAGACTGTGAGACCGCCGCGCTGGTGTCGAAAGGTGGATCGATCGACTGGCTTTGCTTTCCGCGCTTCGACTCTCCAGCCTGCTTCGCGGCGCTGCTCGGCAGCGACGACAATGGACGGTGGCTGATCCGACCTTCCAGCGAGAACTACGAGGTGACGCGCCGATATGCCGAAGACACGCTCGTCTTGGAGACAGAGTTCAGAACGGAGACAGGCAGCGCGGTCATCAAAGACTTCATGCCTCTTCGCGACGGTCGCAGTGATCTGATGCGTATCGTCGAGGGCACGGACGGCACCTTGGCGTTCGACCTGGAGTTCGTTCTTCGCTTTGACTACGGACGAACTGTGCCTTGGGTGACGAGCAGCGAGGATGGCACCCTAACGGCGATCGCCGGCCCGGACAGGCTGACCCTGACATCATCGGTACCCCTGCATGGCGACGAAATGCGGACTGTGGGTTCGTTCTCTGTCTCCGCGGGAGAACAGCAATCCTTCACCCTGACATGGAACCCGTCGCACGTTCCTCGGCCGGTAGCGAGATCGATCCGGGCCGCCTTGGAGGACACCGAAGGCTTCTGGAAATCGTTTGCAAGCACATGCTCACACGTGGGCGTATGGAAGCCGCTGGTCAAACGGTCGCTGATAACGCTAAAGGCGCTGACCTATATGCCGACAGGCGGTATCGTCGCCGCGGCGACGACGTCCCTCCCCGAACAACTCGGAGGGCCGCGCAACTGGGACTACCGGTATTGTTGGCTTCGGGACGCCACACTTACCCTTTTGGCACTTATGAAGCTTGGGTACTACGAGGAAGCCAGTGGGTGGCGCGATTGGTTGCTGCGCGCTGTCGCGGGTGCCCCGGCGCAGATGCAAATCATGTATGGCGTCGCAGGGGAACGTAACCTGCTGGAGTGGGAGGTTCCCTGGCTGGCGGGTTACGAAGGGTCTCGCCCGGTACGCATCGGCAATGGCGCCGCAGAACAGGTTCAGCTCGACGTCTATGGCGAGGTCGCCGACGCGATGCTGCAGGCACGCAAGGGTGGACTGCCGCCACATCCGCGCAGTCGTCAGCTCAGCGATGCCATCCTCCAATTCCTGGAGAAGATATGGACCGAACCAGACGAAGGGATCTGGGAAGTGCGGGGGCAGCGCCAGCACTTTACCTATTCGAAGGTTATGGCGTGGGTCGCCTTCGACCGCGCGGCCACGACGGCACGCGAAGAAGATAACAGTGAGGCCGCAGCACGTTGGAAGGCCGTCGCCGACCGCATTCATCAGGATGTCTGCGACAGAGCATTCGATTCGGAGCTTGGCTGCTTCGTCCAAGCCTATGGATCAAAAGCCCTCGACGCCAGCCTGTTGCACATTGGGATGGTCGGGTTCCTCCCTCCCGAAGACCCACGTTACATCGCCACTGTCGAGGCGATCGAGCACAAGCTCCTGCGCGATGGTCTGGTCCTTCGATACGAAACCCGTGAAGTCGACGACGGACTGCCTGCTGGCGAAGGCGCCTTCCTTGCCTGTAGTTTCTGGCTTGTCGATGCACTTGTGCTGATCGGACGCCGGGACGACGCGCTGCATCTCTTCGAGCGATTGCTCTCGCTCTGCAATGACGTCGGCCTTCTCGCGGAGGAGTACGATACCCAGGCAAAACGGATGGTGGGAAACTTTCCCCAGGCGTTTAGTCATGTCGGACTTATCAACAGCGCGCTCAATCTCGCACGGGCTGAGGGACCCGCCGAGCAACGGGCCGAATAACCGTCGTTCGCAGCACCAGCTTCACCACAGGGGAGGAACCGGGCCAGGCCATTTCGACTGGAAGCGGCGGCCGACTTTTTCATCGGAGCTAAAGTCCAAAGACAATAAAAACCAGCTTTAGCTAGTTTCCCTATGTCCTTGTTTAAAGGAGTTTTTGGTGGGTGATGTAGGGCTCGAACCTACGACCCGCTGATTAAGAGTCAGCTGCTCTACCAACTGAGCTAATCACCCGTAACCGCCGTGTTGCGCGGTGTGAGGGGGCGTATAAACATGATCGTTTGGCTTGTCTAGCGCCTGCCTGAAATTTCTTTGGTTAAATGCGAAGATTTTTGCGCATGGCTGAAATGCAATGAAATCAAAGGTCCAGTGTTCCGCTCGCCATCCGCACTGCCTGCCCGCCAATCCGGGCATTCGAGATTGCCCCGCCTTCGACATCCATGTGCAGGTGAATAAAGGACGGCCGACCCATTTCTACACCCTGCTCAATCGTCAGATCGTGGTGGCCATCCGTCTGGCGGTCAAAATGGTGGATAGCGCCGGAAAGCGCCGCGGCCGCCGACCCCGTGGCCGGATCTTCGACAATCCCCATGCCGCTCGCAAACATCCGCGCGTGGAACTTCGCGATATGGTTCACACCGCCGCGACAATAAACATAGGCCGAGGCGAGCGCCCCATCGACAAAAGGAACGGTCGCTTCCCAAAGCTGTGGGTCGAAATCCATGCGTTGCGCAGCACCAAGGTCGTGCACGGGTACCATCAGGAACGGTACACCGGCGCTCCACAACGACGGAACGTGATTTTCAAAGCCGATTTCCGTGGTGTTCAGCGACAGAGCATTGGCAATTCCGAGCTTGTCGAGGGGCATGGTGATCTGCTGCGATTTCCGCGGCAGATCGAATTCGGCAAAACTCGCCTCGCCTTCTCGCAGTCGAACCGCGCACCGTACGGGCCCGACATTTTCCTCCAGCACCGAAACGAGATCGATAGTTGCGTTGCGATGCGCTTGCTCGGCGAGAGCGATGGCCGTTCCGACGGTCGGGTGTCCGGCAAAAGGCAGCTCGCGACCGGGGGTAAAGATACGGATTCGCGCCGTGTAGGCGGGGTTACCCGAAGCCTGCACAAAGACTGTCTCTGAAAGGTTCATTTCCTTCGCTATCGCCTGCATGGCGTCGTCGCTCAGGTCATCCCCATCAAAGATGACGGCGAGCGGGTTTCCGGCGAGTTTGCGGTCGGTAAACACGTCGTAGACACTGTAGCTTCGCGCCACATGGGCCTCCCTGGTCTCGGTCCTCGTTTCGCCAACCTGCCCGACCGGACGACCGAGCGCAAGGCGTTAAGAGCGGGGCTTCTCTCCAAAGTACCAATCGATGACGGGAAGCATCGCGATATTGTAGGGGTGCGCTTTCGGGTCAGCGGAAAGGATCGCAACCGCGCCGGCAATTTCCTTGTCGTCGGCAACCAACATGTGTGCGTGGATCTTCGCAATCATTTGATCGGCAGTCAGGTCGAAGCGGAAGAGACGCAGCACCGTCACCGTACGCCTGACATGGCTCGCATAGTAGTGATCGCCAGCGTCGGCATCGGAAAGATCAAGCCCGGTCTCTTCGAACACCTCGCGACGCATGTTGCCATCCACGTCGCAGCGGTTTCCGGAGATGTCTTCAGGTTCCAGCGAACCGGCGGCAAAATATACCTGACCCGGATTGGCCGTATGGTTTCCCATGCGGATTGCCACCAAGGCGCCGTCGGAGGTCTCAAGAACCGGATAGGCGAACAGATGGATGCCGCCCTGCCGATCCGGCTGTCGGCGCCACCACATGAATGTCGAGAATGGGATGACGTGGCCCTCGGCCGCCAGGCCACTTTCGGTGAGCGCCAGCCGTTTTTGGAAGACCATGCGGCCATCGAAGAGCGCCGGGTTGGCCGCAGTTTCTCGTTCCCAGTTCTCGCGGATCGCCTCGCGCTCAGCGACATAGAAGGGATGGTCTCCGGCGAGGACGCGAAGGTCCAGCCCAGCAATCGGAAATACCGTCTGCTCCGGCGGCCAGCCGGCAAAATCCTCAGAAAAATGCAGGTTCATATCAAATCCAATGTCATGACAACGGGGCAATGGTCAGAGGCCTTCGGCCGGTCCCAGCCGGTGCGGGGATAACGCTCGATCTCCTGGCCAGGTGGGAAGACGGTGCGATAGGGCTGCCCGTGCCGAACGATTTCCGGCAAGCGACCAGCATTCGTTCTGGCGAGGGCCGCCGAGATCCAGATGTAGTCGAGCTGACACAGCCACTGCTCTTGAGGTCCGCGGGCATGGTAGAGCGTCCAGCGATCGAGCGGATCACGGCGACGGACGACGTTCTCGGCAAAACCATCGTGACTGAAGACGTCGAGTGCACTGATGTTCTCGTCCTGATGCTCGAAGCGGTATCCCGTGCGGCGACGCCCGATGACGTCGACGCGCTCCTGATAATCGTTCATGTCACCACATATAACGAAGCGCTTGTCATCGGTATGAGCGTTGAAACGGTCCTCGATGATACGGCGCACGGCGAGTGCTTCGGCCCGGCGCACCGGCATGGTACCGAGCCTGCTATCGACGCCGTTCGTGCGGGGGCCGTCCATCGACTTGAAGTGAACCACGTAGAGTGACAGCGGAACACCGCCGATCTCGAGGTCGAGTTCCAGGCAGTCGCGCTTGAAGATCTTGTCGTCGATGCGGTTGGTCAGCGCCAGCTGGTCGTTGAAAAGTTCAAGATCGCGATAGGTGAGCATCGCGTGGCTCTTGATCTGCTTGAGTTCGATCTTCTGCCCTTCGCGCGTCTCTTCCCGCATGAGCACCGCGACGTCGATCCCGCGGCTGTCATTGCCCTCGACGAGATATTTTTGCCGATAGCCGTTGCCGACCATCCTGAAGAGATAGCCGTATTCGAAAGCTTGCAGCGCCTCCATGTTGTCGACTTCCTGCAGGCAGAGAATGTCGGCGTCGGCGTCTGCAATCGCCAGCGCCGTCATCTGTCGGGTATCGTCTGTGGAAGCGATTACCCGCGCCTGCTCGAGCTGCTGATAGACGCCCTCGCTGCGCACTTCGAAAAGTTTGATGACCCGGTCCTGGCGCAGTTGGTTGCGAAAGCCGGTAAAGTCGAAACGCGTCATGAGGTTTTCAACGTTGAAGGTAGCAATGCGAAGCGACATCGAACATTTCCAATTGGCTCTATGCCATTAGTAGTGGCTAAGCCCCGCTTCGGAAAGACGTTTCGAGATCAGAGACGCCAGGCGGCGCGCGCAATGACGCGCACACTTTCGCCGACCTGCAAGCGCTCCCGGTTGAACGCGCGAAGCACCTGTCCGTCGTCAAGCAGCAACTTCAGAGCATAGCGTTCACCTTCGTAGAGGATGGACTCGACGCGTGCCGGAACACCCTCACCCGCGATCAAGACATCCTCCTGGCGCACCAGAACGTCCACCTTTGGCCCATTTTCCTCGCCCGAAAACATGGGCGCGAGGGCGCTCCAATCGAAAATCCGGGTGTCACTAGCCGGAGACGACAGCGACAGGATCGCACCGCGACCGATCAGCCCGCCAACCAGCCGGCCCTCGGGCCGCGCATAGATTTCCGCGGGCGACGCAGCCTGCAGGAGGCGGCCCTCGGACATGACCGCAACGTCGGTAGCAAGGGCCATCGCCTCGCTCTGATCGTGCGTGACATAGACCATCGTCGCTCCAGAGCGCTGGTGGAACTCACGAAACGTTTCCTCCATCTCCTGTTTCAGGTGCCGGTCGAGATTGGCAAGCGGCTCATCGAGCAGCACGACGTCGGGTGACGAAACCAGGCAGCGCGCCAAGGCCACGCGCTGTCGCTGGCCGCCGGAGAGATCGGCGGGGCGCCGCTCGGCATGGTCGGCGAGCCTCACCGTTGCCAGTGCTTCACGAACCCTCCGCCTGTACGTCTCACCGGAGACGCTGCGCACCTTCAGGGGATAGCCGACATTGTCTGCGACGCTCATATGCGGCCACAATGCGTAGGATTGAAACACCATCGCCATGTTGCGCCGTTCCGGTGGCAACGACCGCGACGCGTCTGCGAGCAGCCGCTCGCCAAGATGGATAGAGCCGTCGGTTGGCGCCTCGAAGCCGGCGATCATGCGCAGCACCGTTGTCTTGCCGCAGCCCGAGGGCCCGAGCAGTGCCAGGAAGCCGCCGTGGCGGACCTTCAGGGAAAAATCGGCGACCGCCGCGCGCCCGGTACCGAAGTCCTTGGCAAGATGGTTGAGGATCAGCTCCGCCACGGTACGACTCCTCTCGGCAGGCGTTTTGCCATCAATTCCAGGAGAAGCATCATGAAGACGACCATAAGGACGACGAGCACGGCGAGTGCCGAAGCGAGATCGGAGCTGCCGCTGTCATCGAGATTGTAGATGGCAACGCCAAGCGTCTGCGTCCCGGCAGACCACAAAAGCGCGGAAATGGTAAGCTCATTGCAGGCGATCAGGAACACCAGGATCACCGATGCGCCGGTTGCCGGAGCGATCAAAGGCACAATGATATCGGCGAGCCGTCGAAAGAAGCCAGCCCCCGAGAGCCTTGCGGCCTCCTCCAGGGCCGGATCGAGCTGATGAAACGCACTGACGACGGGCTTCAGGCTAACGGCAAAGAAACTGGAGAGATAGGCGATCAGAATGATCCAGATTGTTCCGTACAGCGTCATGTGCAGGATCGGAAGCGGTGCGGCAAACACCAGGATGAAGCACACGGCAATGACGATGCCGGGCAGCGAATATGGAATCTCGATCAGGCTGGAAACGATCCGGCCAAGTAGGTCTTTCCGTCGCGTCAACGCGTAAGCGGTCAGCACGGTCACCAGAAGGAGACATAGTGCCGTTCCGGCCGCGAGGGAGAGCGAGTTTACGAACGCCGTGCGCGTGACCGCTTGCCGGAAGAGAATTTCGTAGAAAGCGCTTGCCGACATCGTCTTGAAGGTCAGCGGCACACCATAGGCCGGCACGAGTGCGCCGGCGAGGAGCGCGAAGAATGGCGCTACCAGCATGACGAAGATGCAGAGCCAGAGCAGTGGCTGCAAAAGGAACTTCCAGGGCCCCAACTCAAAGGCAGCGGTCGCGCCTGAAAGGCCGAGGACGCGGTAATCGCGTCCGCGCAAAGCGCGATCCTGAATGGCAAGCCCGGCAACGGAAATGATTGCGATGATTGCCGAAAGCACCGCGACATCGCCGAATGTCCGGCTGGTGAAGGCGGAAAACTTGGTGAAGATCAGTGTCGGAAGCGTGTAGATCGAAGCCGGTATGCCGAGAATAGCCGGTATGCCGAAGTTGCCGGTGCAGGAAACAAAGGAGATCGCAGCTCCGGCAATGATGCCGGGCAGCGAAAGCGGCAGGATGATGTCGCGGAAAACCCGAAGACTCCCGGCTCCAGCGAGACGCGCCGCCTCGACACCATCGCGCGGCAACGCCATCAGGCCGGCCCGGAGAGCGAGATAGACGAGCGGCGCGTGCTGCACTCCGTAGAGCAGCGAAATACCACCGACCGAATAGAGCGGCTGCGGCGATCCAAGCGGAGGCGCAATGTGCAGAGCCTTCAACAGTGGGCTTGAGGGCCCGGACATCTGCACCCAGGCAAGCGCCGTCACCTGCGGCGGGATCATCATCGGCAGGACGAACAGGAAGCTCAACGCTCCCTTGCCGCTGATATCCGTCAGCGTCAGCAGGAACGCGAAGGCGCAGCCTATGGCCAGTGAAATCAGTGTGCCAAGAATGGCCGTGACGAGCGTGTAGTAGGTCGCCGACCAAAGCGCGGGATCGCTGAGCACCGCGCCGACGCCGCCATTTGCAAGTGACGCAATACCTGTTACCGCGAGCCGCGCCAGCGGCAGCACGCTCAGGACCAGGACAACGATAACGACAAGAGGAAACAGCCAAGCGGGCTGGCTGTTTCCGGGACGAACATATTCGCGCATCTGCGTTCTGGCGACGATCAGTTCGAGCCGTAGATGCCGGAGAAGGTCTTGAGGTCCCGATCGGTGTCTTTCAGCGCCTCGGCGGCATTGATCGGCAGCAGCATGATGCTCTCACGAGCCGGAAAACCCTCCGGCAGCTTCATACCGTTGCGAGCCGGGATGTAGCCGAGCTTGAGGAACCCTTCCTGCCCCTTTTCGGAAAGAACGTAGTCAACGAATTTCTTCGCCGCATCGGCATTCTTCGAGCTTGCGAGAATACCCACCGGCTCCGTTACCGCGGAGACGCCTTCCGTCGGGAAGACGAACTCGACCGGCGCGCCCTTGGCCTTTTCGCGGATCGGCATGTAGTCGACGATCATACCGAAGGCCTTTTCGCCCGCGGCGACCGACTTGAGCACCGCACCGTTGCCACCGGCCGCCGTCGCGCCATTGGCGGCGAGATCCTTGTAGAAGTCCCAGCCGAGGCCGTCGACACCGGCCAGCGTCTGTGCGTGAATCAGGGCCGCGCCCGACGTCAGCGGGCTCGGCATAGTCACGAGGCCCTTGGCTTCGGCCTTCGTCAGATCCTTCCAGCTCGTCGGCTTGAACGCGGCAGAAGTGTTGTAGACGATGCCGGTGGTGATCAGCTTGGTCGAATAGTAGTAGCCGTCAGCGTCATAGAGTGCGGCGTCGTAGCTGGCAGCTTCCGGCGACTTATAGGCCAGTAGCTTGCCGGCTTCCTTCAGGCGCTCGAGCGTGACCGTGTCTGCGATCAGCAACACGTCAGCAACCGGATTGCCGGCCTCGATTTCAGCCTGCAGCTTTGCCATGATCTTCGGCGTGCCGTCACGCACCCAGTCTACCTTGACGTCGGGATTGGCCGCCATGAAGCCGTCGACAGTCGCTTGCGCATCTTCATTCGGCTGGCTGGTGTAGAGAACGAGATTTGCGGCTGATGCCGGAATTGCAAGCAAGGTCGCTGCGAGCAGCGCGGCGGCGGAAACGATCGTCTTCATGGTGGATCCTCGGTGATGGGAGAGCCGATCCTTAGCCATCTCGGATAACATGATTGTGACAGTCTGCTTCGCGACGCTGACGTGCAATCTGGCCCTTGACCCGCCTGCCCCGCACCTATCTTCTAACGCACGTTTTGGCTCAAGCCTTTGGGAGGGGGACGCATATGGAATACCGGCTTCTCGGCCGCTCCGGCCTCAAGATTTCGACCGTGACAATGGGCACGATGACGTTCGGCGGCCAAGGTTGGGCGAAGATGGTTGGTGATCTCGGAGTCGCCGAAGCGCGCAGGCTTGTCGACCTATGTCTCGACGCCGGCGTCAACCTCATCGATACGGCCGACGTCTACTCGCAGGGCGTTTGCGAGGAAATTCTCGGCGAGATCATCGGAGGGCCGCGCAAGAACGGCGTGCTGATCGCGACCAAGGCACGCTTTCGCATGGGAGACGGGCCGAACGATACGGGCTCGTCGCGCTATCATCTCATCAGCGCCTGCGAAGCGAGCCTCCGGCGCATGAAGACCGACGTGATTGACCTGTACCAGCTTCACGAATGGGACGGACAGACGCCTCTCGAAGAAACCATGGAAGCGCTCGACACGCTCGTCCGCCAAGGCAAGGTCCGCTATGTCGGCTGCTCGAATTTCTCAGGCTGGCACATCATGAAAGCGCTTGGTGTCAGCGAAAGGGAAAAGCGGGAGCGGTTCGTCAGCCAGCAGATCCACTACACCCTCGAAGCACGCGACGCGGAATACGAACTGCTTCCAATCAGCGTCGACCAGGGGCTCGGCGTGCTCGTCTGGAGCCCGCTCGCTGCCGGGTTGCTCTCCGGCAAGCATCGCCGCAACCAGACCGCCCCTGAAGGGTCGCGTCAATTCGCCGGGTGGACCGAGCCGCCGATTCGCGACGAAAACCGCCTCTGGAATATCGTCGAAACGCTGGTGGCGATCGCCGAAGAACGTGGCGCCTCGGCAGCCCAAGTGGCGCTTGCCTGGCTGATCGGTCGCAAGGCGGTGACCTCGGTGATCATCGGTGGTCGCACCGAAGCCCAGTTCAAGGACAATCTGGCCGCCGCTGAACTGAAGCTGACTGAAGACGAGCGCAAGCGCCTCGATGCCGTCAGCCTGCCGCCTGTGCTCTATCCATATTGGCACCAGCTCAATACGGCAAGCGACAGGCTGAGTGAGGCCGATCTGGAATTGTTTGGCCCGCACCTAAATCGGTAGTTGGTTCCGAAAGTCGGCGGCCAATCAGCCGCCGATCTCCGCGGTGACGAGCGCCCCGAGGCGGCTGATTCCCTCCTCGATCATCTGATCGTTGGCGCAGGAGAAGCTGACGCGGAAGGTGTTTGCTCCCGAGCCGTCGGCGAAGAATGCCTTGCCGGGGACGAACGCGACCTTGGCTGTTTCCAGCGACTTGGCGAGCAGCTTCGCGCCATCCATGCCATCAGGTAGCGTTACCCAGATGAACATGCCGCCTTCCGGCTTGGTCCAGCTCGTGCCGGCCGGCATGTATTTCTCCAGCGCCGCCAGCATGACATTGCGGCGGTGGCTATAAACGGACCTGATCTTCGCGACCTGCGCATCGAAACCGCGTTCCGCGACGTGGGCGATCGCCATCTGATTGATCGTCGAGGAGTGCAGGTCAGCCGCCTGCTTCATCAGCACCAGCTTGCGGATGACGGAAGCGTTGGCAACGATGAAGCCGACGCGAAGACCGGGAGCCAGCGTCTTCGAGAAGCTGCCGCAATAGATCGTGCGGGTATTGTTGATGTGTCCCCTCTTCGCGATCTCGGTCGCCAGGATCGGCGCGACCGGCGTGCCGTCGTAACGGAGCGACTGGTAGGCCGCGTCTTCGATAACGGCGATATCGAGTTCTTCAGCCAGCGCGAGAACCTTCTCTCGTCCAGCCTGATCGACGGTTTCACCCGTCGGGTTGGCAAAATCGGCGGAGAGATAGGCGAACTTCACCTTGCCGCCCGCCGCAGCGGCCTGCGCCTTATAGGAATCGGGCGTCCGGTTGCCGTTCGGCGTCAGCTGGTCGTAGGTCGGTTCGTAGGCACTGAAGGCCTGGAGTGCGCCGAGATAGGTCGGCCAAGTAACCAGTGCCGTGTCATCAGGCGAGAGGAAAAGCTTGCCGAGATAATCCAGGCCCTGCTGCGAGCCGGACACGATGAAGACGTTCTCAAGCTCGCATGGAATGTTAAGCGCGGCCATCTGCTTGACCAGCCACTCGCGAAGCGGCTTGTAACCTTCGCTGACCGAATACTGCAGCGCCGAGTTCACGGCCGAGCTGCTGAAGATATCGGCGTAGGCCGCCTTGAACTCCTGATCGGGAAAGAGCGCCGGATCCGGGATACCACCGGCAAAGGAAATGATCTCAGGGCGGTCAAGGAGCTTCAGGAGCTCGCGAATCTCCGATGCGCGCATCCGTGAAGAACGCGTCGCGAACATGCCTTCCCAATTCAACATCGGTATTTCCTCGCAATTTTTTGTCTTTAGGCCAGAGAACCACGCAATAAAAAATAAGTCAACATTACTGACCTATTTCTTTGCCGCCATGACAATTTCGGGAAGCGGAGGTCACTTCTGTAAACAGAAGCCAGAACCGACCAGAATCGATCTTTTCAAGACCCACCCCGTGGCGGTAGTGTCGCCGCCACTATCCAACATGCTATGAAGGTGCCAGCAATGTCCGCGTCGTCGAATACTCCTGAAATCAAGATCGAATTCCACGCGTCGCCGGTCTCGGAAGCCGATCGAACTCAGGCTCTGGAGACACCCGGCTTTGGAAAGGTCTTCACGGATCATATGGTTCTGGCCCGGTGGACTCCCGACAAAGGCTGGCACGATGCGAAGGTCACGCCGCGGCGGCCTTTGGAGCTCGATCCCGCCAGCGCAGTACTGCACTACGCCCAGGAAATCTTCGAAGGTATGAAAGCCTACAAGGCGGACGATGGTCGCATACTGCTCTTCCGGCCGGAAGAGAACGCCCGTCGTTTCGCGCAGTCGGCGGCCAGGATGGCGATGCCTGCCGTGCCGGAAGAACTTTTCCTGAAGGCGGTCGAGGAGCTTGTCCGCGTCGACAAGGCATGGATTCCATCAGGCGACGGCAGCCTCTATCTGCGCCCGTTCATGTTCGCCAACGAGGCGTTCCTCGGCGTCCGCCCCGCTCAGGAATATATCTTCTGCATAATCGCCTCCCCGGTGGGTGCATACTTCAAAGGCGGAGCAAAGGCGGTTTCGCTCTGGGTCGAGACTGAGTACACCCGAGCAGCAGCCGGCGGCACCGGTGCTGCCAAATGCGGCGGAAACTACGCGGCCAGCCTCGTCGCACAGGCCGAGGCGGCGAAGAAGGAGTGCGATCAGGTCGTTTTCCTTGATGCAGCGGAACATCGCTGGGTCGAGGAACTCGGCGGGATGAACGTATTCTTCGTGATGAACGACGGATCTGTAGTAACCCCACCTCTCGGCGGCACGATCTTGCCGGGCATCACGCGCGCCTCGGTAATAGTTCTCGCAGAAGAAAAGGGCTTGCGCGTCGAGCAGCGCCCCTACTCATTCGCGGAATGGCAGGCGGATGCGGCCAGCGGCAAGCTCGTGGAAGCATTCGCTTGCGGCACTGCAGCAGTCCTCGCGGGCATCGGCCTCGTGCGACACGCCGGCGGCGAGTTCCGTATCGGAGACGGACAGACCGGCAAGCTGACCAGCGAGTTGCGTCAGGAGCTCGTCGGCCTGCAGAAGGGCGTCACAAACGATGAACGTGGCTGGACACGCCGTATCCTCGCCTGAGGTCATCAGCGGCGCGCGAGCAGTCGGCCGCCAGTAGTTCAGAGACTTCGGAAACCGGGCGACGCCCGGTTTTTTGTGGTTTGCGCCGAGAGGCGTGAAGCTTCAGCCGCTGGCAAAATCAAGGAGTTTCGGGCGGCATAGGAAAAGCCTTCGTTCCCCGCTTCCGTTTGGGGAAGCGGGGGAGTCTTTGCGACTGCAGCTCGACCGTCCCGCGCTCAGGAATGGAACAGGGCGGCGATCTGCTCTTGTGTCGGCAATTGGCCTCGCGGCGTCAGCTTGTCGACCACTCCAGGCAGAACGGTCGACAATTGGTTCAGCAGCTCCTGCTCGCTGATTCCCGCCTGACGTGCGAGATCGCTGATCGTCTGGGACCCGAGCGCACTATTGAGACTGCCCGGTGCGATCGGTTTATTCTGCCCGGGTTGGACCCAGGAATCCACCGTATCGCCCTGCCCGGCTTCCGTCAGCTTGCCGAGAAGACCGCCAAGGCCACCGAGACCCCCAAGCCCGCCGAGAAGGCCGCCGTCACCGGCCTGCGGGCTGGCTTGCGGATTGGCCTGCTGGCCAGCCGGATCCGTCTGGCTGCCGCCGCCACCGAGGAGTTTGCCCACCAGCAACGCGCCGAGAGCAATCATGATCGGCTTTGATATATTTCCGCCTGGAACGGCGTCGTCAAAGATACCCATGCCATCCTCCTTTTTGGTTTCTTCATTTCACTGAACAACAACTGTAGAATGAAAGCATAAGGCTCTCACGAACCTTGAATTCCCCGGCGAGCTATTTAGCTAAACGGGAAGATGGTCTGAATATTCAACCAATCAAGGAGGGACACGGCGGATGTCAGTAATCAGTTGGATTATCCTTGGACTGATCGCGGGATTCATCGGCAGCAAGATCGTCAACAAGTCGGGCGCGGGGATGTTGATGGACATCGTCCTCGGCATCGTTGGAGCGATCGTCGGCGGCGTCATCTTCAGCTTCTTCGGCGCATCGGGCGTAACGGGCATCAATATCTACAGCCTCGTCGTCGCGGTCATCGGTGCTGTCGTTGTTCTCTGGCTGTACCACGCCGTCAGCGGGCGCCGGTCCGTTTAGCTCGCCATTTCTATGTCGACGGGATGAGCGCTGCCTCAAAGGCGGCGACTTTGTGCGTGTAACTCCGGCCTTGGCGCATCGGGCAAACGATCATGGCAGACGAGAGTACATCTTCATTCTACGACGACAACGCGGCAACCTATGCCTCGCGGCAACGCAAGCTGCCGGTACGGCGGCTCGATGCCTTTCTGTCGTTGCTCCCGCCCGGTGCGGCGATCCTCGATCTGGGTTGCGGTGGAGGACAGGACAGCGAGTATATGCTGTCGAAGGGCTTCGCCGTAATGCCGACAGACGGATCACCGGAAATAGCCAGGCAGGCCGAAAGCCTCCTCGGTCACTCCGTCGCGGTCCTGCGCTTCGAGGATCTGGACGAGGAAGAAGCATTCGATGGCGTTTGGGCAGAGGCAAGCTTGGTGCACGTCCCGCGAGCCACCCTTCCCGAGGTGCTGGAACGGATCCGCACTGCGTTGCGGCCCGGCGGCACCTTTCACGCCACTTTCAAGGCGGGCGAGGCCGAAGGGCACGATGCGTTCGGTCGCTACTACAACTATCCGTCGGCGGAGCTACTCTCGGAAATGCTGAGCAATGGAGGCTGGCATAACATAGTCATCAGTGAAGGCGACGGCACCGGCTATGATGGAAAGCCTACCCGC
Source organism: Rhizobium sp. BK661 (assembly GCF_024808825.1). Classification (NCBI taxonomy): domain Bacteria; kingdom Pseudomonadati; phylum Pseudomonadota; class Alphaproteobacteria; order Hyphomicrobiales; family Rhizobiaceae; genus Rhizobium; species Rhizobium sp. BK661. The sequence goes on along the minus strand of NZ_JANTYT010000012.1, from coordinate 131,101 downwards.
TGGCTTGCTGTACGGACGCAAAAATAAAGGCCGGAACTTTCGTCCCGGCCTTCGTGATCCAGCACTTTGAAGCCGCTTAGTTGACGGACTTGTCGACCAGCTTGTTCTTGCCGATCCAAGGCATCATGCCGCGGAGCTTCGCGCCGACTTCTTCGATCTGGTGGCTGTCGTTCATGCGGCGGATGCCCTTGAAGCGCGAGCCGCCAGCCTTGTATTCCTGCATCCAGTCGGACGTGAACTTGCCGGTCTGGATGTCGTGCAGGACGCGCTTCATTTCAGCCTTGGTTTCAGCCGTGATGATGCGCGGGCCGGTGACGTATTCGCCCCACTCCGCCGTGTTCGAGATCGAGTAGTTCATGTTGGCGATACCGCCTTCATAGATCAGGTCGACGATCAGCTTCACTTCGTGCAGGCACTCGAAGTATGCCATTTCAGGCGCGTAGCCTGCTTCAACCAGCGTTTCGAAGCCGGCGCGGATCAGCTCGACGAGACCGCCGCAGAGAACGACCTGTTCGCCGAAGAGGTCGGTTTCGCATTCTTCGCGGAAGTTGGTTTCGATGATGCCCGAACGACCGCCGCCGACGCCGCAAGCGTAGGAGAGAGCGAGTTCAAGAGCGTTGCCCGAAGCGTTCTGGTGAACAGCAACGAGGCAGGGAACGCCGCCGCCCTTCTGGTATTCGCCGCGAACCGTGTGGCCCGGGCCCTTCGGCGCGATCATGACGACGTCGAGCGAAGCCTTCGGCTCGATCAGGCCGAAGTGAACGTTAAGGCCGTGTGCGAAGGCGATAGCCGCGCCGTCACGAATGTTGCCGGCGATGTCGGCCTTGTAGATGTCGGCCTGCAGTTCGTCAGGCGTTGCCATCATGATCAGGTCGCCCCACTTGGCGGCATCGGCAACGGTCATGACCTTGAAGCCGTCAGCTTCTGCCTTCTTGATGGTTGCCGAACCGGCCTTGAGAGCGATCGCCACGTTGGCATGGCCGCTGTCCTTCAGGTTCAGGGCGTGTGCGCGACCCTGGGAACCGTAGCCGACGATGACGACGTTCTTCGACTTGATGAGGTTGAGGTCTGCATCACGATCGTAATAGACGCGCATTTGAATGTCCTTCCCTTTGCTTGTCCTGTGACTGTTGTAAGTGGGATCAGCCGACCAGCGGCATCTCCGCCAAAACCTTTTCCGTGCCGTAGAGGCGCAGAAAGGCGGAAACCGCCCTCTCCGCCTGACGCGCGGTATCCTTGAGACCCGGCTCGCCGAGCAGCATGCGAACATGCAGATCGGAAACGATCAGGCCGTAGAGCGTGTGATATGCCTCATCGGCATCATGGAAGCGCAAAAGCCCGGCGCGCTTGCCCGCGTCGATCAGGCCCATGGCGCGGCGATCAATCTGGCGGCGGCCCCGCTCAAGGAGCAGCTTGCCGAGCTTGGAGCCGTCGCGATGCGACTGGCCGATGGCCAGACGGTTGAGCGCCAGCGAAACATCACCGGCGAGAACCTCAAGCAGGTCCTTTGCGAAGATGACAAGGTGATCGTGCAGGCTGGCTGATGTCAGCCGCTCGCCATTGCGCTCGAAGGTGCGCACCTTGCTGGCCTGATAGGCGATCATGGCGGACAGCAGTCCGTCGCGATCGCCGAACCACTTATAGAGGCTTTCCTTGGAGCAGTTTGCGGCACGGGCAACGCCCGACGTCGTCAACGCCTTTTCGCCGCCATCGACGAGCAGCCGCAATGCCTGCTCTAGAACTGCGTTTTGGCGCGGCGAAAACTCGCTGGGCTCCAAATTATCGACGGCCACGGCCTCACTCCCAATAAGTACCGTACGGTACGGTTCGCGGGCTTTATGCTGCAATCCACCATGCGCGTCAAGCGGCCTGTGGGGAAAATCTCATACTGCAACACACTCAAAAATCTCGGCCGTTCACGTCCCGCTCGAGATCAACCACGCACGCTCAAGTGCGCTCGACCGGTTCGCGCGCAGCCTCCATGTCTCGCGCGGGTGACAAACCGTAGATCCGGCTGTATTCGCGACTGAACTGCGACGGGCTCTGGTAGCCGACCCGATGCCCCGCCGTTCCGGCATCCAGGCGTTCGACTAGCATTAGACGGCGAGCCTCATGCAGCCTCAACTGCTTCTGATATTGCACCGGCGTCATCGCCGTGATCGACTTGAAATGATGATGGAAAGACGAGACGCTCATATTGACCTGCTCGGCGAGATCCTCGATCCGCAGCGAGCTTGCGAAATGCTGCCGCAGCCAGGCAATGGCTCGCGCGATGCGGTTGCCGTGACTATCGGCGACTGCGATGTTGATCAGCCGACCGCCATCAGGCCCAGTGAGCACACGGTAGAGGATCTCCTGCTCGATCAACGGCGCCATCGCTGCGATATCCTTTGGACGATCGAGCAAACGCAGCAGCCGAACGGCCGCATCCAGAAACTCCGGCGTCGCAACATTCACCGCAATGCCGCGGCCCGGCCCCTGCGCTATCGGCCGTGGAATATCGGCTCGACTCAGCAATTCGAGAACCTTTTCGCTATTGATGCCGAGCGTCAGACAAAAATGAGGAATCTCGGCGCTCGCCTCGACCACGCGCCAGATGACAGGCAGATCGAGCGACGTCAGAAGATAATCGCCTGCCCCATAGTTGATGACGTCGGTTCCGAGACGGAGGCTCTTGGCCCCTTGGATAACAATGGCAATGCAGGGCCGGTAGCTGCCGTGACAGGGTGCGCTCGGCGTATGCCGGCGGCTGATCCCAAGGCTCTCGATGGCGGTGCGGAACTCACCCTCGGCGCCGGCATGTCGAGCGGCAATCGAAGCAATTTCCTGGTAGGGATTGAACGGCAATGTCATGCGAGGAAACCTTCATCTGCGGCGCCGGGATGCGCAGTATCTAGGATAGGTTCGCGCGCCCGAGAATAGCCCGTCCCTTCAATTTTGCAGGATCGTGCAAAAACCGCGGAGGATTGCTCTACCGCATGGAACTCGATCCGTTGCATCTTCGGCCATCCTCCCAGCAACCCGAAAGGAAGTCTCGGATGCCTATCGCAAAAGGCTATGCTGCCACTGACGCGTCGAAACCACTTACCCCCTTTACGTTCGAACGACGCGACCCCAATCCGGATGACGTTGTGATCGACATCAAGTTTGCCGGCATCTGCCATTCGGATATCCATACCGTCCGCAACGAATGGAAGAACGCCGTTTACCCGATCGTGCCGGGCCATGAGATTGCCGGCATCGTCTCCGCCGTCGGCTCGGCGGTGACCAAGTTCAAGGTCGGCGACCGCGTCGGCGTTGGCTGCTTCGTCGACAGCTGCGTCGGCTGTGCGACCCGCGACGTCGACCGCGAGCAGTACATGCCGGGTCTCGTCGGCACCTACAACGAATTCGAAGCCGACGGCAAGACGCGCACTCAGGGCGGTTACTCCGACTCGATCGTCGTCAAGGAAGGCTACGTGATGAACATCCCGGACAACCTTCCGCTCGATGCTTCCGCCCCGTTGCTCTGCGCCGGCATCACGCTCTATTCGCCGCTGCGTCACTGGAATGCCGGTCCCGGCAAGAAGATCGCAATCGTCGGCATGGGTGGCCTCGGGCACATGGGCGTCAAGCTCGGCGCGGCCATGGGGGCTGAGATTACCGTTCTGTCGCAAACCCTCTCCAAGAAGGAAGACGGTCTCAAGCTCGGCGCCAAGGAATACTACGCTACCAACGACCCGGCGACATTCCAAAAGCTCGCCGGTGCCTTCGATCTGGTGATCTGCACGGTCAGCGCTGAAATTGACTGGAATGCCTATCTCGGTCTGGTCAAGGTCGACGGCGCCTTCGTCGTGGTCGGCGCACCGGAAAACCCGATCCCGGTCCACGCTTTCTCGCTGATCCCAGGCCGCAAGAGCATTTCCGGCTCGATGATCGGCTCGATCAAGGAAACCCAGGAAATGCTGGATTTCTGTGGCGAGCACAACATCGTCTCCGAGATCGAGACGATCAACATTCAGCAGGTCAACGAAGCTTACGAACGCGTTCTGAAGAGCGACGTTCGCTACCGCTTCGTCATCGATATCGCCTCGCTGGCTGCCTGACAAAGACGCAAAGGGCGGCCTTGAGCCGCCCTTTTTCTATTTCCGATCGTCGTCGCGCATCGTTTCTTTCTGCGTAATCAGCCGCGCGCTATGCTGGCCACTCAGATAGATCCACAGCCAACTCCAGGCCACCGCGAAACGCGAACGCGTCCCGATCAGGAAGTAGATATGGGCAATCCCCCATATCCACCAGGCAATCCAGCCTTTCAGTTTGATGCGGCCGAAATCGATGATGGCGGCACTTTGACCGATCGTCGCAAGGCTGCCCTGATGGCGGTAGCGGAACGGCGGAGGCGCCGGCTTCGCCGCGAGGCGCGCCCGGATCACCTTGGCGACATAAGCGCCCTGCTGCTTCGCAGCCGGTGCGATTCCAGGCACGGGAGCACCGCCTTCCTGGATAACCGACGCCGTGTCCCCGACGACAAAGACATCCGGAAGTCCTGGTGCCGTCAAATCCTTCCCAACGATGACGCGCCCCGCCCGATCTGCCGGAACATCGAGCCACTTGGCCGCGGGCGATGCCTGCACGCCTGCAGCCCAGACAATCGTGCGGCTGGCGATGAACCCCTCACTTGTCGAGACACCTTCTGCTGTGCATTCCATAACCCGTTCGCCGATATGCAACTCGACGCCCAGTTCAGTGAGAGCCTTGCTGGCATAGGTAGAAAGCTCCTCGGCGAAGGTCGGAAGCACTCTTGGCCCAGCCTCGACAAGGACGACCCGCGTCTTTCGCGTATCGATACTGCGAAACTCGCGCGGCAGGGTCTTGCGTGCGAGTTCGGCGATGATTCCGGCAAGTTCGACACCGGTCGGCCCAGCGCCGACGATCGTAAAAGTCAGAAGCGCATCGCGAACGGCAGGATCGGCTTCAGTCTCGGCCCGTTCGAAGGCCAGCAGCACGCGCCGACGAATTGTCGTCGCATCCTCCAATGTCTTGAGCCCAGGCGCCACCGGCTCCCAATCGTCGCGCCCAAAGTAAGCGTGGGTCGCGCCTGTGGCGAGAACGAGGGTGTCATAACGCAGCGTCATGCCGCTACGTAAGGAAACTTCCTTTACGGCGGTATCGACGCCAACGACTTCACCAAGCAACGTCGTCACATCCTGCCGGTCGCTATAGAGATGCCGGATGGGCCACGCGATTTCGGATGTGGAAAGGATCGTTGTCGCCACCTGGTACAGCAGAGGCTGGAAGAGATGATGATTGCGTCGGTCGACGAGCGTGATCCGAAGCCCTGCGCCCTTGAGATCGTTGACCAGTTGCAATCCACCGAAGCCACCGCCGATAACGACAACATGTTGCTCGCTCATGACCTGCCTTCCGTGTCATTTCGCCAAAGCCAATGTCGTTGATCCAACGCAGCTTTCAAGCTTCCTTTCCGCATAGCTCGCCTGCTCACGGCGATGGTCGAGAAGTATCGACGGCGGTCAGTCCGCGTAGGCCACGGGGATCGATGTTCCGCTTTTCAGCAACTCCATCGATATGGACGCGGAGACGTCGAAGAGTTCGATCTTGCGAACGATTTGCTTGTAGATCACGTCGTAGTGCTCGACGCGCGGGAGTACGATTTTCAGAATGTAATCGTAGTTCCCGGTAAGGCGGTGCGCCTCGACGATCTCGGGAACGGCGCTGATTGCCCGGCGAAATGTCTCGATCCATTCGTCCGTGTGGTGTGCCGTCTTGATCAACGCAAACACCGTTGTCGGGACGCCCATCTTCGCGCGGTCGAGCACCACGATCCGCCGTGCAATGTGACCGCTCTCCTCCAGCCGCTGGATGCGCCGTGAACAGGCCGAGACCGACAAAGCGACCTTCTCCGCAAGATCCGTCACCGAAATGCCGGCATCAGCCTGCAATAATTCAAGGATTCGGCGGTCGCGATCATCCAGCATTGAGCCCTCCAGGAGTGGCGAGTTAATTTTGCACAATATTGCCATCTTGTGCAAAACTACAGCGCAAATGGGGAGTTCGGATCAAAGAAAGCAAACCATTTGCGCGATGATTGATGCATGATTTCGCCAATAGGAAATTCCAGACGGGGAGCATAACCAGAATGCAAACAATCGGACTGATCGGCGGAATGAGCTTCGAAAGCTCGGCGGTTTATTATCGCATGATCAATGAGATGGTGCGCGAGCGCCTCGGTGGACTGTCTTCGGCGGAGTTGTTGATGCACTCCGTCAATTTCGACGAGATTGTTTCGATGCAGAAAGCCGGTGACTGGGACGCCGCCGCAAACCGGCTCGGCGACGTTGCCCTGCATCTGCAAATTGCCGGCGCGCGTTGCGTGCTGATCTGCACGAACACCATGCACCTGATCGCCGATCAGGTTGCCTCACGCATCTCCGTGCCGCTGATTCACATCATCGACGAGACCGCTGAATCACTGAAGGCAGCCGGATGCAAGCGCCCGCTGCTGCTTGCGACCCGATACACAATGGAGCATGGCTTCTATGCCGATCGCATGAAGAGGCTCGGCGTCGACATCGTGGTTCCCGAAGCCGCCGACCGGACATCCGTTCACGACATCATCTTCAACGAGCTTTGCGCCGGCAAGGTGCTAGACAGCTCGCGTGAGAAACTGATGCAGATCATCGAACGGGAGCGTGCCAAGGGTGCAGATGGAATCATTCTCGGTTGCACGGAAATCTGCCTCATCCTCGACCCGAACCGGCTGCCGCTACCCGGCTTCGACACGACTGAGATCCATGCAAGGGCGGCTGTCGAGTTCGCGCTCGCTGACGAAGCAGTTGACGAGACGGTCGCCGCCTAATGTGAATTTAATTGACTCAGTCAAATAAAAGCAGGACAAAATCTCCTAATCGGAGGTTTTGTCCATGGCTGATTCAGGTTTGATCGACGCTGCCCGCGACTTCAATCGCTTCTACACAAACTTCTTGGGGGTCTTGAACAAGGCCTATCTCGATACCGAGTTCACGCTGACTGACGCGCGTGTGCTCTTCGAGATCGGCTCCAGCAAGGGCGTCAGCGCCGTCGCGTTGGCGCGCGATCTGCATCTCGACCCCGCCTATCTCAGCCGCATCCTCAAGCGCTTTCGTGCCGCCGGACTGATTGATACGGCGCCTGATCCCAGTGACCTTCGCAGCCAGATCATCACAGTCACCACCAAGGGACACGATCAGTTCGAGGAACTTGGCCGACGCTCCAACGCTCAGATCGCAGAGCGTTTTGCAACGCTGGTCGATGGCGAACCCCAAAGCATCGTGACTGCAATGACGGCCATCCGTTCACTGCTGGATTCCGACGCGTCGCCACCTCCGTTAATCGTCCGAGCGCATCAGCCTGGGGATATCGGCTGGATCGTTCAGAGCCAGGGAAAAGCCTATACCGAGGAGTACGGCTGGGACATGCGCTTCGAGGGTCTTGTCGCCGAGGTCGCCGGCAAGTTCCTGGCAAATTTCGATCCTTCAATGGAGTATTGTTGGATCGCAGAACGTGCAGGCATCAACGTCGGCTCTATCCTCGTCACCAACGGCGGCGACGGCATCGCCAAGCTTCGCTTGCTCTACGTGGACAAGGCGGCGCGCGGTCTCGGACTCGGCAAGATGCTGGTGGACGAGTGCATTCGGTTCGCGAGGGCGAAGAAATACCGTCAGGTATCGCTCTGGACGAACGACGTTCTGCACGCGGCGCGCGGCATCTATGTGAAGGCGGGCTTTCGCCTTGTCTCCGAAGAGCGACACCGAATGTTTGGTCCGGAGGAGAATGGCCAAACCTGGGTTCTTGACCTCTGATTTGCTGCGTCCCAAAAGTTTCGCTTGATTTGGAAACGATCATTTCCTAATTATTCCGCCATGACCATGGCGACCTTCACTGAGACGACCCGGACACGCGGTAGACCACGCGAATTCGATCGCGACGCAGCGCTCGACAAAGCGCTGCAGGTCTTTTCCGAGCGCGGCTATCAGGCCGCGTCGATCAGTGAGCTTACCGAAGCCATGGGCCTTGCTTCAGGCAGCATCTACAAGGCTTTCAAGGACAAGCGCGGCGTGTTCCTCGCTGCTTTCGACCGATATCGGACCATTCGTCGCGCGTTGCTGGACGAACGCATGGCGAAAGCCGAAACCGGCCGCGACAAGATCCGCGAGGTCCTGACACACTACGCGCTCTCCTCGCACGGCGCCGCCGGTCTGCGTGGCTGCCTGGTCGTCGGCAGTGCGAACGATCTCGCCCTCTTCGACGAGAAGGCCGCCGAACATGTCGCTGCTGCCTTTGCCAGCAACGAGGCCCTGATCGCCGATCTCCTCCGACTCGGCCAAAGCGATGGCTCAATCTCAGGCGACATCGACATTGCCGCCACCGCCCGCTCGCTCCTTTGCTTGACCATGGGAATGCGCGTAGTGGGCAAAACGGGACCCAGCGAAGACGAGATGGCCGCGGTCGCTGCAACTGCAATGAAACTTCTGGCGTGAAACGGGTTGAATAAGACCCGCTTCAGCGCGCAACCTTTTTTGACATCCGATAGCCCCACCGGAGCCTACTATGAGCCTTTCGACCAACACGCGAAAACCCGTCGCGCCACAGACGATCTCGCCGTTGATGACATTTCTTTTCGCCGCCGCGTGCGGACTTGTCGCGGCGAATCTCTATTATGGTCAGCCGCTCGCCGGCCCGATCAGCGCGTCTCTCGGCTTCACGCCAGCGGCAACAGGCCTGATCGTTACGCTGACCCAGATCGGTTACGGTCTGGGCCTCCTATTGATCGTTCCGCTCGGCGATCTTCTGGAAAACCGCAGGCTCGTGCTGACGCTTATTGCGGTCTCCGCCGTTGCCTTGGTGGGTGCAGGTCTGTCATCGACTCCCGCAATGTTTCTTTTGGCCTCATTGAGCATCGGTCTCGCCTCGGTTGCCGTCCAGGTACTCGTCCCCTTTGCTGCTCATATGGCGCCGGACGCAATCCGGGGGCGCGTCGTCGGTAACGTCATGAGCGGGCTACTCTGCGGCATCATGCTGGCACGCCCGTTCGCCAGCTTCGTTGCGGAGGCGACGTCCTGGCACATGGTTTACTTCCTGACTGCCGCCGCCATGGTCGTGCTCGTCGTCATTCTAAGAGCCAAGCTTCCGGTCCGTGTCCCCCACACGCGACTGAGCTACGGCAAGCTGCTTGCTTCGATGGCAGACCTCGCCCTCCACTCCCGCGTTCTCCAGCGTCGCGCGCTTTATCAGGCGGGCATGTTCGGTGCCTTCAGTCTCTTCTGGACTACCACGCCGCTACTCCTTGCTGGCCCTCAATTTGGGCTGACGCAGAACGGTATCGCACTATTCGCGCTCGCTGGCGCGGCTGGCGCTGTGGCCTCGCCGATCGCCGGACGGCTCGCCGACCGCGGGCTCACGAGAGCGGCTTCCACACTGGCGATGCTGCTTGGAATGTCGGCGTTTCTCATCAGTCAATTCGCGACGGACAGCTCCCTAACGGCCCTGCTTTTGCTGACTGCGGCGGCTATCCTGCTCGATTTCGGAGTGACCACCAACCTTGTCTGTGGCCAGCGCGCCGTCTACGCGATCAGCGCCGAGCATCGCAGTCGCCTGAACGGCCTCTACATGGCGACGTTCTTTACCGGTGGCGCGATCGGATCGGCGGTGGGCGGCTGGGCTTACGCGACTGGCGGCTGGACGATGACTGCATGGATCGGTTTTTGCTTTCCAGCCCTCGCCTTCCTTCTCTTCCTTACGGAAGGCTTCGGCAGGCAGACAGTTTCAGACGTCGGCTGAATCGAATCTGAGCCGGGCGGCGCGAACCAAATCATGGTTTTCTTCCGCCCAGTTCAGCAGTAGCGCCAGAGTGCCGTAGAGCGAGCGGCCAAGATCGGTCATGCGATACTCGACGCTCGGCGGCTTGGTCGGAAAAACCTCCCGCTCGATGTAACCGTCACGCTGCAGGTCTCTCAATGTCTGCGTCAGCATACGCTGCGAGATGTCTGGGATCATCCGCCGTAGCTCTCCAAATCGATACGGACGCTTGGAGAGCGCCTCGAGCATCAGCGTCGACCACTTGCCGCCGATTTGCTGCATCATGTCCCGAACCGGGCAATTGTCGAAGTCGAGGTTGCTGAGGTCGACGTCGCGACGAACGCCGGAAGCCTTGTTCTTCAGGTTGAGGACGGCGCCGCTCATGCATGGTTCCCTTTTGGTAACGTAGAGCGAAAAAACTGCCCTCTTTACAGCTCGCAGTCAATTCCTAATCTAGAGCTAGTCTCTTTTTGAGACCTTTATCGAACCTAGAGGAAAGACATGAGCGAGACCATTCTCATCACCGGTGCTGCCGGCCAGCTCGGCCAGCGGATCATTCACCATCTGCTCGAGACCGAAACGGTTCCTGCTGCAAACATCATCGCCGCAACGCGCGACACCGCCAAGCTCGGAGACCTTGCCGCCAAGGGTGTCGCCACCCGCAGGGCCGACTTCGACGACGCCGCCTCGCTCGAAGCTGCCTTCAAAGGCGTCGATCGGCTGCTGATCATCAGCACTGACGCGCTCGCCGTCCCCGGTCAACGCCTCAAGCAGCACAAGGCAGCGGTTGATGCAGCCGCCAAGGCAGGCGTAAAGCACATCGCCTACACGTCAATGCCATCGCCGGACAAATCGCTGGTAACCTTCGCGCCTGACCATCTCGGCACGGAGAACGCGATCAAGGCGACGGGCATCCCCTACACGATCATTCGCAATGCCTGGTACATGGAGAACTATCTCCATGGGATGCCGCACAATCTCCACTCCGGCACTTGGTACACGGCCACCGGCGAAGGCAAGATTTCAAACATTTCTCGCGAAGACTGCGCGCGTGCGATCGCCGCATCTCTTGCCTCCAACACCAGCCAAAGCGCGACCTATACGCTGACTGGAACAGAATCCCTGGACGCTGACAAGATTGCCGCCGTCTTGGCCGATGCAGTCGGAAAACCATTGAAGGTCGTCAGCGTCACGGACGAGCAACTCGGCCAAGGCATGCGCGGCGCCGGACTGCCTGATTTCGTCGCCGACATGCTCGTCTCCGCCGATGCGAACATCCGCGCCGGCAACTTTGATCTCGTAACGGCTGACTATGAGAAGCTGACCGGCGGGAAGCCCGAAATGCTCAAGGACTTCTTCGTCGCACACAAGACCGCGCTCATCGCTTGAGCCAGTCGACAAGGCCCGCTTTTGCACCGCGGAGCGGGCTTTCGCCCAATTCCCAGTCTAGATCTTCTGGCCGCACGCCCGGCAGAACCGCCGCACCGTTTCCGCCATGCCGAACTCAAGCGCATCTGCCGTCAATCCGTGGCCAATGGATACCTCGGCCAGCTTCGGAATTCGCTTTACCAGCGGCGGCAGATTCGCCACCGTCAAATCGTGCCCGGCATTGACGCCCAAGCCGATCGCCAATGCGGCGTCCGCAGTCTTGCCCAGTGCCTCGAGGATTGGTCCGGCCCGCTCCGGTGCGTCGAAACACCCGCCATAGGGACCCGTATAAAGCTCGATTCGGTCGGCGCCTACGACCTTGGCAACCCCAACAGCCTCGGCATCACCGTCGCCGTCGGCAAACAGCGATACACGCGTTCCCATCTTCTTGAGCCGCCCGATCACGTCAGCCAAGAAGTCCCGATGCTTGCGGAAATCCCAGCCATGATCCGACGTCGCTTGCGTCGGATCATCAGGAACCAGCGTCACCTGCTCCGGCGCAACGCTGGCGCAGAGCTCCAGAAATTCGTCAGTCGGGTAACCTTCGATATTGAACTCGGCATCCGGAAACTCATCGTCGATCAAGTTGCGGATAACCGGCAGGTCGGAGAAGCGGATGTGCCGCTGGTCGGGGCGCGGATGCACGGTCAAACCGCTTGCGCCGGATTGCAGCGCGATCCGCCCGAGTCCTTCTATGCTTGGCCACGGTAGATCGCGGCGGTTTCGGAGCATCGCGACGGCATTGAGATTGACGGAAAGCGTAGTCGGCATAGCGGGTTCCACTGAAACGAAGGACAAGTGTTTCTAAGCCAATGAGTCGTCAGGGACCAACGAGATTCGTACATGAATGCATGCAAATCCGTGATGGCGCGAGCGTTTCGTCCGTTAGCGGAACGGCTGCAAGTAGATTTGGTTCGGCCTTCGCGCATTAAACGGCCAAATGTTTCGCCAGGGCCCCTTTCGCCGCGAATCAACGTCGCTTCGTGAAGCTTTCAAGGCGGATTGCCCTGTAAATTAAAAGTCACTAATTTTGATACTAACAAAATACGTCAATCACGGGTAACGTAAGCTTGCGATATCGAAGAAGACACCGCCAAGTCCTTCGATAACTGGACAGGAACGCTAAGAGGAAACCCCACTCAACCGCACCCTTTGCAATGCAGTCGCATAATGAACACAACGGGAGGGACCATGGCAGAAGGTTACAATCAAGGGTTCACCTCAGACCACGTGACGCAAACTCGCCCGAGGCACCGTTTCCTCCCTTCAGCGGCATTGCCCGCCGACCTGCCCCGCGGAAGAGTGCCTATAGCCGATATGGCCAATGCCTTCGGCGTTACCCATCGCACCCTGCACTTCTACGAGGAGAAAGGCCTGATCTCCGCCGGCCGAATCGGCCTGATGCGCGTCTACGAGCCGGGCGACGTCAGGCGCATGGCGGTCATCAACGCTTGCCGCGAGGCCGGAATGGCCGTTGCGGTGATACAAGACCTGATGAATGACCTGATTGAGGCTGAGACGCAGGAAGCTGCGGAAACCTTGTTTCGCGACGCGCTTAACACCCGCAAGCGCGAACTCAGCGCTGAAATGTCCACGCTACACCGGCAGATGCAGCAGGTGAGTAACCTGCTCGAGCGCGAGACAAGCGATGATCAGCCGCTGAACGACAACCAGGGTGGATCGGCACTCACGGATCAGGAGTCGCGATGCCTGGCTCTGATGGCGGCAGGTCTTTCAACGCAGCGCATTGCACGCACCCTCGACCTTCGGAACGAGGAAGCACACTCTCTGGAAACCGGCATCATTCAAAAGTTCCGCGCCAACAACCGTTTCCAGGCGATAGCCAAGGCCGTCATGTTGGGTGTAGTCCAGATCTGACCGGGAGAAGCACCTAGCGCACGATCGTCAACGTTTCGGCCGCGCGCGTGATGGCGGTGTAGAGCCAGCGTTCGCGGGTATCACGGAAGGCCCAGCTTTCATCGAACAGCACGACATTGTTCCACTGCGAGCCCTGTGCCTTGTGGACCGTTAGCGCATAGCCGTAGTCGAACTCGTCGTAGCGCTTGCGCGTGTTCCAGGGAATCTCGCCCTCGCCATCCTCGAACGCCTGCTTCAGCAGCTTGATCTTGGCCGCGCCGCGATCCATGTCATCGTCCTCTGGGCGGATCAGCAGGTTGATCCCCGGCTTCGTCGTCTCCTTGGACGACGTCATCACCTGCCAGAGCGAGCCGTTGAGCAGCCCTTTTGCCGGATCGTTGCGCAGGCAAACGAGCTTGTCGCCCGTTTGCGGATACTCGGTCGTGAAGCCCTTCAGCTCGCGAAGACGCTGATTGTATCTGCGCCGCGTCCGATTGGTTCCGACGAGAACCTGATCAGCATCCAACACCAGAGACTGGTTCACCTCGCCTTTCGAGATAACCTGCGCTGTCCCGTAGTCGCCATAGCCGACTTCGTTGCCTTCTCGCACCTGCATCGCGAGCTGGATAATCGGATTGTCGCGAGCCTGGCGGTGAATATCCGTCAGCAGATAGTCCGGCTCCTGATTGGTGAAGAAGCCGCCGCCAGAAACCGGAGGAAGCTGACCTGGATCGCCGAGCACCAGGATCGGGGTTCCGAAGCTCATCAAGTCCCGGCCGAGGGCCTCATCCACCATCGAACACTCGTCGACCACAATAAGGGCGGCTTTGGCAACCGGGCTCTGCCGGTTGATGGAAAACATCGGGGCGATGGAGGTCTTGCCTGTCTCTTCGTCCTCGACAGCCTCTTCGCCCCGCGGGCGATAGATCAGCGAGTGGATCGTCTTTGCGTTGCTGGCGCCGCGCGACCGCAAGACCTGGGCCGCCTTACCGGTAAAGGCGGCAAACAGCACGTCACCGTCCACATGCTCCGCGAAATGGCGCGCAAGCGTCGTCTTACCCGTGCCGGCATAACCGAACAGGCGGAAAAGCGGAGACCGCCCCTCCTTCAGCCATGTGGAAACGGCCTTGAGGGCTTCGTCTTGTTGCGGAGCAAATTGCATCGTGGATCGACTTGGCAGGATTCGCCCGACATAGGCAACCCTGAAAATCCGGGCGCACGACTCTATGGGAGTTCGGTGTCTCGGCACGCTTCCCAGTCTTCCGACGCCGCCGCAAAAATAAGGGCGCCACGGACAGGCGATAGGGGAATAAAACCGGGACCGATGGTGTCTCATGTCAGGCAAGGCAATCAAGCCTGCCCAAGATGTGAGGAGAGAGCCCATGAAATCCGCAAAGATGCTAGTTGCATTTGCCGTCGCTTCCGCTGCCGCAACGGCTGCCTTTGCCGCCCCGCCCGTCGAGACCGTCGACACCGCCAAGGGCAAGGTCCTGGCCGGCGAAAAAGGCATGACCCTTTACACCTTCAAGAAAGACCATAAAGGCATGTCGAATTGCTATGAGGATTGCGCCAAGAACTGGCCGCCACTCATGGCCGCTAGCGGTGCGAAGCCGGAAGGTGCATATTCGATCGTCGAACGGAAGGACGGCACCAAGCAGTGGGCGAAAGACGGCATGCCGCTGTATTATTGGGTCAAAGACAAGAAGATGGGCGATATCACCGGTGACGGCGTCGGCGGCAACTGGGATCTCGTCAAGCCGTGAGCGAACGGACTTGAAGACACCGGGTCATGATACGTTCGAGGGCCAAATCCTGGCCCTCCTTCCCTCGCTGAGGCGCTACTCCCGTAGCCTCACTCGCTCCGATGCGGATGGCGAGGATTTGCTGCAGGATTGCGTCGAGAAGGTGCTCACCCGTCGCGGACAATGGCGCGGGTTGAACCTGCGCGGCTGGGTCCTGACGATCATGACGAACCTCTATCGCAACAGTCGGCGCCAGACCGGCCGCGCCCCGTTCGTGGAACTCGATAGCGCCGAAGAGATCGTGTCGGTGGATCCGGCTCCCGATCCGCTCGAACGTTCGCGGCTGGAGGACGCGCTGAACAGTCTTTCGGAAGAAAACCGCTCGGTGCTGATGCTGGTCGTCATCGAAGGCTATACCTACCAAGAGGTTGCGATCGCGCTCGACATCCCCATCGGTACCGTCATGTCGCGCCTGTCGCGCGCACGCCAGCGCATAGGAGAGCGGATGAAGGCCGACAATGTCATTACGCTTCGGAGACCGAAATGAAAGATATCAACCAGACCGTGACCGAAGCGGATCTTCATGCCTACGCCGACGGGCAGCTTCCAGACGAGGGACGCGCGCGCATCGAGGCATGGCTCGATGACAATCCGGATGATGCCGCCAGAGTGGCGGAATGGACTGTGCAAAATGCCCAGATCCGATCACTCTTTGCTGGCTATGAGAAGTCCACGGACGCGGACGTACAGCTTGTCACAGGTCGGAGCCGGCCTGCCAATTGGCCGAAGCGACTGGCGATGACAGCCGCGATCGCCGTGGTTTTTGGTCTTGGAGCGCTGAGCGGCCATTACGGACCGGCACTGATCGAGAAGCCGGATCTGCAGTTGACGGAACTCGAAACTCTTCCCAACGAAGCGCGCAACGCTTTCCTGGTCTACGCCGGAGAAGTGCGCCATCCCGTGGAGGTCTTTGCAAACGAGGAAGCGCATCTTGCGACCTGGCTGGGCAAGCGGCTTGCTGTGCAGAACCTCAAGGTTCCCAACCTGCAGGAACTCGGCTTCAAGTTGGTCGGCGGCCGCTTGTTGCCCGTCGATGGCAGCCCTGGCGCGATGTTCATGTACGAGGATCAGGCAGGCGAACGCCTGACAGTGCTCGTTGGGCGCAACGCGGATAACAAATCGACCAGTTTCCGCTTCGCCTCATCAGGCGATGTCGAAACCTTCTATTGGATCGATGGGGAACTCGGCTATGCCGTTACCGGCGAAGTCTCGCGCGATCTGCTGAGGAAGGTCGCGGAGGAATGTTACAGGCAGTTTCCGTCCTGAGCCTCAGCGCAGCGGATCGTTGGCAAGTTCGATCGGCTTGCCGTGCGGTGTCGCCTCGGCCGCCCGCTGCCAACTCCGCTGTAGATCGATGATGGTGTCGGCGTCGGCCACGCCGAGTTTGACGAGTAGCGCCGAAAGCGCTGCCACCCAGCAATCGAAGTAGTCGCTACCGTCTTCGGCCCGGCCGGGCTCATGTAACTCCCGGGATAGGGCGTCCGCCCATTCGCTCCAGGTAAACAGTCCCCGCTCATGCAAATGGACTGTCATCGCAAACGCCTCAGCGGCCCAGGGCTCCGGAAAAACCGGCTCGCCGTCAGCCGATCTTGGCAATTGCGGCGATCGCGCCAGCAGCGAGCGTGTATCACACTGGCTCAAGGTAGCTCTCCCAGGCATCGATCGAAACGCGGAGTGTCGGATCGGCACCCTCGCCCCAGATCTCGCCGCCATCGAACACAACGGTATACACCCATTGCGGGTTTTCACCCCTTCCGTGGGCATTGTCGTCCGGAAAGACGAACGAGCCCTGAACCGCTTCCACCACGCCCGATTTCGCGCGCGCATAACGTGGTAACCGCGTATGGGTGGTCGGATTGAAATTTCTGGTTCGAACCTTGTCACCGGCAGCGAACCGGGGCGCCGTTGTCACAGACCGGTCACAGGGGCCGCCTTTGGCGAGCACACCCGCCACCATATCGGCTTTAAGTACCCGCTTCGGCATCGCGCCATCCGATTGCTTGCGGCCGGCATCGATCTCCGCAGCCGTGACGAAGCCATGTCGCTGCAACAGCACCTCCAGTGCCCGCGTCCAGATCTCGTAGTAGCTCGCGCCAAGGTAATCGGCTGGCGGGATGCTTTCGCGTGTATGGCGGCTCTCATCGATGTTCCAGGCGCCAAGCGCGCCGCTGGACAGCGTAAGTCCAAGTGCCCGCTTCTCCCACTCGGCATGGAAATACGGCTCGTTCTTTTCCGGCGCGACTGGGCCAAAGCCCATCTGGCCACCAAGGTCATGCGGGCCGTTCATCGTGCATTCTCCGGAACAGCTGCCAGACCTGTTCCAATCATCGCGTCACGGCTGACGAGATCGGCAAGTCGTTCCTCGCTCCAACCGTCCGTGCCGTTCGGCCGCTCCGGAACAACGAGATACCGCAACTCGGCCGTAGAATCCCAGACGCGGATCTTCTTGCTCTCCGGCAATGTAACGCCGAACTCTGCCAGTACGCCGCGCGGGTCGATGACTGCCCGCGAGCGATAGGCCGGTGCCTTGTACCACACCGGCGGCAAGCCAAGCACAGACCAGGGGTAACAGGAGCAGAGCGTGCAGACGACGAGGTTGTGGGTGTCGTCGGTGTTGAACACCGCACGCATATGCTCGCCCTGGCGCCCCGCATATCCGAGACTCGCGATCGCAGCTGTCGCATCTTGTCGCAACCAGTCCGCAAATTCGAGATCGCTCCAGGCCTTCGCGACGACACGCGCTCCGTTGCGGGGACCGACCTTTGTTTCGTAGGTCTCAACAATCACGTCTATCGCTGCCGGATCAATCAGCCCCTTCTCTGTCAGGACAGTCTCCAGCGCCCTCACCCGCGCCTGCATGTCCGTGTAGCGGTTGTCGTGATGGTGATGATGGTCGTGATCGTCGTCGTGCAAGGGACATCCTCCGCCAATGCGTGACGCATCTTAGGCGGTTGAAATCCAGCCGCCAAGCTCACCGCCTGCCGGTATCTACTTTAACAACGGCCACAGGCTTAGCACCAACAGTACGGCCATGGTGATGTTGAACCATTTGAGCCGTGTCGGCTCTGACAGCCAATCGCGCAGCGCCGAACCAAAGCCCGCCCAAGTCGACAGGCTTGGCACGTTGACCACTGCAAACGCGCCGCCGACGATCAGAACGCTCGCCAGATAGATGTCGGGGATCGTATAGGTCGCCATTGCTGTGACGGCCATGACCCAGGCCTTCGGATTGACCCACTGGAAGGCGGCCGCAGACAGAAAGGACATCGGCCTCGCGCCGCTCTTGCCTTCGCCGATAGAACGCGACGTCGCAATCTTCCACGCGATCCAGGCAAGATAGGCGCCACCGGCAAACTTCAGCGTCATGTAGAGCGCCGGCACCGTATGCAGGAGTGCCCCGAGCCCGAATCCGACGCCGATCAGCAGTGAAAAGAACCCTGCCCCGATACCCAGCATATGCGGAACGGTACGGCGGAAACCGAAATTCACGCCGGATGCGAACAGCATCATATTGTTCGGCCCCGGCGTTATGGATGTTGCAAATGCAAAGAGCACCAGGGCAAGAAATGTGTCCAGCGGCATGGAACCTCCCGAAGCCCGCGTCCGGTACGGCGAGGCCTTTGAATTTAGGTCAGTGTACGTGACCTAAATTCGTCTTTCCACACGGCCATTGTCATGGTGACAGGATTGGTTGAAAGATCATCGATCTGTCCAATCTTCTCCTAAACCGGGAACGACATCATGCAAGGCGACGCCATCCCAACGATCCGCTTTCCGAACGGTGCGGAGGTCCCCGCCCTTGGCCAGGGCACCTGGAACATGGGCGAGAGATCCTCGGAGGCAAAGCGGGAAATCGAGAGCCTGCGGGCAGGCCTGGATCTCGGCATGACGCTGATCGATACGGCGGAAATGTACGCCGATGGCGGTGCTGAGAAGATCGTCGGCGAGGCAATCCGTGGGCGCCGAGAAGAGGTCTTTGTCGTCAGCAAGGTGTATCCCTGGAACGCCAGCCGGCAGGGCACGATCGACGCCTGTGAAGGCAGCCTGTCGCGTCTCGGGACGGATCGGATCGACCTCTATCTGTTGCATTGGCGCGGCGACCACCCTTTGTCGGAAACCGTCGAAGCGTTCGAGGGGCTCAAGGCATCGGGCAAGATCGGAGCTTGGGGTGTTTCCAACTTCGACAAGAGCGATATGGAGGAACTGTTTGATGTACCTCATGGCCGCAACGTCGCCGCCAATCAGGTCCTCTACAATCTGTCGCGCCGCGGCGTCGAATATGATCTGCTTCCATTTTGTCAGGAGCGGCAGATCCCTGTCATGGCCTATTCGCCGATCGAACAGGGTCGCATCCTGCATCATCCGGAACTGATCCGCATTGCCAAGGCATACCAGGCGACGCCTGCGCAGGTGGCGCTTGCCTTCCTGCTGGAGCGCGATGGTGTAATCGTTATCCCGAAGACATCGAGCGCTGCCCGCGCCACCGAAAACCGCGACGCCGTTTCGCTCGATATTACCGACGAGGACTGGGCGGCACTCGACACTGCCTTCCCGCCTCCAGCAAGAAAAAAGCCGCTGGAGATGCTGTGACATCCAGCGGCTTTCTATGACGTCGCGTCGCGATTTCCTGGAAATCGCTGGTCGGCGCCGCGACTAGGCAGCCTTTGCCTCAGTGCCACCCGCGTATACCGGGTAGTCAGTGTATCCCTCGGCGCCGCCGCCGTAGTAGGTGTCACGGTTGGGCGTCGCCAAAGGCAGATCCCCCTGCAGACGTTCTACCAGATCCGGATTTGCGATGAACGGCTGACCAAAGGCGGCAAGATCAATCAAGCCGTCCCGCAGAAACTCTTCGGCGCGACCCTTGTCGAGGGAACCAGCAAGAATCAGCGTACCGGAGTAGCTCTGGCGGAACTTGCGCAGGAAATCTCTCGAAAGAGCCGGAGCACTGGCCGGACCCTGGTCCTTCAAGTGCACATAGGCAAGGTTGCGTTCAGCGAGCGCAGCAGCAAGGTGCAGGTAGGTTTCCTCGATCAACAGATGATGCGGCATGTCGAACAGCTTGCCGAATGGTGAAAGCCTGATGCCGACCTTCTCCGCGCCAATCCGCGCTACCACCGCATCGACGATCTCGAGCACGAAGCGCGTCCTGTCCTCGACGTTGCCCGCTCCATACCGATCGGCGCGGTCGTTGATTTCAGGATTGAGAAACTGCTCAAGCAGATAGCCGTTTGCGCCGTGGATTTCGACGCCGTCAAATCCGGCCGCAATGGCATTTGTCGCGGCATTCGCAAAGTCGTCTACAACCCTCGCAACCTCGTCGGTCCCGAGCGGCCGCGGTACGCTCGCTTCGACGAAGCCGGCAACGCCGTCCTCATTGAACGCATACGCCGTGCTCTTATCGTCGCGCGCAGGCTTGGCGCTGGAGCTGACAGGCTGTCCGCCGGCCGGCTGAAGAGAGGTGTGCGACATGCGACCGACGTGCCAGATCTGCGCAAAAATCTTCCCGCCCTCCTCGTGCACGGCCTTCGTCACGCCCTGCCAGCCACGGACCTGATCGTCCGACCATATGCCAGGGATGAAGGCAAAGCCTGTTCCCTCTTGCGAGATCGGCGTTCCTTCCGAGACGATCAGACCGGCGCCGGCGCGCTGGCGGTAATACTGGGCGGTCTGCTGGTCGGCGATACCGTCCTTCGCCCGGGCGCGGGTCATCGGAGCCATGACGACGCGGTTGCGAAGCTTCTGGCCGCGAAGATCGTAGACTTCAAAGAGAGACTTCATGAGCGTTATTCCTTAATTGGGTTGATTATCATCGACCAAACAGATATCTCTGGCACAGTCATAAATCCAACAGATGGAAATCATGATGTCGATCGATCACGCTCATATCTTGAAGTTCGACCTGAATCTGCTGGTTGCGTTTGACGCCCTGATGAGCGAGCGCAACGTCACGCGGGCGGCACAGCGCATCGGCACGTCCCAATCCGCCTTGAGCCACAACCTTGGGCGCCTGCGAGCGCTTCTGTCCGACGAGCTGTTTGTTCGCTCGGCGCGCGGAATCGAACCGACGCCACGGGCGCAGGAACTCGCCGAAACCGTGAGCGGCATCCTGTGCACGATCCAATCCCGCCTGATCGAGCCGGAGCAATTCGACCCGGCAACGGATGAGCGAACCTTCACGCTCGGAATGACTGACTATCTGGAAAGCCTGTTGATGCCGCCGCTGCTCGCTTCCGTTCACGAGCAGGCGCCACATGTCAATTTCGTGATACGGTCGATCGACCAGGATTATCCCGCGGATCTCCTGGACAGCGGCGAGATAGACCTCGCGATCGGCAAGGTGGAGACAGGCAACGAACTTCATAAACGTCGCAAGCTCTGGTCCGAGCGCTATGTCATCCTCAGCAACCCCGAGACAACCGGTGGTTCCGGCGCCATCGACCTCGAGACGTTTCTTGCGACCCCGCAGGCCGTGATCGTCAGCAAGGACGGCCGCTGCCGGCTCGTGGACGAAGTGCTGGCTGAGCGCGGATTGAAACGACGCGCAGCGGTGACCACGCCACACCTCTTCACGCTGCCGATCTTGGTTCGTGATACGCACGTGATCGCTGCCGTGCCGGCAAGCTTCGCGCGAGCCTGGGCGCCGGTGTTCGGCCTCGCCATCAGCCCCGGACCGGTGGACATCCCGCCCTACGACATCTCGCTTGGATGGCATACCTCGTCCGACCGCAACGCCGGCCACGTATGGCTGCGCCAACAGGTCCTTGCGGCGCTAGAGCCTGTGCGTGCCAAGGTTTTGGAGGCGAATGCAGGATCCGATATCGTCTTGATCGCTGCCGAATAGCTTCACGCCCAGATCCATGGGCGCGCGGCATAAGGAAGAAGGAAGTGCCGGACGCCACGTTGTCCGGCACGTCTGTTTTCTTACATGCCCTGCTGGCCGCGATTCATGGCGGCAATGCCGGTGCGGCAGACTTCGATCAGGCCAAGGGGCTTCATGATCGAAACGAACTGGTCGATCTTCGAAGACTTTCCAGTGATCTCGAGAATGAAGTGATCGACGGTCGCGTCCACCACCTTCGCATGGAAGGCGTCAGCGAGCCGGAGCGTTTCGGCGCGCGTCTCGCCCGTGCCGACCACCTTGACGAGCGCCACTTCACGCTCGATCGGACGCTCCTGGCCGAGCTCGCGGGCGCGGACCGTGAGATCGACAACCCGATGAACGGGGACGATGCGTTCAAGCTGCGCCTTGATCTGTTCGAGCACGTGCGGTGTACCGCGCGTCACGATGGTAATGCGCGACAGGTGTGCCTGGTGCTCGGTCTCGGAGACGGTCAGGCTCTCGATGTTGTAGCCCCGGCCGGAAAACAGGCCGATGACGCGGGCAAGGACGCCGGGCTCGTTGTCGACGAGGACCGAAAGCGTGTGGCTTTCGGCCGCCGCCGTCTCCGGCGAAATGAAGTAGGCAGAGCCCGTCGGCTGAAGATGTGCGTTCATGATCGTGGGTTTCCTCTACCTTGATATCAAACGAGCTGACGGCCCTTGGCGTCGATCGCGTTGGCGACCGCCTCGTCCGTGGCTTCGTCCGGCAACAGCATTTCGTTATGGGCCTTGCCCGACGGGATCATCGGGAAGCAGTTGGCGAGATTGGCGACACGGCAATCGAAAATGACCGGCTTCTTCACGTCGATCATTTCCTGGATGGCGCCGTCCAGATCATCGGGCTTGTCGCAACGCAGACCAACGGCACCATAGGCTTCGGCGAGCTTGACGAAGTCAGGCATCGCTTCCGTGTAGGAGTTGGACAGACGGTTGCCGTGCAGCAGCTGCTGCCACTGGCGGACCATGCCCATGTACTGGTTGTTCATGATGAAGATCTTGATCGGCGCCTCGTACTGGATCGCCGTCGACATCTCCTGAATGCACATCTGGATCGAGGCGTCGCCGGCGATATCGATGACGAGGCTTTCCGGATGGGCAATCTGCACGCCGAGCGCTGCCGGCAGGCCGTACCCCATGGTGCCGAGGCCGCCCGAGGTCATCCAGCGGTTCGGCTTCTCGAAGCCATAGAACTGTGCTGCCCACATCTGGTGCTGACCAACTTCGGTCGTGATGTAGGTGTCGCGATCCTTGGTCAGCGCATAGAGGCGCTCCAGCGCGTATTGCGGCATGATCACGTCGTTATTCTTGGTGTAGGCGAAGGAATTACGCGCGCGCCAACGAGCGATATCAGCCCACCAATCGGCGATCTGGCTCTTTTCCGGCTTCTTCGGCAATGCGCGCCACAGGCGAACCATATCTTCCAGAACGCTTCCGACATCGCCGCGGATCCCAAGATCGACGCGAACGTTCTTGTTGATCGAGGACGGGTCGATGTCGATGTGGATCTTCTTCGAGTTCGGCGAGAAGGCATTGATGCGGCCGGTGATACGGTCGTCGAAGCGGGCGCCGATGCAGACCATCACGTCGCAATCATGCATCGCCATGTTCGCCTCGTAGGAGCCGTGCATGCCGAGCATCTTCAGCCAGTTCTTGCCCGATGCGGGATAGGCGCCGAGGCCCATCAGCGTCGAGGTGATCGGGAAATCCGTCAGTTCGACCAACTCGCGCATCAGTTTGGTCGCTTCGGGGCCGGAATTGACAACGCCGCCACCGCTATAGATGACCGGACGCTTTGCGCTTGCCATCAGTTCAATGGCAGCCTGGATCTGGCTGAGATCACCCTGAACCTTCGGCTGGTAGCTCTTCTGGATCGCATGGGCTGACGGCGGCGTGTAGGTGCCAGTCGCAAACTGAACGTCCTTCGGGATATCGACGACAACAGGACCCGGACGGCCGGACTGGGCGATGCGGAAGGCTTCGTGGATGATCGCGGCCAGATCGTTGACGTCCTTGACCAGCCAGTTGTGCTTGGTGCAGGGGCGCGTGATGCCAACAGTATCGCATTCCTGGAAGGCATCCGAACCGATCAGCGAGGTCGGAACCTGACCGGTCAGGCAAACGAGCGGGATCGAGTCCATCAAGGCGTCCTGCAGCGGCGTGACGGCATTTGTCGCACCCGGACCCGAGGTCACGAGCATGACACCGACCTTGCCTGTGGAGCGGGCATAGCCTTCGGCGGCGTGGCCGGCGCCCTGCTCATGGCGGACGAGAATGTGCTTGATATCGTCCTGCTGGAAGATCTCGTCGTAGATCGGCAGCACTGCGCCACCCGGATAGCCGAAGATGTGCTCGACGCCATTGTCCCTCAGCGCCTGGAGGACGATCTCCGCTCCCGTCATCCGATTTCCTGCTGCCTGATTGTCCGTGCCCGTCATGTTTCTTTTCCGTTTTGACTGCTGGGATTTGAGTTTTGTGGTCCGGAAGCCCGATTTTCGGACATAAAAAAAGGCCCCTGTGGGAGCCTTCGTCTAGCGCATGGGTGGCTATCGCCGGATGGTTATACCATCCTGCCCATGCGCCTTCCCACCACGATAAGAGCTACTGCGATTTTCATGGGGCGAATTGATAGACAGAAAATTTCGCATCGTCAACGCATGCCGCAATAAAAAATCGAATGCAATCGTCCCGGTCAGACGTGCGCGGGACTGGCGCGCCTGTCGCAAAAAGACTTTCTTAAACGTTCGCTCATATCCTCCTTTGCTACCGCAGGGAGTAGCCCTTTGCTGAACAAGGACTTGCACACGGCAGGCAAGGCAGGCGAGCATGACCGCCGCGACGACCAGACCCCGGGTAACCGGTTTCTTGGCCGCGTTGTTGCGTGTAGCGGGTCTCGCGCCACGATCGCTGCCGTCGCAGAAGCTGGCGGCACAGAGCTGGCCGAACTGTGGTCGGTCGGAAGGCTCATTTCGATCAGCGTCGGTCGAAACCGGGTGGTCGCCCTCGTCTACTCCATGAACACCGGCGGTCACAGCTGGGGCGAAGGAGAAGACAACTACTTTCAAATCGAAACCGAATTGCTTGGCGAAGTTCGCGTTGACGAGGATGGCCGCGAGCAATTCTCGACCGGCATTTCACGCTATCCCTATCTCGGCGCCATCGCTCACCGCATCCGCTCGACGGACTTGATGCGCATCTATGACGCCGGCAGCGGAACAACAGCCGTGATTGGCAAGCTCACGCAAGACGAGAGCATCGATGCCGCCATCCATATTCCCTCGATGCTGTCCAAGCATTTCGCAATCGTTGGCTCGACCGGCGTCGGCAAGTCGACAGCCGTGTCTCTGCTCTTGCACAAGGCGATCGAGGCTGACCCGAAGCTGCGCGTACTGATCCTCGACCCGCACAACGAGTTTGCTGCCGCCTTCCCGAAGCACTCGGTTGTCATCGATACGGACACGCTCGACCTGCCGTTCTGGCTGATGAAACTGGAAGAGTTCGCGGAAGTGGTCTTCAGAGGCCGAACACCGATTCCGGAAGAAGTCGACATCCTGCGGGATTTGCTGCCGGAGGCAAAGCGCGCCTTCCGCGGCAGCGACAATTCGCTCGTCAGGCGCACAACGGAAAAGAGCTCGATTACGGCGGATACGCCGGTTCCCTATCGCATGGCCGATCTGCTGGCGCTGATCGACGAACGCATCGGCAGGCTCGAGGGACGCAGCGAAAAGCCTCTGCTCCGGTCGCTGAAGATGCGCGTTCTCGCTGCCATCAACGATCCGCGCTACCACTTCATGTTCTCCAGCAACACCATCAGCGACACAATCATGGAGACGGTGGCGGAAATCTTCCGCATCCCTGGCGACAATAGGCCGATCTGCACCTTCCAGCTATCCGGCATCCCCTCCGAGGTCGTGAACTCAGTCGCTTCGGTTCTTTGCCGCATGGCTTTTGAAATCGCATTGTGGAGCGACGGTGCCATCCACATGCTCGTCGTCTGCGAAGAAGCGCACCGCTACATTCCGTCGGATCCGAATCTCGGCTTCTTCCCGACACGGCAGGCAATCGCCCGCATCGCCAAGGAAGGCCGCAAATACGGCGTGTCGCTGGGGATCATCACCCAGCGTCCAGGCGAACTCGATCAGACGATCTTGTCGCAGTGCTCGACGCTGTTTGCCATGCGCCTTGCCAATGATCGCGACCAGGAAATCATTCGTTCGGCGATTCCCAACTCGTCGATCTCGACGACCAGCTTCATTTCCTCGATCGGCAACGGCGAGGCGATTGCCTTCGGTGAAGCGATCAGCGTTCCAATGCGAATGCGCTTCTCGCGCGTCGAGGAACGCTACTTGCCGAAGGCCAACGGTGCCAACGTGAAGGTCAGCGACGAGGATCCTGACAACGTCGATCTGCGCAAGATCGTAACCCGCATGCGCGCCACCAGCGGCCCGGATATTTCGGCGTTCCAGCAAAGCTACTCCGCTGCAATGCCACCAAGCGGTCCTTATGAGGACGAAGAGGACTATGACAACGACTACGACGGCCCGGTAGCACCTTCCTCTTATCCGTCAGCGCCATTGCCGGGTCATTCTCTGGCGGCTCCACCACTCGCGCCGATCGAACCATATCGTCGCGACATGTTGCCGGGATCAGGCACCCCGCGAGAGCCATTTGCCGCTCCTCAGCGCGCGCCTCTTGCAGCGCCGGAAACGTCTATCGATGGCCGCCTGGAAGCCCTACGACGTGAAATGCGCGGAGAACCGCCACCCAGGACCGGCGACGGCCCAGCTGTCGCAGGAAGCATTCGCCGTGAACCCGGTATGTCCCTCCGTGACAGCATCCTGAAAAAGCCGCTCAGCAGCCTAAATAACAAGGACTAGCCGGTACCACGCTACCGCAAGCGCTCCCAGCTTTCGTCCATCTGGTTGCGAAACCAGGTCATCTGTCGCTTGGCATATTGCCGCGTCGCCGCAGCGCCCCGCTCCAGAACCTCGTCGCGCGTAAGCTCGCCATTCAACATCGCCGCAATCTGCGAAACGCCAATGGCTTTCATCACAGGCATGTCAGGCGACAATGAAAGCGAGAGCAGCGCTTTCACTTCACCCTCAGCCCCCTGCTCCAGCATCTTTTCAAATCGCCCGTTGATCCGCTGGTGAAGGACGGCACGCTCCGGTTCGACCACGATCTTGCGAGCCGCCGAGGGGTCGATCATCACCGGTCCCGCTTGCGCCTGAAAATCGATGATCGAGCGGCCGGTTGCTTCGATGA
Organism: Rhizobium sp. BK661; assembly: GCF_024808825.1. NCBI lineage: Bacteria > Pseudomonadati > Pseudomonadota > Alphaproteobacteria > Hyphomicrobiales > Rhizobiaceae > Rhizobium > Rhizobium sp. BK661. Next base: position 104,039 of record NZ_JANTYT010000012.1, on the reverse strand, counting down.
CCTCGAGCGCCCTCACGATCCGCTGTCCATCCTGCGGACGAAGACTGCCGGCGACCGCAGGGTCGCGCTCTTGCAGTTGCCGATAGAGTTCGTCGGGTCCCTCATCCTGTAGGCGTGAGCGAAGGCTGTTGCGCACGTCCTCCGGTATCGCAGGCATATCGGAAAGGCCGCCGGTCAACGCTTTGAAATAGAGGCCCGTTCCGCCTACAAAAATCGGTTTGCGTCCATCGGCACGAAGACGCTGCAGCAGATCCGTAACGTCCCGCAGCCACGCCCCTGTAGAATAGGCACGACTCGCGGGGACGTGACCGTAGAGGTAATGGGGAATACCCTGTATATCGTCTTCAGATGGCCGCGCGGTCAACACGCGCAGCGTGTCGTAGACCTGCATGCTGTCGGCATTGACGACTGCCCCACTGTGCTCTTTTGCCAATTCGACGGCGAGCGCGGACTTGCCGCTGGCGGTCGGCCCGGTTATCAGGATCGCGTTCATTGCGCTCAGAAGGTTTTCCATCATGGCCCTCGTTGCCACGCTTGTTGCCAATCCGTCAAATCCTGTTCTCACGCAGTCGATTGCCGAGCAGGTGACCGATGCAGTGAAAGCTTCCGGCCTCTACTGGCTGGCTGACGGAATTGCCTGCGATATCGCACTGAGGGATGGAGCCGACGTCGAAGCCGCTCGAGCCGGCATTCTCGCCGCCATCGGCAGCGCTGCCATCGACCTCGTCATCCAGGATGCCGAGACACGCCGCAAGAGACTTCTGATCGCCGATATGGACTCAACCATGATTGGCCAGGAATGCATCGACGAACTCGCTGCCGAAGTGGGGCTAAAGGAGAAGGTCGCCGCGATCACGGCTCGCGCCATGAACGGCGAGATCGCTTTCGAACCAGCCCTCCGTGAGCGCGTTGCGCTCTTGAAAGGGCTACCGATCTCGGTCGTCGACGACGTTATTTCCAGACGCATCACGCTCACTCCAGGTGGCCCAGAATTGATCGCCACCATGAAGTCGAAGGGACATTATACAGCGCTGGTCTCCGGCGGCTTTACCGTCTTCACCGGCCCCATCGCAAAGACGCTCGGCTTCGATGAGAACCGCGCGAATGTTCTGCTGGAAGAGGCTGGTGTTCTTTCCGGCTTCGTCTCTGAACCTATCCTCGGCAAGCAAGCCAAGGTCGATGCGCTGAACGACATTTCCGAAAGGCTCGGCATTTCTCCCGACGACGCCATTGCCGTTGGCGACGGCGCCAACGACCTCGGCATGCTTCAATTGGCTGGATCCGGCGTCGCTTTGCACGCTAAACCAACCGTCGCAGCCCAGGCGAAGATACAGATCAATCACGGCGATCTCAGCGCCCTGCTCTATATCCAGGGCTACCGCAAGACCGATTTCGTAGTGCCATGACGGTAATCCTAGAGACCGATCGCCTGCTTTTGCGCAACTGGACCGACGGTGATCGGCCGCTGTTCCACGAGATCAACTCCGATCCTGAGGTGATGGAATTCTTCGCCTTCCGTCGCGACCGCGCTGAAGCGGATTCGATGCTCGACACGATCCGCGACAGTATCGCCGAGACCGGCCTCGGCTTCTATGCGATAGCCCTGAAGGAAACCAATGAGCCGATCGGTTTCTGCGGTCTCTGGAGACCCAAGCTCGAACCGTTTCTGCCAGCGGGCACGATCGAAGTCGGCTGGCGTCTCGCGAAAAGGCACTGGGGCAGCGGATATGCGACAGAAGCGGGAATGGCCGCACTGCGCCATGGCTTCACCGAGTTCGACCCCAGCGAAATCGTTTCGTTTGCTGTAACCGACAACCATCGTTCGACCGCTGTCATGCAGCGGCTTGGCTTGCATCATGAACCTGATCGCGATTTCGACCACCCCAGCATTCCGGACACGCATCCGCATCTGAAACGCCACGTTCTTTACACGATCAGCCGTCAGCAATGGGAATGCGGGATCCGCTAACGCCAATTGCCGGCGCACGGCACCATAAGAAGTTGGTGCCGCTTGCCTTCGTCGCCGCACGGACTTCCGACGACGAAGCCATTTGACGCTTATTGAGGGATGAGCGAGCCCTCGTCTCGCTACTCCATCGGCACAGCTACGAAGCGCAAGTCGCCGTTTGCCGACGCGATCATCATCTGCGCGTTCCGCCGGCCTTCCTGCTTTAGCGACTGCACCTTCGCGGCGACGGCCTCGGGCGAGCGCATAAACTCCTGCGCCACCTCAACGATCACGTCACCAGGCTTCAAGCCCTTTTCCGCCGCCAAAGAGCCGGCTGCGACCTCAGCGACAAGCACGCCATCGACACTTTCAGCGATACCGAAGGTTTTCCGGGTCTCCGCGCTTAGCTCAGACAGCGACAGGCCGAGTACATTCTTCGGATTCGTTGCATCGGGTGCAGCCTGATCCGTCTTGCCCTTGCCATCCGGCATGGGTTGGGTCTGCTGGTCATCGGGCTCATCCATATCCTGGTTTTCATCAGGATCCGGATTGATGACACCGCCCTTGTTGTTGGCGTCGGCATCGTTCGAGGCGGCCTGATCGCTATCCTCCAGGCGGCCGAGCTTCACCTTCACGGTCTGCTCCTTGCCGTCACGAAGCACGACAACGTCGACTTCCTTGCCGACGGGGCTTTCCGCCACCACGCGCGGCAAATCACGCATTTCGTTGACCGGCTTGCCGTCGAACTTGAGGATGACGTCGCCAGCCTTGATCGAACCGTCATCAACGGGACCACCCTTGATGACGCCCGCCACCAGCGCACCCTTGGCGCTCGATAGGCCGAGGCTGTCAGCAACATCGTCGGTAACCGGCTGAATGCGGACACCGAGCCACCCGCGGCGCGTCTCGCCGAACTCGCGCAACTGTTCGACGACGCCTGCAGCCAACTCCGACGGCACCGAGAAACCGATACCGATCGATCCGCCGCTCGGCGAAATGATCGCCGTGTTGATGCCTATAACCTCACCCTTCATGTTGAAGAGCGGGCCGCCGGAATTGCCCTTGTTGATGGCCGCATCCGTCTGGATGAAGTTGTCGTAGGGTCCGGCGTTGATGTTGCGACCGCGTCCCGAAATGATGCCGACAGTCACCGACCCGCCGAAGCCGAACGGATTGCCGATCGCCATGACCCAGTCACCGATGCGCATTCCGCTGGAATCGCCGAATTTCACGGCCGTCAGCGGCGCCTTTGGCTCAACCTTCAGCACCGAAAGATCGGTCTTGGTATCGGTGCCGATCAGCTTCGCCTTCAGCTTAGTGCCATCCGCGAAATTGACCTCGATATCGTCGGCGCCTTCAATCACGTGGTTGTTCGTGACGATGTAGCCCTGAGGGTCGATCACAAAGCCCGATCCCAGCGAATTGACGTTGTGGTTGCCGCCCTTGTTACCCTTCTGCTTGTTGAAAAAGTCGTTGAAGAATTCCTGGAAGGGAGAACCGTCGGGCGCGCGCGGGGCCGGGCCAACACCCTCGTCATCCTTGACATTCTGCGAAGTCGAAATGTTTACAACGGCATTGAGGAGGCCTTCTGCGAGATCGGCAACGGATGCCGGGCCGTTCATCGGCGGCGTGCCCTGCGCTTGCACCGAGCCGGTGAAACCAACATTTGCCAGAAGTGCGGCGCCGGCCAGGAGAGCGAGCGATCGTCTGAAGGTCGGGCGGGTCGTCGGGGCCATCAAGCATCCTCATTTCAAATAAAACGCACTCTGAGCACCAGCATAAGGCGGAATGATGGAGGGTGAAATCACCTTTTCGCGAAATCCCGTGCAATCCTGTTCACCGCGCTCGCAGCCCTCGTGCCGCCACGCAAAAAGGCCGGCAGATTAGCCGGCCTTCGCATTTTTTTGTCAGGCGTCGCAACGCGGCGATCAGTTGGTCGGTGCTGTCGGCATCGCCGGCGCTGCGTTTCGAGGCGCGCCGCTTGCATCGTTGAAGAAACGGAAGAACTGCGAGTTCGGCGAGATCACCAACGTCGTGTCTTGCGAGGTCAGAGCCGTCGAATAAGCGGCCATCGAACGGTAGAACTCGAAGAACGCAGGATCCTTGCTGAATGCATCCGCAAACAAGCGGTTGCGCTCGGCGTCGCCCTGACCGCGCAGGACTTCAGAATCGCGTTGCGCTTCGGCGGTGATTTCGACCACCTGCCTGTCTGCGATAGCCCGGCGACGCTGACCCTCTTCCGTACCCTGCGCACGCAGGAGTTCAGCTTCGGCAAGACGCTCGGCGCGCATCCGGTCATAGGTCTTCGGCGCGACTTCGCGCGTCAGATCCGTACGACGGATGCGGACGTCCTGAATGTTGAGACCAAGATCTTCAGCATCGCGATGCAAGTCGTCGCGAACCTCAAGCATCATTGCCACACGCTCTTCAGACAGTGCAGCATCGAAGTCGCGCAGACCGTAGACACGTCGAAGCGAAGAATCGAGTTGCGTGCGAAGGCGTGCCTCCGCGGCCTCGCGATCGCCCGAGACGGTTTCGCGGAACTTGCGGACATCCCTGATGTCGTAGACCACGAAGGCATCAACATCGAAGGTCGCGCCGCCACGAACCTGAACACGAATGTTGTCGAGGTCGAAGCGCAGTGCCTGCCGTTCCACGATCTGGACGCGGTCGGCATCCATGAAGGCAAACGGCAACTTGAAGTAGATACCCGGCTCGGTCTTCACCGACTGGATCTGACCGAAGCGGACAACAATCGCCTGCTCACGCGCATTCACGACGAAGACCGACGAGTAGAGCGCAATCAAGACGACGGCGAGAAGGCCGAGAATGAGGGGAAGCCTGTTCGATGTCATGGCTCAACCTCCCTGCTGCGCCGGTTTGCCGATCTCATTAAGCGGCAAGTAAGGCACAACCCCTTGCTTCTCGTCGATCACGACCTTCTTGGAATTCTTCAGAACCTGCTCCATCGTTTCAAGGAAGAGACGTGTACGAGTGACCTCGGGCGCCTTCGCATATTGTTCGTTGATGAACGAGAAGCGCTGAGCCTCACCTTCGGCTTCCTTGACCACGCGGTTCTTGTAGGCCGCTGCCGCTTCGCGGATCTGGGCGGCGTCACCGCGCGCCTGACCGAGCTTCTGGTTGGCGTACTGATTGGCCTCTTCGACCAGTCGCTGCTTGTCCTGGTCGGCTCGCTGCACTTCTTCGAAGGCATCGGCGACTTCACGTGGCGGAGCCACGTCCTGAATCGTCACGGCGCCGATGGAAATACCAGCCCTGTAGCGATCCATGGTTCCTTGGACGATGTTGGCGACTTCCGTTTCAATCGGCTGACGATTGTCGCGGAAGGCATCCTGGGCCGGACGGCGACCGACAACTTCGCGCATGGCGCTTTCGGCGACCTGCTGCAGCGTCTCAGCCGGGTTCTCCACGTTGAAAAGATAGGCCTTGGGATCGCTGACCGTGAAGAAGACTGAAAACTGAACGTTCAGGATGTTCTGGTCACCGGAAAGCATCAGCCCGCTCGACGAGGATGTCGACGTCGATGCCGCACCGATATTCTGCTGCTGCATCGTCACCTTGACGATCTCGACGGTTTCCATCGGCCACAGGTGGAAATGCAGGCCCGGGGTCGAAACCTCTTCCTTGGGATTGCCGAAACGCAGTTCGACGCCGCGCTCGTCCGGCTGGACGATATAGATGCACTGGAAGAGCCAGAACACCACCAAAATCGCCGCAACGATGACAAGCACGCCGCCGTTGAACCCGCCAGGCACAATGTTGCGCAGCTGGTCCTGACCGCGCCGGATAATATCCTCAAGATCAGGCGGCCCACCCTTGCCGCCACCGCGCGGGCGATTGGGCCCTTGCCCCCATGGTCCCTGATTGTTACCGCCGCCGCCGCCCCAAGGGCCGCCGCCGCCATTCTGATTGCTCCAGGGCATCAAAACCTCTTATTCGTTGAACTCCGATCGCCTAACCCACGGGGGCGGCGGATAGCTGCGATCGTGACCGTTATAGGTATCGCCGCATCTGCTTTCAACGCAGCATGAGGAACTTGACGATATTTATTGGAAAATAGTTGGTTTTCAGCGGTTAGCGCCGGTCATAGACCACGAATTTCGTGGGATAGCTATCCTTGTCGCCTGCAGGCACGTCGATCGTCTCCGTCGCCCTCCAGAGCGCTGGGTCAATCGCCGGAAATGACGTATCGCCTTCGACCGCGGTTTCGACATGCGTCACGCACAGCCGATCGGCGAGATCGATGGCCTGCTCATAGATCTGCCCACCACCGATGATGCAGATTTCGCTCCCACCATTTTGCTTGGCAAGGTCCTCTGCAAGGCTGATGGCCTCGGTCAGCGAACGAGCCATATGCACGTCCGGATTCGCTACCGCGGCAGACTGCCGGGAAATCGCAATGTTTGGTCGCCCGGGCAGCGGCTTACCAAGGGAGTCATAGGTCTTCCGCCCCATGACAACAGGCTTGCCCAGTGTCAGCGCCTTGAAGCGCTTGAGATCGGTGGAGAGCCGCCATGGCATGTCACCATCCCGCCCGATGATGCCGTTCTCGGAAACGGCGACCACGATCGTCTTGCGAATGTCAGACATCGACCTCTCCAATCAGACCGCGATCGGGGCCTTGATGCTGGCGTCGGCTTCGTAGCCGACCAACTCGAAATCCTCGAACTTGAAGCCGAAGATATCCTTCACATCGGGGTTGATCCGCATGAACGGCAACGGCTTCGGCGTGCGGGTCAGTTGCAGCTTCGCCTGCTCGAAATGGTTGTGATAGAGATGCGCATCCCCAAGCGTATGCACAAAATCACCGAGTTTCAGACCGGCAACCTGCGCCACCATCATCGTCAGCAAAGCGTACGAGGCAATGTTGAATGGCACCCCGAGAAAGATATCAGCGGAGCGCTGATAAAGCTGGCAGGAAAGCTTGCCGTCGGCGACGTAGAACTGGAACAGGCAATGGCATGGCGGAAGCGCCATGTCATCGACCTCGGCAGGATTCCACGCAGAAACGATATGGCGGCGCGAGTTCGAATTCTTGACGATGCCGGCAACAAGTTTGGCGATCTGATCTATATGGCCGCCATCCGGCGAAGGCCACGAGCGCCACTGCGCGCCATAGACCGGCCCCAGATCGCCATTCTCGTCCGCCCATTCATCCCAAATCGAAACGCCATTGTCCTTGAGGTAGCGGATATTGGTGTCGCCACGTAGGAACCAGAGCAGCTCGTGGATGATGGACCGCAGATGCAGCTTCTTTGTCGTAAGAACCGGAAAGCCTTCCTGCAGGTCGAACCGCATCTGATAGCCGAACACAGAGCGCGTGCCCGTGCCGGTACGATCGCCGCGATCGGTTCCGTGTTCCATCACATGCTTCAGAAGATCGAGATACTGCTTCATCGTTCGCCGCCGATTCCGTTCTGAGCTTATTTAAGCGCTTCGCTCATCGAAACCAATCGTCGCGCGGGCTTTATCCCGACAAATCTCCGTCACGATCAGCGCCCACGTATCCATTCGCTGACTAGGATCAGCCTATTGGCGATTTGACGTTCAATGCGAAGGTTGCCGAAGCCTTTGATGCCCGCCGCTTCCCTGCATCTCTCTCCTTGGCTTGTTTGTAGCGATAGTCGGAGCAGCGACCGGGATCGTCAGTATGTTGAAAGCGTGGCGCCTTCACGATCGGAAGGTGATCTCTCTCTCTCTCTCTCTCTCTTAGGCTGCCGAGCGTCCTCTCGCTTTCTGAGCGGACCACACGGTTTTGTGACAACACCTCTTCCCATCCCTGACGGAAAACACTATATCACCCATGCCGGTCTTCGGGCCGGCTATGGCGATAAATGAGCGGTGTAATAAACCTATTGGACCCGGGGGCGGTACCCGGCGCCTCCACCAAAAACCGGCGGCCCAGCAATGAGATGGCCGGCTTTTGATGGGGGCGAAACAGGATCGACAAGGGTGTAAAGATCGTCTTTTTGCTCGGCATTGTACCGCCGTTATCGGGCTAAAATTGTAGTTGCAAACGACAACTATGCGGAAGCTCGTCTCGCTGCTTAATCGCGGTGTGACACTTCAAATAAAGCCCTAGTGGTTCGCACCTCTAGGCGGGGTCCGAAGGCACCTGGCAACAGAAGCCTTCACCTTCTCCCTTGCGCGCAAATCATGTATGGTTTGGTCAAGCATGACTCGGCTCAGGCCTTTTCCAGGGCGTCTTGGCATGCCATACAGCCTTGGGAAACGAGTCCGAACCTAACGAAAGACAGGAAAGCATGGGGCAGGATCACATCCGTTACGACATTCTGGCACAGGACGCACTGCGTGGCGTCATCCGCAAGGTATTGTCCGAAGTTGCCGCGACGGGCCGCCTGCCAGGCGAGCATCATTTCTTCATCACCTTCCTTACCGGCGCGCCCGGTGTTCGCATCTCGCAACACCTGAAGGCGAAATATCCGGAACAGATGACCATCGTCATCCAGCACCAGTTCTGGGAACTGAAGATCACGGAGACGACGTTCGAGATCGGCCTTTCCTTCTCTGATGTTCCGGAAAAGCTCTTCATTCCATTCAATGCGATTCGCGGCTTCTACGATCCCTCGGTGAACTTCGAGCTCGAATTCGACGTGCCTCTCGCCGACAGCGACGAGCTTCCCGCCGCAGAGATTACCGCTTATCCGGTGGCATCCGAGAAGTCGGAGGAAACACCCGCCGCCAAAGCCGACGGCGAGGAAAAGAAGCCCGGTTCGGTCGTCTCGCTCGACGCCTTCCGAAAGAAGCAGTAAAACCGAGGGAAGCAACTGCTTCCCTTTTTCAATTCCGATCGAGGCCAGCCGTGACCGCCGAAGTCGTCAATCTCCGTCAGTTCAAAAAGAAGCAGGCCCGCGCCAACAAGGAAAAGCAGGCCGAGCAAAACCGTATTTCCTTCGGCCGTACCAAGGTTGAGAAGCAGCTCACCAAGGCGCTCAACGAGAAGGCCGAACGCTCGCATCAGCAGGGCCACATCGAGAAATCCGACGACGACAAATGAGTATCCAGGAAAGTAAAAAAGATTCCTGGATCAATCGCTTGAACGGCCGTCCGGATTCAGGACATCACCCGCTTGAATCGAATTACGAAGCCTTGCGATGATCCGCAAGCACTCGGCCACGCTACACGGACATCGCACCAGCTTCTCGTTGGAAGACGAATTCTGGGCCGAACTGAACATGATCGCCAAGGCGCGTGCCATTCCGCTCGCAGCCTTGATCTCTGACATTGACGATCAGCGTCAGCCCGAGAGCAACCTATCATCTGCGCTACGTGTCTATGTGCTGCACTGGCTGAAAGCTGAGGGTGCCGTTAGATAGCACGTGGCAACACCTGCGGTGATCTTCCTCGATGTGGCCGCCGCTACTACTGCGGCATCTGCACACCGGGCAGCCCCGGTACGGTTCCGAAATTGAGCGAGTTCTCTGGGGGAACGGAAAGCTGCTCCTGTGCACGTCGCGCAGCATCTGCGGCAGCCTTTTCCTCCGCCGCCTTCGCGCGCGCCGCTGCGTCCGCTTTCGCCTTTGCCTCGGCCTCCGCCTTTGCTTTCGCTTCGGCAGCTTGCCTCTCACGCTCTGCCTGGGCGGCGGCTAGGTCTCTCAAACGCTGCTCCTCGGCCTGCCGCTGCGCCTCGAAGGCCGCGGCCTTCTGGCGTTCCAGATCATTGAACTTGTAGAGAGCAACTTCGCGGCGCAGTCGCTGCTTTTCCAGCACGTTCGACTGCAAGCGCTCGACACGCCGGCGTTCACGCTCGAAGGCACGCAAGGACAGGAAGCCGGTGATATCGGTGACGTCCATGGTTCGGCCAGGCGACGCGAGCAGCCCCGAAAAGTCCAGGCGGATCGCAGGTTCGGCACCTGGAAGCACCTCACTGCCTGGATTGAGCGCAATATTGAGTGATGCGTTGATACGCTCTTGCGGCAGGTCGATCTGGCCGTTGCCAACCACCTTCGCCTGATCGGTCGTCACGCTGACGTTCTGAAAGCGCAGCACACCATCTGTAACGTTGAACGGGATGGCAGTCGGCGGCAGCTTCGCTTCGCCGTTGTTGAGCAAGGTCTCGACGATCGGATGAACCTTGCCGGCATTCAGCTGATCCTGCATCGGATCGGTGGCTGCCAGCAATGGCGCCAGCATCCCAAGATTGAGCCCGCGAACGCTCGTTTCACCGAGCCGAAGCTCCCCGGAGCCGTTCAGCGAACCGGCGATATCCTTCATGGATTTGCCGGACGCTTCCATGGAGAGCCCCAGTCCGAACTTGCCGCTGGCCACGGGCGCGCCGTCGCGCGGCCACACCACAGCGGCAAGGTCCGCATTCGCCAGCGCCAGCTTCGTCTGGAAGAAGCCCGTCCCATTGGCATTGGTAAAGAGGAGACTGCCGTCGAGGCTGCCGCCGTCCCAGCCTCCCTTGATGTTGTTCAATTGTAGTTCGTCGCCCCTGTACGCCACATCGGATGTGAAATCCGAAATCGCGCCCGACCAGCCTGGCCAGAATTGCTTGGCGGAGAGCTTGAGGCTGACGTCCATGTCCTTGAAGACGGGCAAGCCGAGCCCCCCCGCTGACAGGTTGCCGGTCGCCGCATCCGTCATTGGCCCGTAGATGGCTTCTCCGAGCCAGGCGGCATCAGCCTTTGAAAGCGCCAATTCGCCAGTTGCCGTCGTCGTCTCGGCCTTGCGGTCTAGGGTCAGCGCGCCGCTGAACTCATTGTCGGCGGCATGGCCGGCAACGTCAGCAAGGGCAATCTTGTCGCCGTCGATCGTCGCGTTTGTCGTCAACTTGAACGGCAGGCCCGTACCCATTTGCGGGACAGCGATGCCGTTCATGACAAGGTACGGATCAAGGTCCGCGCTCTCCAGCGAAACCGCAAGCTGCCCGTTCATGAAGGTTTGCGGCCGGACGTCGACCTTGCCGCCGGCGGTAAACGAGGTGCGGTCGGTGGCAAACGTCAGCTGCGCGTCTGCAGGCTCTGTTCCCTCGGCTTGCACCTTGAGGGTCATACGCCCGTTGGCGTCGGCTTCAACCGGCAGCGGATCAAGGCCGGCCTGCCCGAACAGGATGGAGGTGACGCTGTTCTCGAGCGTCGCCTCAAGGCTCGTGGTGCCCTTGCCTGTCAGAGCCAGAAGGTCCGACATTCGGTAGTCGAGATTGACGCGGCTCCCGTTGCTCACGCCGGCCAATGTCAGGGTCAGGCCATCGCCCTCGTCCCCGCCAAGCGTCAGGGCACCACGCAAAGCAGTATTCGTGTACCAGGCGGCATTGCGCACGAGCCTATCCATGACGGGATGCTGCGGCAGGTGTTGCTTGAGCATGGTGAAGAAGGAGCCCGGATCGGCTGATTTGAAGGTGATTTCCCCCGAGCCTTTGTAATCGAGCAGCGATCCCTCGGCGCGACCGGTCGCAGTCACCTCGGCGCCCGCCAGATTCTTGACCGAAAGCTTCTCGACCGCCAAGGCGCCATCGGCAATTGTAAAGCTTGTCTCGACATCGGCCGCTTCGACGCCGAAGGCCGTGAATTTGTCGGCCTTCAGCTGCGCAGCGATCTTGTGATCAAGCACATTGTCGCCCGCGTCCTGACCGGTAAGCAATCCTGTCAGCGCACGCAGCGCATCCAGATCGAGCGCGTCGCCGGCAAGCGCGACATCCAGCGTCGGCGTCTGATTGGCCGCAGCCTGGCGATCCAGCCTGCCCTTGAGCGTCGCCTGCCCGACGGCAATCTCCAGGTTGTCGAACGTCTGGCGGTCGTGGGTGAGGCTGACATCGGCGGAAAAACCCGCTTGCCTCAGCTGTCGGATCGCCGGATCCACGGAACCGGCGAGCCAGGCCGCAAGACCGGTGGGCTGATTGGACGCCACTGTCATCTGCCCCACGAAGGACGCCTGCCCCTGCAGATTGAGCTTGCCTTGGCCTTCGACCTGTGTGCGACCGGGAAGCGTGCCGACCGCATTGTCGATCGTCCAGCCGCTGCCAGCGGGTTGGACATCGAGCTGAATGTCGCGGATCGTCGTGTCGCCCGCAACGATGGCCGGCAAGCGAACGCTCGCCTTCCCTGGCACCTGCGGTACCGGCACCTGTGAAACTATCTGGATCAGCGCGTTCAATCGCTGTCGAGCCGAGAGGCCGGCATCGCGGGTCGTCTTGCCGTTCGCGCCCTGATTACCGATGCGATTGACATCGATCTGCTGGCCGTTTGCGATCAGCAGGAATTGCGGCTTGCTTCCCGTATCGAGCGTCGCCTCGCCGGTGACGACATAGGGATCGTCTGCCGCCCCAACCTCCAGCCGATATTCCGGTATCCGAACGCTCTCGTTGGTAAGCTCGAACTTCCCTTTCAGGCGTGGAGGCAGATCGCCCTTGGCGGTCTTCTTGCCATCCCGGTTCTCAATCGAAGCCGACACCGTTCCCTGATAGTTCGGCCGGCGATCGACGAGCTTCAGTTCTCCGTCGAGATCGACCGTCACCGGCTGCTTGTCGGGCTGCAACTGCGTACGCATCCGCAGGATTCCGTTCTCGTCCGGCTGATTGCTGGCGATCGTGAAGTTGCCGTGCGCGCCATCAAGCGCCGCATCACCTTCGATCCGCCATGGACCGGCAAGCGACTTGGCCGACATTTCGGCATTCAGGCCGGTAACGTGCCGCGAGCGCCCCGACTGGTCGTCGATGAATTGAACATCGCCGCCGCTGACATGGACGTTCTCAAGAACAACCGTCCTGGCCGGAATTTCAGGCTGGCTGCCGCGTGTCCAGTCGAGCGTGCCGTCCTTCAACAGCCTCAGCTTTACCTTCGGGTTGACCACGCGCATGTCGAAGATCAACGCCTCGCCGGAGAGGAACGGCGCGAGTTCGGCATCCATCGAAAACTGCTCGACCTGCACGAGGGGCGACCCGTCGAGTTCCTGCGCGACGCGCACGTCATGCAGTGTCACCGATGGAAACGGCAGAAGGCGCGCATCCACCGCACCGTGCACGACGACTTTCTTGCCTATGATCCGGCTTGCTTGATCCTCGAAATTCTTTCGGAAGTCCGTCCAGTCGATAAACAACGGCGCCAGCAGCGCCACGAACAGCGCTACGACAATCACTCCGCCCAAAAAGACGAGGAACCGGCCTACCAACTCAACAATTCTCCATTTGGGAATCCATCGCGGACACTAGAGCATCATACCGAAAGCTGTGAAGCCGCTTTCCGGCAACATCGTGCTCTATTTACTTGATTCCGAGATGAATTCTCCTCATGCCCGGTTATTTCCCTCTCGGTCGGTCTCGCCTGGTAGACAAGCGCAACAGAGTGTTCGTTTTCAGGCAATATGGAATATCTTTCCGGGATTGAAGATATCGTCCGGATCGAGCGCTTTCTTGACCTGCCGCATGAGATCGACCGTGCCGCCAAGCTCCTCTTCGAGGAACGCCATCTTGCCTTGGCCGATGCCGTGTTCGCCGGTGCACGTGCCGTCCATCGCCAAAGCGCGGGCATTGAGCCTGCCGACAAAGGTCTCAGCGACAGCAATACCTTCGTCGGTCTTGTCGTCGAACAACAGGAGCACATGGAAATTCCCATCGCCGGCATGTCCGACGATCATCGCCAACAGGCCATGTTCCTCTATATCGGCCTGCGTCTCGCCGATGCAATCGGCAAGACGGGAAATCGGCACGCAGACATCCGTCGAGAGCGCAGCCATTTCCGGCGCCAGCGCACGCGATGCCCAATACGCATCGTGCCTTGCCTTCCAGAGCTTGCTGCGTTCCTCGGCGTTAACGGTCCACGAAAACGCGCCACCCCCGCATTCGGAGGCGATCTCGGCAAACTGTTCCGATTGCAGAGCAACGGTCTCATCCGTACCATGAAACTCGAGGAAGAGCGTCGGCTTCTCCTCGTAGTTCAGCTTCGAATAGGCATTGCAGGCGCGAATTTGCAGCGCATCCAAAAGTTCGATGCGGGCGACGGGAATACCCATCTGGATGGTCATGATCACGGCGTCGCAGGCGGCTCGAATGGTCGGAAAGGCACAAACGCCACCGCCGATCTTCTGCGGGATGCCCTGCAGCCTCAGCGTCACGGACGTCAACATGCCAAGCGTGCCTTCAGCTCCGACGAACAGCCGGGTCATGTCGTAGCCGGCGGACGACTTGCGTGCGCGTCGCGCAGTGCGGATTTCCTCGCCATTTGCTGTCACCGCCGTGACCGCGAGCACATTGTCCTTCATCGTGCCGTAACGCACGGCATTCGTTCCGGAGGCCCGCGTGGAGGTCATGCCACCGATCGAAGCATTTGCTCCGGGATCGATCGGAAAGAACAGACCGGTATCACGGAGATAAGTGTTCAATTCCTCACGCGTCACACCGGGCTCGACGGTGCAGTCAAGATCCTCAGCATTGACTTCAAGAATCCGATTCATTCGGCTGAAATCGATCGATATACCGCCATTCGGCGCATTGACCTGCCCTTCCAGCGACGAGCCGGTGCCGAAGCCAATGACCGGTACCTTATGCTCGGCGCAAATCTTGACTGCAGCCTTCACATCGTCGGCACTCTCTGCAAAAAGCACGCCGTCTGGCAGCTGAGCCGGGATGTAGGTAGTGGTATGCGCGTGCTGTGCACGGAACGCCTCGCCGGTCTGGAAGCGCTCACCAAAGCTCTGTTTCAGAATACCAAGAGCGGCGGCGATGCCTGCCTCGTTGCGTGTTCCGGATTTTGCATCCTTGAGCGCCATCTCTTTGATCTCCTTCACCTTCACACCCGGAGGCAGGTTGGTATGAGACAAGAGATGGCGCCTGTCTAGTGCATGATCGGGTAGAACCGTCCCCTATCGTGCGCCCTTAGACCAACGGCGGGTTGAGCCGCGCAAAAGCTTCCTGCCTGCGGTATGGAAAGTGGGGATAAGGCGCGGTAACTTCACTCGCGTTATCGAGCTTTTCAACCTGCTCCTTCGACAATGACCACCCGACAGCTCCGAGATTCTGCCGCAGCTGCTCCTCGTTGCGCGCGCCGATGATGACACTGGAAACGGTTGGGCGGCCGATAAGCCAATTGAGGGCGATCTGCGGGACAGTCTTGCCCGTCTCTTCGGAAACCTCGAACAATGCATCGACGATATCGTAGAGCTTCTCGTCATCGACCGGCGGCCCGTATTCTGCCGTCTGGTGCAGCCGACTGCCCTCCGGCAACGGCTGACCGCGCCTGATCTTGCCGGTGAGACGGCCCCAGGCAAGCGGGCTCCAGACCAATGCGCCGACGCCCTGATCGGCGGCGAGCGGCATCAGTTCCCATTCGTAGTCACGACCCGCCAGCGAATAATAGACCTGATGTGCAACATAGCGCGGATAGCCATGCTGCTCGGCAATCCCGAGCGACTTCATCAACTGCCATCCCGCGAAATTCGAGACGCCGACATAGCGGATTTTCCCTGCAGCAATCAGCCCGTCCAGCGTTGCGAGTACCTCTTCGATGGGTGTCGAAGCATCGAATGCATGGAGTTGCAGCAGGTCGATGTAGTCCGTGCCGAGGCGCTTCAACGCCTCGTCCGTGGAACGTATGAGTCGCGAGCGCGACGTTCCCCAATCCGCCGGTCCATCGCCCATCGGCAATGCGATCTTGGTTGAGATCAGTACAGCGTCGCGCCGACCAGCGATCGCCTGGCCAAGGACCTCTTCGGAGGCACCGGCCGAATAGACGTCGGCCGTATCGAAAAGGTTGACGCCCGCTTCCAACAAAATGTCGACCAAGCGTCGGGCTTCGGCTGCGTCGGTATTTCCCCATGCGCCGAAGAGCGGGCCTGAGCCTCCGAATGTTCCCGCGCCGAAGCTCAAAACCGGCACCCTGAGGCCTGATGCACCGAGATTTCTGTATTCCATGATCGGTCTCCTGTGTGGACTTCAGAAGAGATAGACACTGAATCTACCGTGATATAGATTGCCGGAAGGAAAACTATCCGTGAATTGAAGTCATCATGAGCAGGCAAGACATCAATCGCTCCGGCGAAATGGAAGTCTTCGTGCGCGCCGTCGAACTCGGCGGCTTCACGGCCGCGGCGCGTGCCTGCCGAATGACTCCGTCTGCAGTAAGCAAGCTCATAGCACGCCTTGAGGCACGCCTTGGTGCTCGCCTCGTCAACCGTTCGACCCGCAAGTTGCATCTGACGCCTGAAGGATCCGCCTTTTACGATCGCAGCGTTTCCATCCTTGCTGATATCGCAGAGGCGGAACGCTACGCATCATCAGGTGAACAGGCCACGGGGCCTATACGCATCAACACCAGCGCCTCCTTCGGCCATCATATCCTTGCGCCGCTGGTTTCCGAATTTCTGGCGCTTAATCCCGCCGTCACACTCGACGTCTCGCACACAGACGCCATCGTCGATCTCGTCGAGGATCGCGCCGATGTCGCGATCCGCGCCGGACCGTTGAAGAGCTCCAGCCTCATTGCGCGCAAGCTCGGCTTCACCCGCAACGTCATCGTGGCATCGCCGGACTACCTGAAGCGCGAAGGCGAGCCGAAGACCATTACCGACCTGACGCACCATCGCCGCGTTGGCTTCTCCTACGCGCGCAGCGTTCGGGGCTGGCCGTTACTCGATGGCGGCGAGACCATTGCGCTGCCGATTACGCCAGGCGTCCAGGTAGGCGACGGCGAAGCGATGCGATATATGGCGCTGTCAGGTGCTGGCCTTGTTCGCCTCGCCACCTTCACCGTTCGCGCCGATATCGAGGCCGGCCGGCTGGTCGCGGTTCTCGAGGACATCAATCCCGGCGACATAGAAGAATTCTACGCCGTCTATGTTGGCCAGGGCGGCCCACTGCCGGCGCGCGTCCGAGCGCTTCTCGACTTCCTCGCGGAGCGCGTCAGCCTCTGACATCGCGTCTGCAGAATTTCGCAATTGACCCCTTCACCGGCCGGCGCCTATATCGGCACATATCCTTCGGCCTCCTCGGCCGGCCTCTTTTGCCAGCCAGTGCTGCTCCCCTGTTTCGCTCGATCGCGGTTCCAGCATTGGCAAGACATGCATGGGAATCATGCCGTTGCACGACGCCAGCCGCTTCTTTCAATACGCCAGCCTGCCGCGGTGGATCCTCCTGCTCAGCGTCTCCACCGTGCTTGTAGTCGGGCTCGAATTGCTCGGGCTGCCGGCCTCGCTCCTGATCGGCCCCATGGTGGCGGCGATTGTCCTTGCCTTATCCATCGGTCAGGGATCGCTCAAGGTCCCGCGCTGGCCCCTCCTCTTCGGGCAGGCGCTCGTCGGCTTTCTGATGGCGCGCGCCATCACCGTTGACATCCTCAAGACCATGGCCACTGACGCGCCACTCTTTCTCGCGATGATCCTCTCCGTCATCGCTGCCGCAGCCGGTCTTGGCTGGTTGCTGACGCGCTGGCAGGTTCTACCCGGAACGACGGCGGTCTGGGGCTCTTCGCCGGGCGCAGCCTCCGCGATGGTGATCATGTCCGAAGCCTATGGTGCCGACGCCCGTCTCGTCGCGTTCATGCAATATCTCCGGGTGGTCTTCGTCGCTGTGGCGGCCTCGGTCGTCTCGCGCCTCTGGGTCGCCGCCGATGGTGGCGAACCGCCGCCGTTCATCCTCTTCCCACCGGTCGACTGGCAGGCGCTGGCTGCGACCATCGCACTCACCTGCCTGTCCGCCTACCTTGCGGTGCGTTTTCGCATTCAGGGCGGCACGATCACGGTGCCTCTGGTCCTTGGCGCCCTGCTTCAAGGCCTCGGTCTACTCAAGATCGAACTTCCGCTCTGGCTGCTGGCGATCAGTTATGCCCTGATAGGCTGGAACATCGGGCTTCGTTTCACCCGCGGGATCGTCATGCACGCCGCTCGCGCACTGCCGCGCGTCGCTGCCTCTATCCTGCTTTTGATGTCGATCTGTGGCTGCATGGCGTTTGCCTTGCACAAATTCGCAGGTGTCGATCCGCTCACAGCCTATCTGGCGACAAGCCCCGGCGGCGCCGATTCTGTGGCAATCATCGCAGCTTCGAGCGATGTCGACGTGCCCTTCGTCATGGCGATGCAAACCGCTCGGTTCCTGGTGATCCTGTTCACCGGCCCGATGCTGGCACGCTTCATCGCACGCCGCTCCGGCCTTGCGGAAAAGTCCGTCTAAGGCTCGCCCATTGGCCGGGTGTCATTCCATAGGCATTTTTGAAATGGCGGGTGAGATGGCTCTGGTCGGCAAAGCCGGTCGCCGCCGCAACATCAGACAGCCCGTCGCCTGCGCCGATCATCGCACGCGCCTGCTGCAGCCGCCGCATGAGCAGATAACGATGCGGGCTTGTTGCAAAAGCCGCCCTAAAGTGCCGGGAGAGAGAAAAGCGGTCGAGACCGGTGACAGTCTCAAGCTCGCCGGATCGCACGGCTTCCGTGGCATGCGCTTCGAGATAGTCGCGCGCCAATCTTGCGCGCTGCCACGCCACGCTGCCGAGCGGCCGTTGTGGAGCCTTCGCATGTTTTGCAAGTCCGCCCGCAACACGCGAAACGAAATCGTCGACGAACAACTCGTCGAGCTCGCGATCGAGCTCTGTAAGGGCTCCGAGCAGCGTACCTGCAAGAATCGGATCCCGGATGACAGGATCGTCAACGAAGGGAAGCCCGATCTTCTGCGCTCCAAGGCATTCGAGCAGTAGCGCCGGCTCAAGATAAAGCATGCGATACTGCAGCCCGTCGTCAGTACCAGCCCCACCGTCGTGCTCCTCATCTGGGTGGAGTACGAGCACCTGTCCCGGCATACTGAAGCGCCGCTGGCCACGATACGAAAACGTCTGCACGCCCTTCATCGTCACACCGAGAGCGTAGGTATCGTGGCGATGAGGCTCGAACGCCTTGCCGGAAAACTGCGCTTCCATCCGCTCGATTCCGGGAAAGGCCGGCGCAATCACGATCCCGTCTGCGCCGGGCTCGGTGCACAAACGTTCAAGACCCTCGAAGGCGTGACTGTTTACATCCTGGTCCAACGCGACTTTCGAACCCGTATGAAAGAGACTGGAATGTTTGATACCAAAATTGCGATCGTCCTGCGAAACAATCTTGCATCCTGGCAGAAGCTGAACGTCACTGCCTTTCTAATGAGCGGCATCGCCGGACAGCACCCCGAGATGATCGGCGAAGCCTACAAGGACCGCGCCGGCAATCTCTACAATCCACTTTCCATCCAGCCGATCATCGTCCTATCGGCCGAGGACGAGACGATGTCGGCGATCCATCGCCGCTCCCTGGAGCGCGGCGTAACCTCATCGCTGTTCATCGAAGAGATGTTTGCAACCGGCCACGACGTTGCCAACAGGGCCGTCTTTGCAGAATACGCACCTGACGATGCCAAGGTTGTCGGCATCGCCATCCGGGCGGAGAAGAAGATCGTCGACAAGATCACCAAGGGCGCGACGATGCATCAATAACGAAAACGGCCGGGCGTTGGCCCGGCCGTTTCTGTTGACTGCAGGCTGGATCAGCTCTGGGTGACAGGCGCGATCTGTATTTCGACGCGGCGGTTCTGAGCACGACCGGCTTCCGTCGCGTTGGAAGCGACCGGTTGCGACGGACCGAAGCCGACGGCCGAAACGCGGCGCGGATCGATGCCCTGCGTGCCGAGATAATCGGCAACCGACATCGCGCGGCGCTGCGACAGGTCCTGATTGTGCTGCAGGCTGCCGGTGGAATCGGTGTGGCCGTTCACATCGATCAGCGTGCGGTTGAACTTGCGCAGGACGATCGCCACAGAATTCAGCGTCGGATAGAAGCCAGACTTTACGGCATCCTGGTCGACATCGAACGTGATGTTGGACGGCATGTTGAGGATGATGTTGTCGCCGCGGCGGGTCACCGAGATTCCGGTTCCCTGAAGCTGGGCGCGCAGTTCCGATTCCTGCTGGTCCATATAGTTGCCGATCGCGCCACCTGCGAGCGCGCCTACGCCGGCGCCGATCAGCGCGGCATTGCGACGTCCTACCGGCGAGCCGCCGACTGCCAGGCCGGCAAGCGCGCCAACGCCGGCACCGAGCAGCGCGCCGCCCGACGTGTTCGACATCTTCTGTTCGCCCGTATAGGGGTCGGTCGTGGTGCAGGCGCTAAGGTAAGTTGCAGCAACAGCCAAAAGTATGAATTTCTTGATCATGGACAGGCGGATCTCCAGTTCGGTGTTGATGCGACCAGTATTAAGGATTGCGGCAACAAGATGAAACCGACGCTTTCAGACACTGGAAATTGGGCAAATTGCACAACTACTGCGGATCGCAAGCAACAGCGATGAGCCAAGTGCCCACGTCGCCCGTCGGAATCCGGGCGACGGTTGTATCGCAAGGCGACCCGTCAGAAGTTCTGGAAGAGCTGGCGAACCGTGTCATAGCTGGCGTTGGCGATGTTCAGCGACTGTAGGCCAAGCTGCTCTTGCGTTTGTAATGCACGCAGCCGGCTCGACTGCTCCTCCATGTCGGCATCGATCAGGCGACTGATACCGCGGGCGTATGAATCGTCCAACGACTGCGCGAAGTCGCTCTGGATGCTGATGCGCTTCTCGAGCGCGCCGAAGGCCGAACCCACTGTCGTCATCTGGTTCAGCATCATGTCGACGACGGTGATCATCTCTTTCACCTGCGCCTGCGTCGTGCTGCTCGAAACACCAATTTCGACCTGCCCGGCCGTATTCCCCGCGCCCTTCAACATCACGTAGTTTTGTGAGGCTCCCGCCTCGGTCGCGAAATACTGGGAGGTAAGAGCGCCATATTCACCGGAGCCCGTTGTCCGATCGTCGATCAGGTAGCGGGCATCCTTCGATGTCGTCGCCCCAACTGGGGCAAGATCGACCTCGTAGCTCAGCATGTCGACCTTCACCGTCCCGTCGGAATAGCGGATGAAGGAAGATGGGATCTCCCTTGGTTTGGAGGGATCAGCCGAATCGTCGATCGCAACCCAGTTATCACCGTTAAACTCGGCAGACTGCGCAACCGACCGCAGCTGATCCTTCAGGTGTGCGATGTCCGTGTTGATCTTGTCCTTGTCGACGCCGGACTCGGTCGCCGCCACCAACTTTGCCTTGATCTCGCTCACGAGATCGATCGCGTTGTCGACGGCGTTGTAGGCTGTGCCCATGGTGGCAGCCGCAAGACCGAGAGCGTCGCGAATGGCTGACTGGGCTTTCTGATCGGTTTTCAGCGTTGAACTGATCGCCCAATAGGCACCGTTGTCGGACGCCTTTTCCACTCTGAGGCCGGTGGACACCTGCCTCTGGGTCTTTGTCATATCACGACCAATGTCGCGCAATACATACAGCGCGGCATCCACCGAAGTGCGCCGATAAATGCTCAAGGTACTGTACTCCGAACACAACAATACACTGATACAAACAAACCGTACCGCGAACGATCATGTCCGGGAGCGCCTGAACGAGGCGCCAGGGTGATCCTCTCAAAACGCTGGAGGACCTATCGGCTTCTGTGGGAATGATTACCGCTCATGCTTAAAAAATATCTAAAATTGAGAGGAAATTCATCCAATTCTACAACTTTTTATAAGCTATAACTCGCAGGATTTTACCCGCTCAAGGCGCGCTTCGCTTACTCGGCCGCCTGAAGCCGTCCAGCCTTGGCGGCAGGGCGCGGACGAGAGGCGTGCGCCATTTCTTCGTGTAGCCGCTCCTCTTCGTGAGCATGCGGCTTCGCAAAGCGCGCGATGAGCAAGTAAGCCACCGGGGTAATGTACAGCGTCACCAGCGTCGCAAAACCGAGGCCGCCGACAATCACCCAGCCGAGGGCAATGCGCGCTTCCGCTCCGGCGCCATGCGCGAAGACCAGTGGTACACCGCCAAGGATCGTTGCGATCATGGTCATCATCACAGGTCGCAGCCGCAACGCACATGCCTTTTCGATCGCCGCACGCACCTCCTCGCCGCGATCCCGCAGCTGGTTCGCGAACTCAACGATGAGAATGCCGTTCTTCGCCATTACGCCGACGAGCAACACAAGGCCAATCTGGCTGTAGATGTTGAGGCTGGAGCCGGTGATAACAAGCGCGAACACGGCGCAGGCAAGCCCGAGCGGCACGGTTGACATGATGATGACGGACGACAACACGCTCTCGAACTGCGCGGCCAGAACCAGGAAAATAATGACGATGGCAAAGCCGAAGGTCAGCGCCATGCCACTCGAGTTTTCCTCAAGCGTTGCGGCCTCCGCGAGGGGCACAAGGCGAGCGCCGGCGGGCAGGATCGACTTGGAGATTTCAGTTGCCTCCTTGACCGCGTCTCCGAGGGAGAGGCCACCCCTCAGGCCCGCAGTGATCGCAACCGAAGCAAGTTGCTGTTCGCGATTCAGCTGCGGTGCGACCGAGCTTTCCGTCAGCGATGCAATCACCGACATCGGGACAATCTTGCCATCACCGGTCTTGAGGAACACATTCTCGAGATCCGTCGGGTCGTCGAGCGGCCGTGTGTTCGAGGTGAGCAGTACCGGGTAGGCTTCGCCCTTGACGAAGACGTCGACGACCGAGCGCCCCTCAAGCAGCGACTGCATGGCCGTCGAAAGGCCGGTGATGTCGATCCCAAGATCCGAGGCGCGCTCGCGGTCGATCGTCACAGACACCTGAGCCTGGGTCGGTTCGTTGGTCAATCTCGGCGTATCGTAATGCCCGGTCGCGTCCAGTGCATGGACCAATTGGGCGGCCGCGGCCGTCAGCGCCTCGTGATCGTTGCCAACAAGAGCCATCTGCAGGCCGTTGCCGGCGCCGCGAATGCGCAGGCTGTTCGACTGGATGGCGTTGCCACGGAGCGCCGGGACCCTCGCAGCCGTGCGATTGATGTCTGTCACGATCTCTGCCTGCGTACGTTGACGCTCGCCCCAAGGCGCCAATGTCAGCACCATGAAGCCGCTATTGACCTGTCCGCCCTGCCCGGAGATGGAAAAGATGTTGCTGATATCACCGCTGTCGACGAGCGGCTTAAGATACTCTTCGACCAGCTGCATCTTGTCGCGCGTGTATTCTAGACTGGAACCCTGGGGGGTCGTCAGGCGCATCATCACCAGCGCTCGGTCTTCATTCGGCGTCAGCTCACTGCGGACCGTCTGGAACGCGAGGACCGCCGCACCCGCGAAAATCAGGCAAGCGACGATGACGATCAGCGGGGCATTCAGGCAGGCATGCAGCGACCAACGGTAGGCATCGGCGAACCATGTGCCGAAACGTCCGAGAAGGCCGTGATCTTCGAGCATCTCCTTGGTCAATATCCGCGAGGCCAGCATTGGGCACAACGTCAAGGCGACGATCGACGAAAGGCCGACGGAGAAAGCGAGCACGAAACCGAATTCTCGGAACAGCCCACCCACCTGCCCCGGCAGGAAGGACAAGGGAATGAAGACCGCGGCAAGCGTTGCCGTCGTCGCGATGACGGCGAAGAATACCTCGCGCGTGCCAAGCACGGCAGCCGCCCTTGGCCCCATGCCTTCCGAGCGTCGACGCACGATGTTTTCGAGAACGACAATGGCGTCGTCGACGACGAGACCGGTTGCCAGCACGATCGCAAGCAGCGTCAGGATGTTGATCGAGAAGCCAACGAGATAGACAGCCGCCAGCGTTCCGATCAAAGCCACCGGCATACTGACCGCCGGAATGATCGTTGCTCGCCAATCTCTGAGGAAGAGATAGATAACAATGGTGACGATGACGGCAGCGAGAATGAGCGCCAGCACGACCTCATGAATCGCGCCCTGGATGAACACGGCATCATCGCTGGTGATGGCGATCCGCGTGCCCTCAGGCAGCGTCTTGGAGAGCTCGGCGACAGCATCCTTGATGCCGTTCGAGATGTTCAGAGTGTTTGATTGCGCCTGGCGAATGATGCCGAGACCGATGCCAGGGACGCCGTTCGAGCGCAGCGCCGTCTGCCCGTCGCGCGGCCCAAGTGTCACGTTCGCCACATCGCCGAGGCGAACGTGGTTCTGCAGGATGACGTTGGAGAAGTCTTCCGGCGTCTGCAGGCTTGCCATCGCACGCACGACGATCGTCTGCGTCGGGCTCTTGAGCGATCCTGCGGGCACGTCAAGAGCCGCGCTCGACAGCGCCTTCGTGAGATCCCCGACGGTCAGCCCTCGACTCGCGAGCTCGCTCTGGTTGACGTCGACGCGGAAAACCTTCTCCTGGTCGCCATAGGTTTCGACATCGGCCACGCCGTCGACCGAGGCAAGGCGATCGATGACCTGGTTTTCGACGAGAAGGGTCAGATCGTCCATGTTGAGTTTGGACGAGGTGACTGCGAGGCGCATGATCGGCTGGGAATCCGAATCCGCCTTGACGATCTGTGGCGCATCCGCCTCTTCGGGCAGGCGATCGGCGATGCGACCGATGGCATCGCGCACATCGTTTGCGGCAACCGCGAGATCGACGGAATCGGAGAATTCCAGCGTCACCCGGCTCTGGCCGAACTGCGAGCTGGAGGAAATCGACTTGAGGCCGCTGACGCGCGCGGCCGCCCCCTCGATCACCTTCGTCAGTTCCTGATCGATCGTCTGCGGCGAGGCACCGTCGAACGTGGTGCGAACGGTGACGACGGGCCGATCGACATCAGGCAGTTCGCGCACTTCGATCCCGGCATAGGCTGCAAGGCCGGCGACAATCATCAGGGCATTGAAAACCAGCGCAAGGATCGGGCGCCGGACGAACAGCGCCGTAAATGTCTGTTTGCCGGAAGCCGGCTTGTCCTGCATTTCAATCACGTTCATTGCGTGACGGGCTCCGAATTCGACGCGACTTCGCCGGCAACCCGCACCGCGCCGCCCTCACGGACGCGCTGCAGGCCCTCGGTAACGATGGCGTCGCCATCCTTCAGATCAGCCTTGACGAGAATGTAGTCTGGATTGCGCTGCACGATACTGACCCGCACTTTGCCGGACTTGCCATCGACGACCTGCCAAACAAATGCCCCTTGCGAGTCCCATTGGACTGAAAGCGGATCGACCGCCGGATATCGGTCGCCGCCGAATTTCATTCCGACATTGAAGGACATGCCCGCGCGCAACTCGTCGGAGGCGTTGTCGATCCGGGCCCGCACGCGCATCGTCCGACTTGCGGCGTCTATACGGTTGTCGATTGCTTCGACCACACCTGAAAAAACGCGTCCCGGTCGGGCGACCGACGTCGCCTCGACCGGCTGGCCGACTGTTATCGTGTTGGCGAAGCGTTCAGGCACCCAGTAGTCGACGAGGATTTCGGTCCGATCGTCGAGCGTCGCGACCGGTGTCGTCGTCGAAACGTTGTCGCCGATGTTGACCGGGATGATGCCGACAATGCCGTCGATCGGCGCAACGATGCTGCGGCGCTCAAGATTGAGTTCGGCTGCCTGCAACTGCAAGCGTGCACCCTGCTCCGCGATCTCGGCATCGAAGACATCCATGCGCGACACGCTGGATTTGATGTTGTGGTAGAGGCTGGATTTCTCGACAGCGCTCTTCAACGCGACATCAGCCTGGCCGCGAGCGATGACTTGCTCTTCGCTGTCCAGCTTTGCCAGAACCTGCCCTTTGGTGATCCTATCGCCCGACTTGATCAGAATCTCGCGGATCGTGCCGCTCGCCTGCGGCATGACCACCACAGAACGAATGGCATCTCCCGTCCCGATGGCGCTCAAGCGATCATTGACGACACCACGGACGACAGCTTGAGTGGCGACGAGAACCGGAGCATTGGCGCCGCCACCGCCACGCCGCCGTTGTCCCTCTCCGCCGGCGGCCGGTTGCGAACTAGCCTCGCTGGGCGCCAATTTTGAAACCTCTGAAAAACCGGCCTTACGCAGCGTCTCGCCGGCCCCAGGCACAAAGTAAACCCATCCGGCAAAGCCGGCCGCAATTACGACAACGCAAACTACAAACTGCTTCCAAAATGGCATTCACGTCTCCAGAGGGACTCGAGGCTAGTCCAGGGTCTATCGAAAGAGGCGTTCGCAGGACAAATTGCCGCGCGTCTGCGACAATATTGTCCCTTTGCTGACCACCGGCAAGCGAATTGGTCCCGCATTACTGAATTGTAATATCAAGACTGAGTTACTGTTGTGGCAACTCTCAACCCTCTGGACCGTGTTGTAGAATTTCGTTCTCAACGTCAAATGACGGTTTTGTTTCCTAACGTTTATTGACGATGCTTACGCGCAACCGCAGCTGTCTCTTGCCGCATATGCGGGCAGTTCCCGGAGCCGGCTTTCTCGAATGCCCGGCGTAAGCTGAGGAAAGCTGGCATCGAGGGGAATGAAAGCAGAACATCTTTTCTGGCCTTTCCATCCCGAATCACTACATTACGCGCCATGAGCAATAGTTTCGACGATATCCCCTTCTTCGATGAAGAGCCGGATGAGGCGCCGCGCAAGCAGCCGGCTCCTGCCGCTCCGGCCGCTGGAGGGCTCGCCGCCCGCGCCATGGCTGCGCGCGGTGGCGGCAAGCGTCCCGATTATCTTTCTGGCTTGAACCCTGAGCAAACCGAAGCCGTCGAAACGCTGGAAGGCCCCGTTCTCGTGCTTGCGGGCGCGGGTACCGGCAAGACGCGCGTTCTGACGACGCGCATCGCCCATATCCTCAACACCGGCCGCGCATTTCCCTCGCAGATTCTTGCCGTCACCTTCACCAACAAGGCTGCACGCGAGATGAAGGAGCGCATTGCCGTTCTCGTCGGCGGCGCGGTCGAGGGCATGCCTTGGCTCGGCACGTTCCATTCGATCGGCGTCAAGCTCCTGCGCCGCCATGCCGAACTCGTCGGACTTCGCTCCGATTTTACCATTCTCGACACCGACGATGTCGTGCGCCTGATCAAGCAGCTGATCCAGGCAGAAGGCCTGGATGACAAGCGCTGGCCTGCCAAGCAGTTCGCCGGCATGATCGATACTTGGAAGAACAAGGGCCTAGGACCGGGGGACATTCCGGAAGGCGACGCCCGCGCCTTCGCCAATGGCAAGGGCCGCGAACTCTACTTTGCCTACCAGCAGCGGCTGTCGACGCTGAACGCCTGCGACTTCGGCGACCTCCTGATGCATCCGATTGCGATCTTCCGGAAGAACCCGGATCTTCTCAAGGAATATCACGGCCGCTTCCGCTACATCCTGGTCGACGAGTATCAGGATACCAACACCGCCCAGTACATGTGGCTGCGGCTGCTTGCGCAACGTCCGAAGGGCGAACTTCAGAATGTCTGCTGTGTCGGTGATGATGACCAGTCGATCTACGGCTGGCGCGGCGCCGAAGTGGATAACATCCTGCGCTTCGAGAAGGATTTTCCGGGCGCCAAGGTCATCAAGCTCGAGCGCAACTATCGCTCGACGGCGCATATTCTCGGTGCCGCCGGTCACCTGATCGCCCACAACGAAGGCCGCCTCGGCAAGACGCTTTTTACCGACCGTAGAGATCCAGAGGACATCAAGGTGCAGGTGCACGCCTCGTGGGATTCCGAGGAAGAGGCCCGCGCCATCGGCGAGGAGATCGAGCAGCTTCAGCGTGGCGCCGCTACCGGCAAGCGGCATCTGCTGAACGACATGGCAATCCTGGTTCGCGCCTCGTTCCAGATGCGCGAATTCGAAGACCGCTTCGTCACGCTTGGCCTCAACTACCGCGTCATCGGCGGCCCTCGGTTCTACGAGCGCCTGGAAATCCGCGATGCGATGGCCTATTTCCGCCTCGTCGCCCAACCTGCCGACGACCTTGCCTTCGAACGCATCATCAACACCCCGAAGCGCGGCCTCGGCGATACGACCGTGCGCGCGCTTCACGATTATGCCCGGGCCCGCGACATTCCGATGCTGGCAGCCGCAGCCGACATGATCGAGACTGACGAACTGAAGCCGAAAGCGCGCAAAGCCCTCTTCGACGTCGTTCAATCATTCCGCCGTTGGCAGGAGATGCTCGAGAGCACGCCGCATACCGAGCTTGCCGAGCAGATCCTCGAAGAGTCGGGCTACACCGACATGTGGAAGAACGACAAGTCGGCCGATGCGCCGACCCGTCTCGAAAACCTCAAGGAACTCATCCGCTCGATGGAAAGCTTCGAGTCGATGCGCGGCTTCCTCGAGCACGTCGCGCTGGTGATGGACGCAGAGCAGAACGAAAACCTCGACGCCGTCTCGATCATGACGCTGCACTCCGCCAAAGGTTTGGAATTCGACACCGTCTTCCTGCCAGGTTGGGAGGAAGGCTTGTTCCCGCACCAGCGTTCGCTCGACGAAAGCGGCCGCGCCGGTCTCGAGGAGGAGCGCCGCCTTGCCTATGTCGGCATCACCCGCGCCAAGCACCGTTGCCACATCTGGTTTGTCTCCAACAGGCGCATCCACGGCCTCTGGCAATCGACCATACCGTCGCGATTCCTCGATGAATTGCCGGAAACGCATGTCGAGGTTGCGGAAACCGAACAGAGCTATGGTGGCTACGGTCGCGGCGGCGGCGGTTACGGCCAGTCGCGCTTCGACAAAGCTGATCCCTTCGCTAGTTCCTCTTATTCGACGCCCGGGTGGAAGCGTGCCCAGCAGAACAAGACGGACGCCACCCGCGACAACTGGGGCACACGCTCGGGCCACGCCGTCGAACGCATCGGTTACGGCGAAAGCGGCCCGCGAGGTCGCACCATCGATGGCGAACTGGTGGCGAAATCGACCGCCACGGAACCGTCGAAATTCAAGACCGGCGACCGCGTCTTCCACTTGAAATTCGGCAACGGCAACATCGTCGAGATCGAGGGCAACAAGCTGACGATCGAGTTCGACCGTGCCGGGCAGAAGCGGGTCTTGGATGGGTTTGTCGAACGGGTTTCGTAAAGCGAGGATTGTGCGTTTCGTAAAGCCTTGCTCTCTCCGGAATCCGGGCCTCACCCATTCGTGACTTCGTTTGCGGCGGCGCGTCCCGCATACTGCGCTCCCGCGCGCACTGATCGCGGGAGAGTAAGAGGACGCAGATGAAACGTTATTCGCTATCTCTGATCGCAGCCTCGCTCATGATTGCCGTCTTGAGCAGTCCAACCATCGCCTTTGCCTGCAACCACATCATTCTCGGGACCTGACATCGAGGGTGCATGAACGCGGCACTTGCCGCGGCAGCGAGGAAGTCCGAATTCGCAGAGCGGGCATGACGCCCGCTCACCCCAGGATCGGCATCGAACCCAGCCCCAATATGTCGTTGAGCAATGCCAGCCCGATCCCGGCGGCGACGACCGCGATCCCGATCAGAAACAACCGTCTGGCCCGGTCATACTTGGCAGCAATCAGCGAATCCCGGGCGAGCAGATCGGCGAAAACCTTGACCTGCAACGCAATACCCACTGTCAGCAGCAGCATCGGCAGAATGTCGATCCGGCTCCAATCGTTTGGATTCGAGACCCAGCGGCTGACGAAGCTCAGGGAAAAGCCGAGGATGATGCCGGCTGCCGTCAGCGAGCCGTTGCGGAACGTCGCGTCGATCTTCTCTTCTGGACCGGGCTCGGTCATGGCTTGGGCTCCGGGTTATCCTTCGGCAAAGAAAGGCAGAGATTCCCGGAATCGGCAAGACCACGGCTCGCCGCAGATCATATGGACACTAGGCGCAGGCTTCAGCCGCAAACCTTGCGCCCCGCTCTTCAAGCAGGCGTCGCAAGACGCTTCGATGGCATCTGCTTTCGCTCTCACAGTAGCAGCCGATCGAAAAATTACTGGCATGGGAAAGCGTCGCCAGCAGGTCGAGCACATGGCTCGCCTCCGGCACTTTCATTTCCTTGGTGAAGCTGCGCACGAAGGCCGTCCACTCGGCGTCGGTGGTTGCCGCCTTCGCTTCGGTGACAAGCACCTGGCTCGGCGAAAGGATTGGCAGCCACACGTCATAATAGTTGCGGCTGGCAAACTCTTCTTTCGGCACGGCCCGCGGCGGCCGGCGAACAGTGCCGATCCGCACGCCTTCACCTTCTCCCCTCGGTGACCCCAATTGCACGACACTAATAGCCACTGCAGCCTCTCCATCGACCCGCCGCGATATCTACAGCAAACGCCGCGCTCTCACCAGAGACCCGGGAAAAGGCGCCACCTGACCTGTTTGCGGTAGGCGCCATAACCCGGCAGATCCCGCACGAGGTGTTTTTCCTCGTCGAGCAGCCGCGCGATAAGGCCGCCCAGGATCGGCAGCACCACGAGCACGCCCCAGTAAGAGCCGAGCGCCAAGGGTACGCCGAGAAACATCGGCAAGGCTGACGCATACATCGGATGACGCACAAGGCTATAGAGACCCGTCGAGATCACTCGCTGCTCAGCGGTCACGCCGACGGTCGCCGCCGCAAACGAGTTCTGCCGGAACACAAAGAAGAACCCGATGTAGCCGGCAGCGATCAGCAGGTTGCCGAGAACGACGACAGCGACGGGAACGGAGCCCGACCAACCATACCGGTAGTCGAGCGTCGAGACGACGAAGAGCGCGATAATTGCAACGCTGTTGAAGGATTGTATGCGCTTCTGCGATGGCTCACGTTCCGCCGTCGGCCCGACGTGGAGACGCTGCTCAACCAGTTTCGGATCGTGATTGACGAAATATACCGTAAGGGCCGCGGACCATCCGCAGAAATTCGCAAGAAACAGCCATCCTTGCCAATAAGACAGGGAACCCGCGATAAGGAAGGTTATCACCAGCATGACGAGGCAAAACTTCACAGTCGCCACCGTCGCTTGCCGCCCGATACTCTGAACGCCACTCACCATTGTCACACTCTCGCGTGTTTGTAGCCGCGAGATCCCATTACCCTAGATTGGCCTGACGACGCGCGCGTCAATGGCGCGGAAGAGAAACCACGGCGTCAAAACAGCGCAACCTGTTATCGCCGCGTCAAGCGAAGGTTTACGAATCATCCTTAAAGATCCGTGAGGTAACGCCGCGCACTCAACAACCGAAAGCCCTGTCATGAGCGATTCCGATATCTTTGACCTCTCACCTATCGCGATGTGGATCGAGGATTTCAGCGGTGTTAAGACACAATTCGATCGCTGGCGCGCCGAAGGCGTCGAAGATATCAGAGCCTATCTCAGGGAGGACACGGGTCGCGTCGCCTCCTGCTCGCAACTGATCCGCGTACTACGCGTCAACCGCAAGACACTTGAACTCTTCGAAGCCAACGACCTCGACCACTTGGTAGCAAATCTCGGTTCGGTCTTTCGCGATGAGATGCTCGAAAGCCACGTCAACGAACTGGCCGAACTCTGGGACGGCAAGACGGAGTTCACGAGCAGCGCCGTCAACTACACACTGTCCGGACGCCGGCTTGATATCCAACTGCGCGGCTCGGTGCTGCCAGGGCACGAGCAATCGCTTGCACAGGTGATGCTCACGACCGAAGATGTCACTGCTCGTGAGGAAGCACGCCGCAAGGAACGCGAGAATCGGCGCTACGCCGAAGGCATCTTCGAGCATTCGCCGGTTTCGCTTTGGGTCGAGGATTTCAGCCGGATCAAGCTGCTGCTGCAGAGTGTTCGCGATCGCGGCATCGACGATTTCAGGGTGTTCACCGACGTCCACCCGGAATTTGTGCGCCAGTGCATGAGCGAGATTCGTGTCATCGACGTCAACCAGGCCACACTCGACCTGTTCTGCGCGCCGGACCGTCGCACGTTGATGCACCGTATCGGCGATGTCTTTCGCGATGACATGGAAAAGCATTTCCGCGAACAGCTGATCGAGTTGTGGCATGGCCGTCTATTCCATCAGCGTGAAGTCGTGAACTACGCGCTTGACGGCTCCGAGCGCTATGTCCTCCTTCAGTTCTCCGTTTTGCCCGGCCACGAGGCGGACTGGGCACTGGTGCAGGTGGCGCTCACCGACATCACCGCGCGCAAGAAGGCCGAGGCTTATCTCGAATATCTCGGCAAGCACGACGTGCTGACCAAGCTCCACAATCGTGCCTTCTACGTCGACGAACTGAACAGGCTGGAGCGCAAGTCGCTGCGTCCAGTGTCGGCCGTCATCATCGATCTCAATGGCCTGAAGGAAGCAAATGACCAGCTCGGGCATGACGCAGGCGACGCGCTGCTGCGTCGACTGGGCGAAGTTCTGGGCGGCGCTGTCGCACAACCCAACCATGCGGCCCGAATCGGCGGCGACGAGTTTGCAGTTCTCATGCCTGGCGCCGACAAGCAGGCCGTCGCCACGATGGTCGAGACGATCGGCGAACTTCTGAAGATCAACAACCAGTTCTATTCCAATGCACCGCTCAGCATTTCTCTGGGTGTCGCGACAAGCGAGCCCGGGGAAACGATGGAGTCGATGGTGCGGCGTGCCGACATTGCCATGTACGCACAGAAGCGCGCCTATCACGCCAGTCGCACGGCAGAAGAACAGGCAGGCGCGAAGTCCGCCTGCGCGGCCTAAGGCCCGTCCAATTCGCGGTCGAGAACCTCCCACCAACCGCACAATAAAATAGTTTGAATACTACCAATTCGACTCCAAATGAATATATGAAGCCTTGTGGCTTGCTGCACGCCTCCTCCCAAGCGCTCTGCCGAGCCACCGCCGGCCCATCGCCTTGATAGCTCCGAGGGAAGTTTCCGGCGCAACAAGAACAAGAGGTACAAGACAGTGGCTGGTATCATCACCAACAACGCCGCGACGACACGCCCGGCTACGACTTCCCCGGCAGCGAACTATCGATTTGCGCTCGTGGCGCTGACGTCGCTGTTTTTCATGTGGGGCTTCATCACCTGCCTGAACGACATTCTCATTCCGCATCTGAAGAACGTCTTCCATCTGAATTACACGCAGTCCATGCTGATTCAGTTCTGCTTTTTCGGCGCGTACTTCATCATCTCCTTGCCCGCCGGCGCGCTCGTCAAGCGCATCAGCTACAAGTGGGGTATCGTAACCGGCCTCCTCATCGCTGCGGTCGGTTGCGCGCTGTTCATTCCTGCAGCGAGCTACCGCGTCTACGCGCTCTTCCTCGGAGCCTTTTTCGTACTGGCAACCGGGATCACTCTGCTTCAAGTCGCGGCCAATCCCTATGTCACCGTGCTCGGTCCACCCGACACGGCCGCAAGCCGCCTGACCCTGACGCAGGCATTCAACTCTCTTGGCACCACGCTTGCACCCATGTTCGGTGCGTTCCTGATCCTGTCCGCTACGACCGCCGCCGTTGTCGGCGCCACACCCGAACAACTCGATGCCATGAGGCTCGCCGAAGCGGGCGCCGTGAAGTTTCCCTACATGCTCCTGGCCATCGCCTTCCTGGTATTGGCAGCACTTTTTGCAGCCCTGAAACTGCCGCATGTTGACAGCGCCGAAGAGATCGAGCCGATCACCGGCGGCGGCTCTGCCTGGCAGTACCGCCATCTGATCCTCGGCGCCGTCGGCATCTTCGTCTACGTCGGTGCCGAAGTCAGCATCGGCAGCTTCCTCGTCAACTTCCTGGGTCAGCCTGATATCGCCGGCTTTTCGGAAGCCGAGGCCGCGCATCACGTGTCCTATTTCTGGGGCGGGGCGATGATTGGTCGTTTCGTTGGCGCTGTCGTCATGCGTTACGTTGACGACGGCAAGGCATTGGCCTTCAATGCAGTCGTAGTAATCGCGCTCCTATTGCTGACCGTCTTCTCGGGTGGTCATGTCGCCATGTGGTCCGTGCTGGCGATCGGTCTCTTCAACTCGATCATGTTCCCAACGATCTTCAGCCTGGCACTGTACGGTCTCGGAAAACATACGAGCCAAGGCTCGGGAATCCTCTGCCTTGCAATCGTCGGCGGCGCGTTGCTTCCGCTTGTTCAAGGCGCGCTGGCGGACACGATCGGCATTCACCTCGCCTTCCTCATGCCGGTTCTGTGCTATGCTTACATCGCCTTTTACGGGCTGAAAGGGCACCGGCCGAGCTGACCCTTTCAAGGCGCACTTCGCTGATCTGCGGCGAAGTGTCTTGGCGCTTGCGCCATCCCTCCACCCTTGGCATGGTGCAGCGCACAACTCGAGGGAATCGCACCGATGAAAGCCTTGTTGCTGGTCGATATTCAAAATGGCTTCTGCCCAGGCGGCAACCTTCCAGTGCTGGATGGCCACGAGGTGGTCCCCATCGCGAATCGTCTGATCGACAGCGGCAAATACGACCTGATCGTTGCCTCGCAGGACTGGCATCCGTCCGGTCATGGCAGCTTCGCTTCCTCTCACCCGGGAAAGCAACCGTTCGAACTTGGCACATTGTCAGGCAAGCCGCAGATGATGTGGCCGGACCACTGCGTTCAGGGCACGACGGACGCAGAACTGCATCCGGACCTCAAGATGGGCAAGATCGATCTCATCCTGCAAAAGGGCGAGAATCACAGTGTCGACAGCTACTCCGCCTTTCGCGACAACGATCAGGACGCGCTGACGGGTCTTGCCCATTTCCTTGAGGGCCAGGAGGTGACCGATCTGGACGTCTGCGGTCTCGCAACCGACTACTGCGTGAAGTTCTCGGCATTGGATGCGACCGAGATGATGCCCGGCGTCCGCGTTCGCTTCATCGAAGACGCCAGCCGCGGCATCTCGCCTGAGGGCGTTGCGGCGGCGATCGAGGAGATGCGCGAGCATGGCATCGATATCATCACCAGCCGGCAGGTTCTCGACGGCTAGCGGCAGGACCTAGCTACGCCGTCGCATTCCGTTGCAATTGGTAGACGTCCTCGGAAAAGTCGTCCATCCGTCTGGCGAGCGCGATTTGCGCATCTTCCAGCCCCTTCTTGTAGTAGGCGGCGCCGACTTCCTTCGCAAAGAACTCGAGCACGAACTCCGCTTTCAGGAGACCGATCGGCTGGTCCAGCTCGCTGCTGAAATAGTGCTGAATCCGCGCAAGAAGTTCGGCCTTCTCTTCCTTCGAAAATTCGATCTGGTTCATCTTTTCTCCCCGAACGGCAATCAGTCGCGACCGCATCGTTCAGCGAAATCGATCGTTCAATCAAGGAAATTTGCTTGCGGCAGGTACTACCCCTCCTTACACGGAAGGCAAAATTCCAGAAGGATTGTCGCCGATGAGTCGCGCTGATTTTTTCGACGGTTTGCGCGGTGGCTCGGCCATCGCGCTGGCCTCGGCCCCGTTCGGGGCCTTGTTTGGAGCGCTCGCGGTTGATAACGGCATGTCACTTGCGGAAGTGACCTTCATGAGTGCCACCGTTTACGCCGGCGCGAGCCAGATGGTCGGCATCGAGCTCTTCGGCCACAATGTGCAGGCGTGGCTGATCGTTGCCTCGATCCTTGCAGTCAATTTCCGCCACGTCCTCTATTCCGCGGCGATCGCGCCTTACATCAAGCATTTTTCGCCGCTCCAGAAGTTCTTCACCTTTTTCCTTCTGGTCGATCCGCAGTTTGCGGAAACGGTCAAACGTGGCGAAAGCGGCAAGCCGGTCACGTTCATCTGGTACCTCGGCTTTGGGATCATCATCTACGTGCCCTGGGTTTTGGTCAGTCTGCTGGGCGGCACGCTCGGAAGTTACATCGGCGACCCGAAATCGATCGGACTGGACATCCTGTTGCCAGCCTATTTCCTCGGCATCGTCCTCGATTTCCGCCATCGCGACAACTTTCTACCGGTCGCTGCCGTTAGCGCGGTCGCCTCTGTTGTCGCCTACCATTATGTCGGCTCGCCTTGGCACGTAAGCCTTGGCGCCGCTGCCGGCATCGTGCTTGCCGCCCTGTTCCCGCCGCCGCCGCATGAACAGGAACTCGAATCCGATCTGCACGAGGTATGATGATGGCCTTCGATCTTCACATGGCGCTCGTGATCCTGGCGGCAGCGGCTGCGACCTACGCGACGCGCATCGGTGGCTATATCCTCATCACGACTATGAAGCGCATCCCGCCGCGCATGGAGGCAGCACTTGCCGCAGTTCCGGCCGCTGTGTTGACGACGCTTGTCGCGCCGGCCTTCTTCACCGGTGGCTGGGAGTCGAAGCTCGCCCTACTCGCCGCGCTCGTCGTCGGCCTGAGGGCCTCGCACACCTGGATGCTGATTGTCGCATGGCTCGTCGTGATGGCCTGGCGTCACACCATCGGCATGTGACGCCGCCGGCGCTAGTCAATATTCGAGCGGCAGGGTGGCATTCTCCAGCCACGCCTTGACGTCGTGGTCGTGGATCAGCGGCATCAGCGCCTCACGCGTGCGTTCGTGATAGCCATTGAACCAATGCAGTTCGTCGTGCGTCAGAAGTTCCGGAATGACCAGGCTCCGGTCAATCGGGCAGAAGGTCAGCGTCTCGAAGCCAAGCATCGGCAAGTCACCGCCGTCGATCGCCTCCGCCTCTCGGACATAGATCAAATTCTCGATGCGAATCCCGAAAGCGCCTGGCCTGTAGTAGCCAGGCTCGTTCGAGAGAATCATCCCTGGCAGCAGCTCCTGCGTTGAAAGCCTGGCGATGCGCTGCGGCCCTTCATGCACTGAAAGATAGGACCCGACCCCGTGGCCGGTGCCATGGGCGAAATCAGCCCCTGCTCGCCAAAGCGCGATGCGGGCCAGCGGATCGAGGTCACAGCCGCGGGTGCCCTTGGGAAAGCGCGCGGTGCTGATCTGGATCATCCCCTTCAGCACCAGCGTGAAGAAGCGCTTATGTTCCTCGGTGACCGAGCCGATACCGACGGTGCGGGTAATGTCGGTCGTACCGTTGATGTACTGGGCACCGGAATCGATCAGGAAGAGTTCCCCGGCTTGAAGCTTGCGGTTCGTTTCCGTCGTCACGCGGTAGTGCATGATCGCCGCATGCTCACCGGCACCGGAGATCGTGTCGAAGGAGATGTCCTTCAACGGGTTCTGCATGCTCTGGCCGACGCGAGCGCGTGCCGCTTCCAGCTTCTCCGCCACCTCGATTTCGGTCACCGTTCCCGGCTTGGTCTGCGACAGCCAGTAGAGAAACTCGACCATGGCCGCGCCGTCCTGGAGATGCGCGGCAGCAGAACCATCGATCTCCACGCCGTTCTTGACGGCCCGTGGCAGCTTCGCGGGATCATTGCCTTCCACGACCTCGCCACCCGCCTTGCGAATGATCTCCGCCAGGGCATACGAGGTGAGATCCGGATCGACCAGGACGCGGCCACCATCCCTTGCAACGGTCGACAGTTTCTTTTCGAGTTCCGACGGTGGAAGCTGAACGCACATCTGTGCAAGATAGGCTTCCGCCTCGATGCCGGTTTTGCGCTTGTCGAGGAAGAGATCGGCCTTGCCGTCGGCATGGATGATCGCGCGCGCCAGCGGGTGCGGCGTATGCGGCACATCGGCACCGCGGATATTGAAGGTCCAGGCCACCGAAGACGGATCCGCGATCAGGGCCGCCTTCAAGTTCTTCTTTGCGAGATCGGCTGCAATCGTCGCGATCTTCTCGGTCGCGAGTATGCCCGCCTGCACGACGTTCTGGATTGCCACCTGCCCCAGCGGTTCCTGCGGGCGGTCGCTCCAGAGCTCATCAAGGGGATTGTGGGGAAGGACGACAAGCGAACCACCAATTTCGGCGAGCGCCTTCTCTAATCGCCGCACCTCCGCGCCGGAATGCAGCCACGGATCGATACCGAGACGCAGGCCCTTCGAACCATTCTTCGCAAGCCAAGCGTGGGGCGGTTCGTTCACAAGGTCTCCGCCGGTGAAGACGGAATTATCCACTTGCTCGGCAAGCTGCGTCACGTAGCGCCCATCCACGAAGACAATCGCCGCCGCACGCGTCACCAGCGCGATGCCCGCCGATCCGGTGAAGCCCGTCAACCAGGACAAACGCTCCGAACAAGCCGGGACATATTCGCCGTTGAACTCGTCGGCGCGCGGCACCAGAAAGGCGTCGATGCCAAGCGCATCAAAACTTGCCCGCAAAGCGGAGACGCGATCGCGGCCGAATTGTGGCGTCGAAGTGACTTCAAAAGACTGGAACATGCTCAATAACCCGGTTTTGTGCGAATCCCTCAGCGACGGGATTCGGCTATGTTATCGGAATTTCAGGCGAATACGAGAAATCTGCAAAGTGATGCCTGAGCAAAAGCCGCCCAATAATTCGGCGGAAATGAGGCATCGATTCACAAACTGGCACGCTTTATGCATTCAGCGCATGGCTCCCATGAACGAAACCCTCTCCCTCCGCTTTTCTAAATCGCTATATAGGCGCCATCAAACAGGTTCGAGACGAACCTGAAACGAAACAAAAGGAATTCAGATATGACTGCCCCTCTGTCGCGCTTCGCTTACAGCAGCCCGGTACAGGCTGGCGAGCGCCAGACTGTGCGTCACATCATCGGCTCGCGCCGTCCGCTGCATGAGGACACCCTCAAGATGCTCGGCGCCGGCCAAAGGGTTACGCGCCATCAGGTCGCAACCAGCTACGCGTTCTGAGCAACTCGCCGCTCCCTTCTCCTCCTCCCTCACGGGATCGGCGATCAGAACCAGTAGAAGCCCGCTCGAGCGCTCCTCCTCCTTCGAGCTCGCGGGCATGACCGGGAAACTGGTCCGAAGGCGGTGCCATTGGCACCGCCTTTTCTTTTTGCCTTCATTTCAGGGGCGGTCGAGATGGATCGTCACCCAGCCGTTGCGCCAGATGGTGCGGACATGCCGCAGATGCGCGCCATTGTAGGCGGCCAGCACCTTCCAGCGTTGCGCGGCAAGAATTCCGGAGAGGATGACCGAACCACCGGGCGCCAGATGATTAACGAGTTGCGGCGCCATCTTGATCAGTGGCCGCGCCAGGATATTGGCAATGATCAGATCGAAGGGGCCGTGGGCGGAAAATGCGGTCGAGTGAAAGCCCGGGGCCGTTGCCGTCGAAATGCCTGACGCAATGCCGTTGCTTCTGACATTCTCGGCCGCAACCTTCGTTGCGATCGGATCGATATCGGTCGCGAGAACAGGAATGTTCCGGAGCTTCCGCACGGCAATCGCCAGAACGCCGCTGCCGGTTCCGAGGTCAAGCGCATTGCGCACTGGGCGGGAACGAAGAACGCGATCGATCGTCTCCAGGCAGCCGGCCGTTGTGCCATGATGACCGGTACCAAACGCCTGGCCCGCATCGATCTCAATAGCGATGTCGCCCGGACGCACCTTATCGCGGTCGTGCGAGCCGTGGACGAGAAACCGCCCCGCCCGCACCGGCTTCAGCCCCTCGAGTGATTTCGCAACCCAATCGACATCGGGGATAACCTCACGCTCTACCTTTGCGTCGGGAAAACTCGTCTTCAGCGCTTCCTCGACACGCGCTCTGACCTCCGCCTCGTCCTCACGCATCATGTAGACAGACGCTTCCCAAATGTCCTTTTTCTCGTCGATCTCAGTCGTCGCGATTGCGAAGTCTTCTTCGCCAAAGACATCGGACAACAGATCCAGGATCTCGCCGGCCAGTACTTCGGTTGTCGTCACATAAAGGCGTATTTCCACAATCGGTCTTTCTTCTATAGCGCGCCAGCGATCCAGGGAGGCGACTGCGTATCATATCCCGACACGCCGCGAAGCAATTTTTGTCGGAAGGCAGGTATTCGCAAAAGGAAGGGGACGGCAAGGTTTCGGACCGCGATCGCCATCGGATTCTCCATGGTGATCAGCGACGTCAATTGGTGGGTCTGTTTCAGCACCGTCGTCACCGCCGGCATCCTCAGAGCCGCATATTCGCGTTCCCGCCCCTCAGAAATGAGCCAGGCGAGCCAGCACGCGTCTTCTATGCCAAGGTTCATCCCGCGCGCACCGGCCGGCGAGTGAATATGCGCCGCGTCACCTGCGAGAAACACGTTACCCCTTGCCATCTCCGAAGCACGACGGAAGTGAATGCGAAAATCGGAGGCCCAGACGCGCTCGGTGACCCGTGCAGGATGCCGGATGCGGCTCTCGAAATCGGGGAGCGTCGAGATATAGCGCAGGACATCATGCGTAACAGGCAGACGTCCGATCATCCCCGGGTCGAGCAGATTGATCTCGACAAAGCCGGTATCGACCGGTTCGTCGTAGCGGAAATCCGCGAGATAAAAGCTGCTCTCCAGCGCCTGCCCGGGGAAATCGATGCCGACAGCCTTGCGCACCGTCGAATGAGCGCCGTCGGCGCCAATGACAATATCGAAATCCGCCGTTTCTACAGATCCATCGGGCTTCCGCAGAGTTACTCGCGGCTTCGAGGTATCCCGCGAAACCGTCTCCACCACGGTCTGCCATTCGGGAGCAACCTCAAAATCGGAAAGCTTGCCCAACAGGAGCCGCTCGGTATGTCCCTGCGCCAGCATCTGGATAGCGCTGTAGGGACCGGGCACGGTTGTCGTGTCGACGTCGGCAAGCAGTCTGTTCCCGGAGACGATGCGGAAATGCGCAATCCGCTGTGCTTCCTGCAGGATGGCGTCGCTTACACGTGAAGGCGAAAGCAGCGTCAGTGTTCTGGCATTGATGCCGAGAGCCCGGCTTTCCGCCAACGGCACAGGGCCGGCGTCACCGTCGATGATACGCGGAACGTGCCCGCGCCGGGCAAGTTCGAGGGCGGCAGTCAGGCCGGTCGTGCCGGCGCCGGCGATCAAGATGCTGCGATGCCCTGACGCCATGCCGTCATCCCTTGCTGACGAGGTTCTCCAATTTCTTTACCGCCGTATCGGGGTTTTCGCCATAGGCGATGGTGCCGGCGAAGCGCCCCGCCGAGTCGAGCAGGAAGACGGAAGCCGTGTGGTCCATTGTGTAGTCGCCGTCCGGCTTGCTCTCGTCGACAGGAACTTTCTTGGCGTAGACCCGGTAGCCCTTGATGACATCGGCGACCTTGTCGGGCGCGCCTGAAATACCGACGATGCGCTTGGACACATTGGAGACGTACTGGTTCATCACGTCAGGCGTGTCGCGCTCCGGATCGACGGTCACAAAATACGCTTGAAGCTTCTTGCCCTCTGGGTCGACCTTCTCCAGCCAACCATTCATTTCGAACAGCGTTGTCGGGCAGACTTCCGGGCAATGAGTGAACCCAAAGAACAGCGCCGTCGGTTTGCCGCGGAAGGCCTGCTCGGTGATCGGTTGGCCGTCCTGGGCGACCAGCGTGAACGGCACGCCGAACGGTCCCTCGGACACCGCGTCTTTCGTCTTGGTGACATTGAGGGTCAGCCAGCCGAGAATCCCGGCCATCAACAGCACCGCAACCCACACCGCAACGCGGACAGTCTTCATCGATCAAACCTCTGATGTCGGGACCATTCCCGTTCACGGGTGATATCGCCTCATTCTCGACGGCGCAATTCAACAAGACGTTTCCCGCCGGCGACCGATTGCCCCACAGGCACACGGAAAAAGCGTAATCGAACTAAAAAGCCCAGATAGTTACCAACACATGCTGGTACGAGAGGAGGCAGCCTACAATCTTTGAGGGTTAGTAAATACTTAAAAATACACATCTATATTTAGCACTGGATGGAGCGTCCGCCGCTCCCGTGACATGACGTCTGCCTGGCATTTCGATCCCGGCTATCCGCGTGAGCGCAAAATGGATACCGCGTCTCATCGCGGAGGGGGATAATCATCACATGACTGATATGAAAGTGCGCAGCAGCCTCTCTGTTGGCCAGAGGCTCGGCACCCTTGCGGGCGCTGCGTTCATCGGGTTCGGCTCGATGATCGCGGTTGGCTGGTACCAGAATTCAAGCGCTGATGCCGGTCTAAGACACGCCAACGAAATCCAGGTCAGCGTCGACCACATCAACGAGATGCGAGCCGCAAACCTCACTCTGATTCTTGCCGCCATGGACACCATCGTCGATCGTGGCGATCGCACAGTGATGCCCGAACGCCTGAAGCTGATGAATGACGCAATTGCGGGGCTACAAAACAGCTCCAAGGAATTGCACCGTCTGGCCGAAGAGTTGAACGCTGGAAGCCTGCTATCCACGTATGACGCAGACGTCGCGACGCTCGGGAAGAATATCGTCGGCGACCTGAAGGCGGCTGTCGAAGCCGGCGCGCCAGACAGTGAGTTCGACAGGCTCGACGACGCTATCGACGGAGGTGGCGACAAAGTAGGCGCGACATTGGACAAGCTCGCGCGCGATGGCGGCGAACTCGCCAAGGCTCGAATCGACGAGGCAAACGCGATCTCGCAGCGGGCAATCCACATCCAGCTTGCACTCGGTATCGTTGCCATCCTCGCAATGGCGATCCTGCAGTACATTCATGGCGGCTCCATCAGCCGCGGCATCGAGGCCGTCCGCAAGAGCATGCACGCGATCATGCGGGGCGATCTCGCCAGCCACGTCCCCGCCACCGAGCGTGGCGACGAGATCGGCGACATGGCACGCGCGGCGGAAAGCTTCCGGCTTGCCGCAATCGACAAGTTGGAACTCCAGGCGCGGACTGACAGCGAGCGTCAGCAAAGCGACGCAGAGCGTCGCAGCCGCGAAGCAGCAAAGCTGGCCGATGCCGAGGCGCTCGACAATGCTGTCAAGGCATTGGGCCAGGGCCTCAACCGGCTCGCTGGCGGCGACGTAACGGTCACCATCGACCAGCCATTCAAGCCTGAACTGGAGCGCCTGCGCAGCGACTTCAATTTGACCACGGCAACACTCCGCCAGACGATGGCCGGCATTTCTCAGAACGGTACGTCCATCCAGGCAAGCAGCCAGCAGATGCGTGCCGCCGCCGACGATCTCGCCAAGCGCACGGAGCAGCAAGCCGCATCGCTTGAGGAAACATCCGCGGCACTCGATCAGATCACGGCAACGGTCCGTAACGCCACCAACCGCGCCGAAGAAGTCGGCCACATGGTTGCCCATACCCGACAGAACACGACGAAATCAGATGCGGTCGTCACCGACGCCATGGCCGCCATGGAGCGAATCGCTACGGCCTCTCGTGAGATCGGAACGATCATCAACGTCATCGATGAGATCGCTTTCCAGACCAACTTGCTCGCCCTCAATGCCGGCGTCGAAGCAGCGCGTGCCGGCGAAGCTGGCAAGGGCTTCGCGGTCGTCGCGCAGGAGGTGCGCGAACTCGCCGGTCGGGCAGCAGGGGCTGCCAAGGATATCAAGGCCTTGATCGGAAAATCCGGGGCTGAGGTAAAGGCCGGCGGCGAACTCGTGACCGCTGCAGGCGAAGCGTTGCGCCAGATCGGCGAAGATGTTTTGCGCATCGACGAGCATGTTAAATCAATCGTAACCTCTGCACGCGAACAATCCACCGGACTGAACGAAATCAACACGGCCATCAGCCAGATGGACCAGGTCACGCAGAAGAACGCGGCCATGGTGGAAGAGACGAACGCAGCAAGCCATGCGCTCGCCACCGATGCCGACAGCCTGATCCACCTGATCCGGACGTTCAAGATCGGCGAGGGCATGAATGCCCGTTCCACGCCGCGGGAAGCCACCGCAGTCTCGCATCCGAAACCATCTCCCGCACGAAGCCTGATCGGCAAGGTCGCGGGCGCATTCAGCGGCGGCGCAACCGCCAGAGCCATGGCCGCACCGGCCGGAGACAACTGGGAAGAATTCTGATCATGAACAACACCGTCATCAACCAGACCGGCTCGCATCTCGAGATCGTCTCCTTCCATCTCGGCGAGCAGGAATTCTGCATCGACATCATGGCGATCCGCGAAATTCGCGGCTGGGCGCCGGTGACGCCGATGCCGCACACGCCGCCTTACGTCCTCGGCCTCATCAACCTGCGTGGCGCTGTGATCCCTGTCATCGACATGGCCTGCCGTCTCGGCATGAAGATGACCGAGCCGTCAGAGCGCTCTGCCATCATCGTCACCGACATTGCTGGCAAGCTCGTCGGCCTGCTGGTCGAACAGGTCTCCGACATGATGACCATCAAGAGCGAAGACCTGCAGCCGGCCCCGGAAATCATCCCGGAAGCGCAGCGCGCCTTCTGCCGCGGCATCGTCGCCCTCGAAAAGACCATGGTCTGCTTCCTGAACCTCGACACCGTCATCGCCGACGAATTGACGCGCGAAGCTGCGTAATAGCCCGTCTTGCGCGGTCACGTCCCATAAGCAAACTCGCCGCCTGCAAGACTACTTGCAGGCGGTTTTCGTCTTTCGCGCGTGGAAAGATGCCAGCTTTAACTACTCCACGATCTCGACCGTGAATGCAAAGCGGCTGGTTTCGCCGGGAGGCAATGTCAGGCTGTACGGGCGCTTTGCAATCTCGTTCGAGCCGTCCTTCTCAGCGGCCGTTCCATGCCAGGGTTCGATACAGATGAACGGTGCGCCCGGTTTCTGCCAGAGCGCCAGATTGGGCAGATTTTCAAAACGGAAATGCATCGTCGGCCCACCATCGACACCGTAGCTTAATCCCTTCCCCGCCCCCTCGGGAAAGATCATGGCATCCTGCTCGAACATGCCGCGGTCCAGCACAAGCCGTCCGGCCTTGAATGGCGACGCCAGCTTCGCGGGCGAGATCAACCCACCCTGCAATCGCACCAAACCTGGCTCTCCCTGATTGTCGAGGGTGATGACGTGATCGCGCCCGGCAAATCCAGGCAATGGCCAGACGAAGGCGGGATGAAAGCCGAGGCCGAAGGGCAACGGCCGGCTATCGCGATTTGTGACCTCGGCTGCGACGGTCAGTGCCCGTCCCTCCAGCGTGTGTTCTACCGCCAACAGGAAGTCGAAAGGATAGACCGCCCGCGTCGTCGGCGATGAGGCGAGTTCATACCGGCATGTCGTTGCGTCCGCGGAGGCAAGGGCAAATTCCGTCCGGCGCGCGAAACCGTGCTGCCCCATCGGATAGGTCTCGCCGTCGATCGCCAACATGTCCTCGGGCGCCTTGCCGACAATCGGAAAAAGCACCGGCGAACGTCCGCCCCAGAAAGCCGCATCTCCGTTCCACAACCACGACCGGCCGTCGCTTGTCACAAGCGACTGCATCTCGGCTCCTAGTGAGGAAACATCGACCGTCAGATATTGGTTGCCGATCCGCGCGTGGCTTGGCATGAGCGTTCCCTTCGGTTTGGTCCGCCATCGGACCATATCTGGGCCTGCCGCCGATTCCATCCGAACCGGCGTGCAGGCGTTATTGCGGCTTACCGTTTTTCCAGGTGACGTTCTGGCCATAAAGCGGGATCGTCGAGATCGCCATTTTGGCCGAGCCATCGGTCA
Organism: Rhizobium sp. BK661; assembly: GCF_024808825.1. NCBI lineage: Bacteria > Pseudomonadati > Pseudomonadota > Alphaproteobacteria > Hyphomicrobiales > Rhizobiaceae > Rhizobium > Rhizobium sp. BK661. The sequence continues at coordinate 59,070 of NZ_JANTYT010000012.1, read as the reverse complement.
ATTCGCGGGAATGCGCGAGGTAGATCAGCGTGTCGTTTTCCTTGTCGTAGATCCGGTTGACGACCAGCTTCTTCCAGATCAGCGACATGCCCGTCTTGAAGACTTCGTCGCCGCCTTTCGAGAGGTTGATGTCGTCGATCTCGATCGGCCCGGTCTGGCGGCAGGAAATGGAATTGTTCGAGGGATCCTCAAACCAGTTGCCGTTCTTCACGCGGTCGATGACGCTGCGGTCGAAATAGGTGACGTGACAGGTTACGCCCTTCACCTGAGGGTCTGCCACTGCGTCGATGATGATGTCGTTACCGATCCAGTCGACACCAACCTTGCCGACTTGGTCAGCCGATGCCGTGCCGGCGCAGAGACCGATGAGCGAGGCAGCGAGAATGATGCAGCTTTTTCCAGACATGGTGTTTCCCTGGTTACATCCGATTCTAAGGTAAGTCCGACGGATGCCTTTACAAGGAACCTTCACGCCTTCCGGCAGGTGCAGGCTTCATATCCTTCCGGTGTCAACTTTCCCGGCTTCATCCCGATCAGAGCGGGAATGGCATTGACGGCAGCGGCACCGACGGCCTTTGCCATCGCGAGCGCCGCGTGCGCGCAGACGGCTGCGTCTTCGGCAGCGTTGTGATGCGCAAAGCGCAGGCCAAGGTGCTCGGCGACGATGTTGAGCCGATGCGACAGGAAATGCGGCCAGATCCGCTGAGCCATCTTCAGGCTGCAGAGATAGGTCAGTTCCGGATAGGATTGCCGATAGAGATCGAGGCTTGCGCGCCAGACGCTGAAATCGAAAGCAGCATTGTGCGCGATCATGGTCGCCCCCCGGAAATCGTGGTGGAACTCGTCCATAACCTCGGGAAACTCGGGTGCGTCCTCGACATGCTCCGGCCGAATGCCGTGAATGGCGATGTTCATGCCGGAAAACCGCATTTCCCTCGGTCGGATCAAACGCTCCTCTACGCGGGTCACTTTACCGTCCTCGATCCATGCCAGACCGACCGAACAGGCGCTGCCGCGCTGTTCGTTGGCTGTTTCGAAGTCAATGGCGATGGTCTTCAACCGAGGCTTCCGAGTCGATATCTTTTCACCGATTTAGCGTTGTAGGGAGCCGGAGGTAAACACCCCGGCTTGACTCAAGCGTCGCCATCAACGACTTTCGTCGCATGATCGGATCACGCGCAATTCTTACGACCATGCACCACACCACGACCCATGCAGGGCTCGGGGGAGCATTGGCGCGTTAATCGACCGATCGATCCCGAAGACCCTGCCGAGGTGAGCAGGGTTTTCGAAGCTTGCTCTCCTCCAACAACTCAAGGAGAGCGTCTTGGATAATCCGGAAGAAAAACCCCTCAAACCGCCCGTGACGGGCGTGACGATCCGCGCGATGCGCGCAAGCGACATCGAGGCGGTAACGGCCATGCTCAACCTGCCAGGCTTTCGCCACGGCACGCTCCGTCTTCCTTATCAGAGCGTCGAGGAAACACGGAAGCGTTTCGAGTCGATGCCACAGGGCAACGTGAGCATTGTCGCGGAGGTCGACGGGGTGCCGATCGGCGACGCGCATCTCATGCGCCTTCTGGGGCGGCGCAGCCACGCGGCGAGCATCGGCATGGGCGTGCACGATAATTTCACCGGAAAGGGCGTCGGCAGCGCGTTGATGCAGGCGCTTGTCGATACGGCGGACAATTGGCTTGATATCAAGCGGCTGGAACTCACGGTCTACACGGATAACGCTGCCGCCCTTGCACTCTACAAGAAGTTCGGTTTCGAGACGGAAGGCCTGTTAAAGTCCTTCGGCTTCCGAGACGGCGCCTATGTCGACGCGTACACGATGGCGCGAGTCAGGCTGTAGAAAGGCGAAGGCTGGCGTCCTCACCCACTGATCAGTGCCAGCCACTCGTCCTCGTCCATCGTTTGGACGCCAAGCTCACGTGCCTTGTCGAGCTTCGAGCCGGCTCCGGGTCCTGCGACGACGATATCGGTCTTCGTCGACACCGAACCGGCAACCTTGGCTCCAAGGCTCTCTGCCCGCGCCTTGGCCTCGTCACGCGTAAACTTCTCCAGCGAACCGGTGAAGACGACGGTCTTGCCGGCAACAGGGCTGTTGGAAGCCGCGACCTTTTCGGCCGCCAGGGGTGTGCCGTCGTTCAGTTCGGCAAGCAGCCGCGAGATGACCTCGACATTGCGCGGCTCCTTGTAGAATTCGACGATGGCGCGCGCCACGATCTCCCCGATGCCTTCAATCGCGTTGAGGTCGTTCCAGGCATCGCCGGACAGGGGCGCAGCATCCTTCATCGCTGCCTCGAAATCGGCGTAGGTGCCGTAGGAGCGCGCCAGAAGCTTCGCCGTGGTCTCTCCGATGTGGCGGATACCGAGGGCATAGATGAACCGATGCAGCGCAATGCTGCGTCGCTCGTTGATTGCCGCATAGAGCTTTCCGACGCTGACCCTGCCGAAGCCTTCGATGTTTTCAAGCTTGGTCAGCGAGTTCGCCTGCCGCTTCTCCAGAGTGAAAATATCGGGCGCAGTGCGGATCTGCAGGGCAGGATCGTCGCTCTCAAAGAAGAAGTCGACCTGCTTCGACCCCAGGCCCTCGATATCGAAGGCATTGCGGGAGACGAAGTGCTTCAGATGCTCGGTTGCCTGTGCACGGCAGATGAAACCGCCGGTGCATCGGGTAACTGAATCGAGCTTTCCCGTTTTCTCGTTCTTTTCCCGCACAGCATGACTGCCGCAGACCGGGCATTTTTGCGGGAAATCGTAGCGGACGGCGTCTGTGGGCCGCTTCTCCATGACAACATCAAGCACCTGCGGGATGACGTCGCCTGCCCGCTGTACGATAACGGTATCACCGATCCTGATGTCATGCCCGACTTCACGGATACGTTCGCCCGAATTGCCGATGCCTTCGATATAATCGGCGTTGTGTAGTGTCGCATTGGTCACAACGACGCCGCCGACCGTAATCGGCGTCAGCCGCGCTACCGGAGTGAGCGCACCGGTGCGGCCGACCTGGATATCGATATTTTCGACCGTCGTGAACGCCTGCTCGGCCGGGAACTTGTGGGCTGTCGCCCAACGTGGACTGCGTGAGCGGAAGCCAAGGCGGGCCTGCAGCTCAAGACTGTCGACCTTGTAGACGACACCGTCGATGTCATAGTCCAGATCCGGCCGCTTCAGGCCGATCTCATCGTAATGGGCCAGAATCTCGGCGACCGAATTCAGCCGCTTCATCAGCGGATTGATCGGGAAGCCCCAACTCTTGAATACCTCGACCATGCCAAACTGAGTGTCGGAAGGCATGTCGGATATCTCGCCCCAGGCATAGGCGAAGAACTTCAGCTTGCGGCTTGCCGTCACCTTGGCGTCAAGCTGACGTAGCGAACCCGCGGCCGTGTTGCGCGGATTGACGTAGGTCTGCTTCCCCTCGGCTTCCATCTGCTTGTTCAACGCTAGAAAATCGCTCTTGGCCATATAGACTTCGCCGCGCACCTCGACGACTGCTGGCGCGCTCGCAGGAAGGGTTTGAGGAATTTCCTTGATCGTCCGGATGTTGGCGGTGACGTTTTCGCCGGTCGTACCGTCGCCGCGGGTTGCAGCGCTTACCATCCTGCGGTTCTCGTAACGGATCGACATGGAGAGGCCATCGATCTTCGGCTCTGCCGTAAACGCGATCGACTGGTCCGGCAAGCGGCCGAGGAAACGATAGACGCTTGCAACGAAGTCCTGCACATCCTCCTGCGAGAAGGTGTTGTCTAGCGACAGCATCGGCCGTGCGTGCACAACAGGCGCGAAGGTCACCGAGGGTGCCGCGCCGACGCGCCGCGACGGACTGTCCTCGCGGATGAGCTCAGGGAAACGCGCCTCGATCGCGTCGTTGCGTCGCTTCAGCGCATCATACTCGGCGTCCGAGATCGCCGGACGGTCCTCGCCGTGATAGAGCTCGTCGTTGCGGGCGATCTCTCTGGCAAGCCGCTCAAGCTCGGCTGCGGCATCTTCGATCGTCAGGGCATCAACGGCTATGGCTTCAGTCGACATACGGCTCTCGCTCCACGAATCTGGAGTCGGTTTTAGAGCAAAACGTATGGATTGAAAGAGCGGGAGAGATCGTTAACCGTGCCTGCTCCCCATTTCGAAGAGCTGTGGAATCAGCCGCTGCCAGCCAGCAACCGGGCAGCAGCCGCCCTCGCCTCCTCGGTCACCGAAGCCCCGGCCAGCATGCGGGCAATTTCTTCGGTGCGATCGTCGGGCGCCATCGTCGCGACGCGCGTCGCGATCTTCTCGGAGCCGTCGGAAGTAGGCCCCTTGGAGATCAGCAGGTGCGTAGCCGCTCGCGCTGCAACCTGCGGCGCATGCGTGACGGAAAGGACCTGCACGCGGTCGGAAAGGCGTTTGAGTCGCTGACCGATCGCATCCGCAACCGCTCCGCCGACGCCGGTATCGATTTCGTCGAAGACGAGCGTTGGTGCCGAACCGCGATCGGCGAGCGCCACCTTTAGGGCGAGCAGGAAGCGCGAGAGTTCACCGCCGGAGGCGACCTTCATGATGGAGCCCGGACGCGTACCCGGATTGGTCTGAACATGGAACTCGACGATGTCGATGCCCTCGGATGTCGCATCCTCGGGATTGGTGGTGATCTCCACCATGAACCGCGCCCGCTCGAGCTTCAGTGCCGGCAATTCCGCCATCACGGCAGCAGCCAGGGCGTCGCCGGCATGATGGCGCTTGTCGGAAAGCGAGCGAGCCGCGGCGTGGTAGTTCGCCTTGCTGACACCAACTTCGGCCTCAAGCTTGGCGAGCCTTTCCTCGCCGGCGTCGAGATCCGCAAGATCGCTGATCATGCGAACGGCGAGCGCCGGCAGTTCGGTCACCGGAACAGAGTATTTGCGCGAAGCGGCGCGAAGCGCAAACAGGCGCTCTTCGACACGCTCCAATTCCTTGGGATCGTATTCCGTCTTCCTCAGCGCAGCCTCGACTTCCATTTGCGCATTGGAAAGTTGATCGAGCGCAGCATCCAGAAGCGCCACAGTGTCTTCCAGCAAGCCTGGGGCTTCGTGGCTCTTGCGCTCTAGCCGGCGCACCAGCGAGGCGATGTGCGGCACGGGAGAAGCGTTGCCATTGAGGAACTCGGACGCTTCGGCTATATCGCCCGCGATGCGCTCTGCCTTCATCATCTTCTGGCGACGGTCGGCAAGTTCGTCCTCTTCGCCGTCGTGGGGCGAAAGCTTCTCCAGTTCCTCTACGGAGGAGCGCAGATAGTCTGCCTCGCGGGCGGCGTTCTCCACCTTCTCGCGCTGTTTCTTCAGCGTTCGCTCAGTATCGCGCCAGATACGGTAGAGGTTGGAAACGGCGGCAGCGTCTTCGTTCGCGCCCGCGAAGGCATCAAGCAGGATCCTGTGCGCATGCGCGTCGACGAGTGCGCGATCATCGTGCTGGCCGTGGATCTCGACGAGCATTTGTCCGGCCTGACGCATCAGCTGAACGCTGAGCGGCTGGTCGTTGACATAGGCCTTGGTGCGCCCGTCGGAGTTCTGAACACGGCGGAAGATCAGATCGCCGTCATCATCGATGCCGTTCTCACGCAGCAGGTTGCGGGCACCGTGATCCGGGCCGACGTCGAAGACGGCCGTAACCTGGCCCTTGTCTTCGCCATGGCGAACCAGGCCGCCGTCGCCGCGACCCCCAAGGGCAAGCGAAAGGCTGTCGAGGAGGATGGATTTGCCAGCGCCGGTCTCACCGGTCAGCACCGAGAGGCCGGTCTCGAAGGCAAGATCCAGCCGCTCGATCAAAACGATATCGCGGATCGAAAGCTGGATCAGCATTGGCCTCAGGTACCGAGCAGGAGTTTCTTGCCTGCGGCAGCGATCCAGGAGCCCGGGTTTTCACGCGGCTCGGTGCCACCGCTCTTCAGGAGCTTGAAGGAATCCGCGTACCACTGGCTGTCAGGGTAGTTGTGGCCGAGAACCGCCGCAGCTGTTTGCGCCTCGTCGACGATCCCCATTGCATAGTAAGCCTCAACGAGGCGCGCGAGGGCTTCTTCGATCTGGTTGGTATTCGGATACTTCTCGACCACCGTGCGGAAGCGCGAGATCGCGGCGAGATATTCCTTACGCTCCATATAGTAGCGGCCGACCTGCATTTCCTTGCCGGCCATCTGGTCGCGTGCGAAGCGGATTTTCGCCTGTGCGTCGTCGACGTATTCGGAATCCGGATAGTTGTCGATGACCGCCTGCATGGCCTCGACGGTCTTGGCCGATGCGCGCTGATCCTGCGTGACGTCAACGATCTGCTTCGAATAGGTCAGGCCGATCAAATACTGGACGTAAGGCGCATCCTTGGACTTCGGATACTGCGCCATGTAGCGGTTACCCGAAGCAAGCGCGTCATCGAGACGGCCCTGGCGGTACTTGACGAAGGTGCTCATCACGAGGGCCTTGCGCGCCCATTCCGAGAACGGGTTCTCGCGGTCGATCGCGTCGAACTTGCGCGCCGCTTCGGCCATGTTGCCGGCCTTCATGTTGGCGAGACCCTGCGTATAGAGAACATCCGGCGGATCATTCTCGAGGCCGAGCTTGGTGATGTCGATATCGGGGTCAGACTGGCATCCGGAAATTAAGGCACCTGCGCTCAGCACCAAGAGCGATGCGAACAAAGCGCGCGCTGTCTTCATCATACTTTCAGACCCTGCATAACCCATCGGAACAATCCCAACGCCGCCATCCCTCAACGGCAGCCACGCCCTGCTGGCGTTTCTAGCCACAAATGTGGAGCCAGAGCAACGCAATGATGATGCATTAACGCATTTTTGTGGCGAGGCGGGCCATAATCGCCAGTTTTGCACCGGGAAAGCTGCAACTGTTGCCTCTAAACATCTGCGGCAAAACACCTATCCAGGATTCGCCGACAGCTCACAGCCCATAAAGAAACCGCCTCCCGAAGGAGGCGGCCCTGGCCTAAAAACTGCGATGGAGGTCATGCCGACCAGGGAGCAAATTCCGGTGCGTTGACCCGGATGAAGTCCCGGGGAGCAACACGCTGGCGCGGCGCAGACGTCTCGACCACTTCATAGGCGGTCGGATCGCTGAGCAACGCCTTGAGAGCATTGGCATTCATCTTGTGGCCGCCACGATAGGAGCGATAGCAGCCGATAAACGGAGCGCCAGCAAGCGCGAGGTCGCCGACGGCATCGAGCGCCTTGTGGCGTACGAACTCGTCCTTGGCGTAACGCAGACCTTCGACGTTGATGACGGTGTTGTCGTCCGAGATGACGACCGAATTTTCGAGCGACGAACCAAGCGCATGACCGGAGGCCCAGAGACGCTCGACATCCCGCATGAAGCCGAAGGTACGAGCGCGCGACAGCTCCGACTTGAACGTCGCGGAAGTCATATCGCCTTCCCACTTCTGACGGCCGATCAACGGGCAGTCGAAATCGATCTCGACTTCGAAGCGCATACCGTCATAGGGACGGAACTCGCTCCACGAGCCGCCATGCTCGATGCGAACCGGCTTGGTGATGCGGATATAGCGGCGTTTCACGCCGAGCGACACCAGGCCAACCTGCTCGATCGCTTCGATGAACGGCATCGAGCTGCCGTCCATGATCGGCATTTCCGCTCCATCGACCTCGATGACAACGTTGTCGAGACCAAGCGCATAGACAGCGGCCATGACATGTTCGATCGTCGCGACCGAGCGCGCCGGAGAAAAGCCGAGAACCGTGCACAGATCCGTATTGCCAACCTGCGACGACACAGCGCGGTATTCGGAAACCTCACCGTTCTCGTGCATGCGATTGAAGACGACGCCAGTGTCGGCTTCCGCCGGGTTGAAGGTAATCGAAACGTCAGCACCGGAATGGACGCCGATGCCCGAGAGCGTGATCGGACGTGATACCGTCGTCTGAAAACCCAACATGCCAATAACCATAAATTTTGCCTTTATTATCCCCTGGTAATCCGTCGCGGCTAACATGCCGGCCATCCGCCAGGGTTCATTTCACTCCGTCAAACTCGCACCATAAAGCGCACGAAGACGGTTTCTTCGAGCACATACATACGTGCGCCGGGGTTCCATTCCAAATCACTGTTTCTTTCGCTTTGTTACGAAAGCATGCCATTGAAATAACTGCATAATTCGCACCAATTTTTGCGACCAAAAACAACGATGCCCGGGAGCGTACTCCCGGGCATCGTTGTGGCGATTCCGTCCTTGCGTCAGTTCGACTGGCGGCGAAGGAACGCAGGAATTTCAAGCTGATCGTCTTCCTGCATCATGCGAGCCTGAGGAACGCTGCGGCCCTGATCGTCCAGGTTCCCGCGGCGCGGCGCATAGAGGCTTGCTTCGGGAGAAAGCGGACGACGCTGCTGCGATGCAGCCGCCGGGGCCGAGGTCATCTCCGGAGCGACTTCCTCTTCGCGGCGACCAAGCGAGCTGGTAATCCGCTTCAGGAGGCCCATCGGACCACGCTCTTCATGGGCATGCGACGGAGCAGCCGGCTGCGAGCGATGGTCGATCTCAGCCTGAACCACCGGCGGGAAGTCTTCCACCTTTGGCATGCGAACGGCCTGCTGGGCGACCATCGGCTGCTGCATGACCGGAGCCGGCTGGCTGATGACCGGCTGCTGAACCGGCTGGCTCATGACAGGTGCGTGAACGGGAGCCTGCTGGACCGGCGCCGGACGGATGATCGGAGCGGCCTCAGGAGCAGCGAAGATCTTGCTCTGCGGACGGAAGGTTTCCTGAGCTACGGGCTGCTGGACCGGAGCTGCAGCACGCGGAGCATGGATTTCAAGTTCGCGTTCCATTTCGGCTTCGGCCGTGCGAATTGCCTGCGCGACCGTGTCGACGGGCTTGGGTGCCTGCTGCATGACAGGTGCAGGCTGAACTGCGGCCGGCGCCGGAGCAACGGCCGCGGAAGGACGGACGATCGGCTTTGCCGCCGGCTGGAAGGTCTTGCCGGCTGCCGCGTTGATCGCGCGGTCGATGCCGGTCGCAACGACGGAAACGCGGATGATGCCTTCGAGCGATTCGTCGAACGTCGCGCCGAGGATGATGTTCGCATCCGGATCGACTTCCTCGCGGATACGGGTCGCCGCTTCGTCGACTTCGAAGAGGGTCAGGTCGCGACCGCCCGTGATCGAGATCAGCAGGCCCTGTGCACCCTTCATCGAGGTTTCGTCGAGCAGCGGGTTGGCGATGGCAGCTTCGGCAGCCTGCATCGCGCGGCCCTGACCGGATGCTTCGCCGGTGCCCATCATCGCACGACCCATTTCGCGCATGACCGAACGGACGTCGGCGAAATCGAGGTTGATGAGACCTTCCTTCACCATCAGGTCGGTGATGCAAGCGACACCAGAATAAAGAACCTGGTCAGCCATCGCGAAAGCGTCGGCAAAGGTCGTCTTGTCGTTGGCGATGCGGAAGAGGTTCTGGTTCGGGATAACGATCAGCGTATCGACCGACTTCTGCAGCTCCTCGATGCCCTGCTCGGCAAGCCGCATACGGCGACCGCCTTCAAAGTGGAACGGCTTGGTAACGACGCCCACCGTCAGGATGCCCTTGTTCCGGGCTGCCTGGGCAACAACCGGAGCAGCGCCCGTACCCGTGCCGCCGCCCATGCCGGCGGTAACGAAGCACATATGCGTTCCGTTCAGATGATCGATGATTTCATCGATGCATTCTTCGGCGGCCGCACGACCGACTTCCGGCTGCGAACCAGCACCGAGACCTTCCGTGACGTTGGCACCGAGCTGGATGATGCGCTCTGCCTTGGTCATTGTCAGGGCCTGGGCATCCGTGTTGGCAACGACGAAGTCGACGCCTTGGAGGCCAGCGGAGATCATGTTGTTGACAGCGTTGCCACCGCCACCGCCAACACCGAACACGGTGATACGCGGCTTAAGCTCAGTGATATCCGGCTTTTGCAGCTTGATAGTCATGTTACCGTTCCTTCTCTTTATGGCCGCATCGCCACGCCGGCCAATTCACTCAATTGTCAGAAGCTTTCTTTCAACCACTGCCCCATGCGGGCAAAGCGGCTGGTATTTCCCCCAAGCGACATGAGCAGACCGCTCTGTGACGCATGTGTTTCCTGGTCCGCGACCTGCGGATAGATCATCAGGCCGACGGCCGTCGAAAAGGCGGGGCCTTTCGCTGCAGTCGGCAGGCCCGAGACGCCCATCGGACGACCGATTCTGACGTTGCGGGCAAGAATGCGGCGCGCAACTTCGGCAAGGCCGGTCAGCTGGCTCGCACCACCCGTCAGCACGACACGCTTGCCGACGATCGGGCTGAAGCCCGAACGCTGGATGCGGTCACGGATCAATTCCATTGTTTCCTCGATACGGGCGCTAACGATGCGCGACACCAAAGCGCGCGGCACCTGCGTCGGCAGATCGCGTTCGTCTTCGCCGATCGGCGGGATCGAAATCAACTCGCGTTCGTCTGAGGAGTTCGGCATTGCGGAAGCGTGAACGACCTTGAGGCGCTCGGCGTCTTCGATCCGGGTCGAAAGACCGCGTGCCAGGTCGGTCGTGACGTGATGGCCACCGAGACTGACGGCGTCCGTGTGCACCAGCTTACCCTCTGCAAAGACCGAAATCGTCGTCGTTCCGCCCCCCATGTCGATCGCCGCACAGCCAAGCTCGACTTCGTCATCGACAAGCGCGGCCAGACCCGAAGCGTACGGTGTTGCAACGATTCCCTCAACAGAGAGGTGCGCACGATTGACGCTCAACTCGAGATTCTTCAGCGCGGTGCGCTCAGCGGTCACGACATGCATGTCGACACCGAGAACGTCGCCGTACATCGACAGCGGATCGCGAATGCCTCGTTCGCCGTCGAGCGAGAAGCCGGTCGCCAGCGAATGCAGCACGGCGCGATCCTGTCGCAGCGACTGTTGGCAGGCTGCCGACAGAACCTTCTTCAGGTCGTTCAGCTCAACTTCCTGTCCACCGAGATCGATGGTTGCAGTGTAGATATCGCTCGTCAGGCGGCCCGCCGTGACATTGACAATCAGGCTCTCAACGGTCAGGCCCGCCATACGCTCGGCCGCGTCGACGGCAAGGCGGATCACGCTTTCCAGCGCATCGAGGTCGGAAATCGCGCCGGTCTTGATGCCACGCGAGCGCTGATGGCCAATCCCGATGATTTCAATGTTGTGCGTGCGACCGGGCAGCACCTGGCTTTCCTCGCGAGGCGTCAGGCGGCCGATCATGCAGACGACCTTCGTCGATCCGATGTCGAGCACCGAAACGACGTGGGACCGCTTCGACGAAAGCGGCTTCAGGCGCGGCAATCCGAAATGGGACGAACCGAAAAAGCTCATATATTTTGCCCCGCCTTCTTCAAATCCTTAGCCCGCTGATCGAGCACAAGCTGCCGGCGCGCCATCGCTTCCGGTGTCAACTGAATTGCCGTGCGGTCGACCAGCCTCAGATCGACGGCTGCGATATCGCGATCCAGAAGATCCTGCTCCTTCATGAACTTCGCCAGCCGCGCCAAAGCCAGATCCACTTCGTCTTCCGGCAACTTCACCGCAACGCCGTTATCCATATGCAGGTCCCAGCGACGGCCCGAAACCCAGACGTAAGCCCTCACGCGCGCCTTGATGTCCGGCCACTTTGCAAACTCGGTTTCCAGCGAAGTTGCCGCAACTTCCGCACCGCGACCAACAACCAGAGGCAACTGCGAAAATTTGTTGTCGCGCAGGGGCGCGATGACCGAGCCGCCCTTCTCCACGAGAGAGAGATCCTGGCCATGCTGCCAGATGGCATAGGCTTGGCGCTCCTTTAGCTTAACCTCGATCGTCTTCGGATAGATCTTGCGGACCTCTACGTTCTCGACCCAGGGGAGCTTGGCAATCTTCTGGCGCGCAGCATCGACGTCGAGAGCGACCAGCGAGGTCGTACCGTCAAGCCCCAGCAACTGCAAAATCTCGATCTCGGAAGTCTCGGCGTTGCCGGAAACCTTCACATCGTCGATAGCAAAGCCGGCAGCAGTCGTCGTCGCCTGAGCAACCGCTTCGGTGTGACCACCGAGCGACATGCCATAGAGGCCGGTCGCAGCAAAGAAAGCCAGGGCGGAGACCGTTCCGACATGAGCCGGAATATGGATGCGACCGCTTCCGAGGCTGACAAGAAAGCGCACCACGCGACGCAGCGGCCGCGGCAGAATCAGCCGACCATCACCCTCGGGATACGAAGGCTCAGCCTGATGACTTGGGCGCCCTATCCTTTTGACCGTCACCGAGAACAAGAAGCGTCCTCCACCATCCAACGGAGAAATTCCCCAAACGAGTAGCCGGCATGACCGGCCATTTCGGGCACCAGGGAGGTTGGCGTCATGCCCGGCTGAGTATTGATTTCCAGCCAGATGATTTCGCCATCTTCGGAGAAGCGATCGTCGTAACGAAAGTCGGAGCGACTGACGCCACGGCAACCAATTGCTTGATGCGCCCTTAACGCCAATGATTGTATTTTTTGGTAAATATTCGGTGAAATTTCCGCCGGGATGACGTGTTTCGATCCACCGGCGACGTACTTGGCATCATAATCGTAGAAGCCGTGCCCCATCGGCACCACCTCGGTCACGCCGAGCACTTGATCCCCCATAACGCCGCAGGTCAGTTCCCGACCATAGATGTAGCGCTCGACGAGAACCTGTTCGCCGTAGCGCCATTCCGGGGAGCTGATGATCTGCGGCGGGTGGGATTGATCTTCCTGAACGATCACTACGCCGAAGCTCGAACCTTCACGGACAGGCTTCACGACGTAGGGCGGTTTCATGGGGTGCTCCGCCGGAAAGGCGAATCGATTGATCACCTCGGACTGAGCAACAGGAATGCCCGCAGCGGCAGCAACCCCCTTTGCCTTTTCCTTATCCATGGCAAGCGCCGACGCCAACACGCCGGAATGCGTATAGGGGATCTCGAGATACTCGAGGACACCCTGGATGGTGCCATCCTCGCCGAACGGGCCATGCAGCGCATTGAAGACGACGTCCGGTCGCAACGCGGCAAGCTTTGCGGACACATCGCGGTCGACGTCAATCCGCGTCACTTGGAAACCCTCAGCCTCGAGAGCATCCGCGCACGCCGTCCCGGAAGAAAGGCTTACCGGCCTCTCCGAGGAAAACCCGCCCATCAGGACAGCGACATGCTTGCGACTCATCAACACCCCCAAAAATAACCTGCACTCTGAGTTCCGACGCTTGCACCAAGCTTGTTTCTCGTCCGAATCTCGCTCGGTGATGCAGATGTATTAGAGCCCGATTATGGTTAATGAAGTGTTTACTTTCGTTAATTTTCGCCTCTCGCGACCATCTCCTCGGAACCGCGCCAGACGCAAAGAAACCAGCAGCGCCAGGGCATAGCGCACGAGGTTTCATCAAGAAGTTGAGCCAGCTCGGGGTTTCTTGGAACGTTAACTTTCCGACGAGGCGCCGCCGAGATCGGCGAGATCAATGATCCAAGTCCGCGTTCGAGGTATTGGTGATTCTGGTCGAGCAAACCGACGGGCGGCAAAAAAATGCGAAGCACGCTAATCTTTTTTCCGTTTCTTACGCGATGACCATTTGCGCCGAATTAAAATTGCGTTAAGAGCCGCCTGCCTTCCCAAGGCGCAGCTATAATCCCGATTGGAATGAAAATGTCTGACGCGATATCCAGAGTATCGCCGACCCCCGCTTCATCGAACAGTGCGCAAGTCAACTCGCCGGCGCGCGTTCTGATCGCGAGCCTCGTCGGCACCACGATCGAATTCTTCGACTTCTACGTCTATGCAACCGCCGCCGTGCTGGTTTTCCCGACGCTATTCTTCCCGAACAGCGACCCGACGACCGCGCTGCTTGCTTCCTTTGCAACCTTCTCGATCGCCTTCTTCGCCCGTCCGCTCGGTGCCGTGGTCTTCGGCCATTTCGGTGACAGAATCGGCCGCAAGACGACGCTCGTCGCCGCCCTGCTCACCATGGGCATTTCGACGGTGGTGATCGGCCTTCTGCCCTCGTACGAATCGATCGGCGTCCTCGCGCCGCTGCTCCTCGCCCTTTGCCGCTTCGGCCAGGGCTTCGGCCTCGGCGGGGAATGGGGCGGCGCCGTTCTGCTCGCCACAGAGAATGCGCCGGAGGGCAAGCGCAGCTGGTACGGCATGTTCCCGCAGCTGGGGGCGCCCGTCGGCCTGTTCCTTTCTTCTGGCATCTTCTGGCTGCTGCTTCAGGTCATGTCGCAGGATGCGCTTCTGAGCTGGGGCTGGCGCGTGCCGTTCATCTCGTCGATCCTGCTGATCGTCATCGGCCTCTGGGTCCGCCTTTCGATCACCGAAACGCCGGCCTTCCAAAAGGCAATTGACAAGCAGGAGCGCGTGGCCGTTCCGGTTGCCGAACTCTTCCGCAAGCACAAGCGCAGCCTGTTCCTCGGCACTTTCGTGGCGCTGGCGACCTTCGTGCTGTTCTATATCGGCTCAGCTTACCTGCTGTCCTACAACGTCAAGGTCCTGAAGATCCCGTTCCTCGACGCGCTTGAAATCCAGATCGTCGGCTCGATCGCTTTCGGCGTCTTCATCCCGATCGTGGGCAAGCTCGCCGAGCGCTTCGGCCGTCGCGAAGTGCTGATCCTGACCACCGTCCTGATTGGCATCTTCTCGTTCTTCCTGCCCGGCCTGATGACGGGCGGCGAAGGTAGCATCGTGGTCTTCGCGATCGTTGCCATGGCGCTGATGGGGATGACCTATGGTCTGATCGGCACGGCGCTTGCCGCCCCCTTCCCGACGGCGGTGCGCTACACCGGATCGTCGATCACCTTCAACCTTGCCGGCATCTTCGGCGCCTCGCTGGCGCCATACATCGCCACCTGGCTACAGGCGAACTACGGCATGCAGTATGTCGGTTACTATCTCGGCCTCTCTGCAGTCATTACCCTGATCTGCATCCTGGCCTCCGGCCGCGACGAAGTCTGAGGTTTACCGCGACTGAAACAGAAAGGCCGCGAAACACATGTTTCGCGGCCTTTTTAGTTCTTAGAGAAATTAAGAAGACTGTTCCTGTCACCTAAGCCAGGAATGTCACCGCCCGCTATTCGCTGGTGACACCCTGGAAGGGGCGCACTTCGCGGCCGGGCATGAAGACGCCGAGACGCTTGATCTCCCACTCAAGCTTGATGCCGGAGTTTTCGAAGACTTCACGGCGGACCTGTTCGCCGAGATATTCGAGATCGTAACCAGTTGCCTGCCCCATGTTGATCATGAAGTTGCAGTGAAGCGAAGACATCTGCGCGCCGCCGATGACCAATCCGCGGCATCCGGCCTCATCGATGAGCTTCCATGCCGAATGCCCCTCGGGGTTCTTGAAGGTAGAGCCGCCGGTCTTTTCGCGAATCGGCTGGACCGTTTCGCGATGGCTGCGAACGGCATCCATCTCGGCGCGGATCTTGGCGCGATCTTCGCTGTACCCTTCGAAAAGCACCGACGTAAAAATCAGATCGCTTGGTACCGACGAATGACGGTAGGAATAGCCCATATCCGCGTTCGACAGAACGTGCTTGGTGCCCTTGCGATCAACCGCATTCACCTCGACGAGGCGTTCGCGTGTCTCTCCGCCATTGGCCCCCGCGTTCATGCGCGCGGCGCCGCCGATGCTACCGGGAATGCCGTAGTAGAAATGGAAGCCGCCGATGCCGTTGTCCATTGCCATCGCCGCGACATGCTTGTCGGGGCAGATTGCGCCGGCACGGATGCGATTCTCGCCGGCAAGTTCGACCGCACCGAAGCCCTTCGCCGAAAGGCGCAGGACAACGCCGGGAATGCCGCCATCACGTACGAGAATGTTGGATCCAACACCGACAACAGTGATCGGCACCTCTTCCGGCAGAAGCTTGAGGAAGGCAACG
Organism: Rhizobium sp. BK661; assembly: GCF_024808825.1. Taxonomy (NCBI): domain Bacteria; kingdom Pseudomonadati; phylum Pseudomonadota; class Alphaproteobacteria; order Hyphomicrobiales; family Rhizobiaceae; genus Rhizobium; species Rhizobium sp. BK661. The sequence continues at coordinate 43,184 of NZ_JANTYT010000012.1, read as the reverse complement.
AGGTCTTCCTCGTCATGCGGCTGAAACATCAGCTCGGCCAGACCGCCGGCGTGGAACCAGGTGACACGGTCCATCGGCGCATCCGGCGTGATCCTTCCACGGATGTCCTTTACGCCGTCGCCAAGCGACGCAAGAAGCTTTTCCCCATTCACCTGTTTCATGCAGATATTCCCGAAAGGCTTTGCAATTGCTTGGGCAGCGCCGCCGCCCAGTACGTGATGCTCCCAGCCCCCAACAGAACCACAAAATCCCCCGGCTTTGCAATCTCTGCGACCATTTCAGGCAAAAGCTCTGGGGATGACAGGAAGCGGGCATCGCGGTGACCGCCGGATTTGATCCGCGACACCAGCTCTTCCGAGTTCGCTCCTTCGATCGGATCTTCACCCGCGGCATAGACGGGAGCAAGGAAAATGCTATCCGCATCATTGAAGCAGGAGGCGAACTCCTCGAAGAGGCTGGACAGCCGCGAATAGCGATGCGGCTGGTGAACCGCAATCACGCGCCCCTTGCAGGCTTCGCGCGCGGCCCGCAGCACAGCCTTGATCTCGACCGGATGGTGTCCGTAGTCGTCGAAGATCTGCACACCGTTCCATTCGCCGGTCAGCGTGAAGCGACGCTTGACGCCGCCGAAAGAGGCCAGCCCCTTGGCGATGTCCTCACTCGACATACCGAGACGGTTGGCGACGGCAATCGCTGCGGTTGCATTGGAAATATTGTGACGGCCGGGCATCGGCATGACCAGGTTGTCGAGCCTGATCACCTGCCCGGTCCGCCGGCGGCGGATCTCTACGTCGAAAATCGAACGCGGACCATCAATGCGGACATTCATGAAGCGCACGTCCGCCTGAGGGTTCTCGCCGTAGGTCACGATCTTGCGGTCCTCGATACGACCGACGAGCGCCTGGACTTCCGGATGGTCGAGGCACAGCACGCCGAAACCGTAAAACGGCACGTTCTCGACGAACTGGCGGAACGCGGCGCGCACGGCATCGAAGTTGCCGTAGTGGTCCAGGTGTTCCGGGTCGATATTGGTAATGACCGCAACATCGGCAGGCAGCTTCAGGAAGGTGCCGTCGGATTCGTCGGCCTCAACCACCATCCACTCACCCTCGCCCATACGGGCATTGGTGCCGTAGGCGTTGATGATGCCGCCATTGATTACGGTGGGGTCGAGGCCGCCTGCTTCCAGCAGCGTTGCCACCAGCGACGTGGTCGTCGTCTTGCCATGCGTTCCACCGATCGCGATCGCATTCCGGAACCGCATCAACTCGGCAAGCATCTCCGCCCGGCGCACGACCGGCAGCAGCTTTTCGCGCGCCGCAACAAGCTCCGGATTGTTCTTCTTGATCGCCGTCGAGACGACCACGACTTCGGCGTCACCAAGGTTCTCCGCCTTGTGGCCGACGAAGACTTCGATGCCCTTGTCGCGCAGGCGTTGCACGTTGGCGCTGTCGGCTTGGTCCGACCCCTGCACGCGATGACCGAGGTTGTGGAGCACCTCGGCAATGCCGCTCATGCCGATGCCGCCGATGCCGATGAAATGAACGAGGCCGATGGCCTTCGGCATTTTCATGCGCGTTTCCCCTTGAACTCTGCAATTGTACGTCGTGCCGCAATAGCCTCTACCATGTCAGCAAGCAAGTTCGCAGCGTCGGGTTTGCCCGCTTGCTTGGCGGCAGCCGCCATCCGGGCAAGCTTTTCCGGATCGTTCATCACATGGGTCAGGATCGTTGCGATCTTCTCGGGCGAGAGTTCCGCCTGGGTGATCACCTTGGCGCCGCCGGTCGCAGCCAGCGCTGCCGCGTTGGCCGCCTGGTCGTGATCCAACGCATGCGGATAAGGCACGAGGATTGCCGGACGTCCGATCACCGAGATCTCCGAAACGGTCGAGGCTCCGGAACGGCAGATGACAAGATGGGCGGCGGCAAGCCGCTCGGCCATGTCAGTAAAGAACGGTGCCGTGTCAGCCGCCATCTTCAGGCGAGCGACGCATACGCTCATCATCTCAGTGTCTTCCGGTCGCACCTGCTGGGTAATGCGCAGGCGGTCGCGAAGCTCGTCATCGAGCAAACTGATGGCGGTCGGCATCGCCTTGGAAAAATATTGCGCGCCCTGACTGCCGCCAAAAACGACAAGATTGAAAGGCTCGCCTGACTTGGACGGAGAGTACGGCACCTTCGCCGCATCGATGATCGCCGGGCGCACTGGATTGCCTGTCGTCACCGTCTTGTCAGGAAACTGACCGCCGCCTTCAGGCAGGAAGCCGCCGGCAATCGCCTGCACCCGGCTCGCCAGCGCCTTGTTTGCGCGTCCCATCACCGCATTCTGTTCGTGGATCATGGCGGGCACGCCAAGGCGCGTCGCCGCCAGCAGTGGTGGTACGGTCGGATAGCCGCCAAAACCAACGACGACAACAGGCTTCAGCCGTGAAATGAGCTTCTTGGCCGCGCGCATGCCGCTCCAAAGCATCCACAACGAGCGCGTAACGGCAACCGGGTTTTTCGAGCCGATTGTCGCCGATGGGACGACATGGATCTCGTCGGCCGGAAATTTGCCGGCATAGCGCTCGGCACGGCTATCAGTCACGAGATGCACAGAATAGCCGCGTTCCTTCAGCTTGTAGGCCAGAGCCTCCGCCGGAAACACATGGCCGCCGGTCCCCCCGGCGGCAAGCAGGACGATGCCTTTGCTCATGAACTCTTACTCCGCCGGCATTCCATGCGCGACGCGGAAGAGGCTCCGGTCCTGCGCACGTTTTTCCGGCCTATGGCGCGTCAGCGCGAGAATAAACCCGGCGGTGACGCAGATCGCGACCATGGACGAACCGCCGTAGGAAATCAGCGGCAGGGTCATGCCCTTCGCCGGCAGCAGTTCGAGGTTGACGCCCACGTTGATGATGGACTGTATGCCGATCTGCAGCACGAGGCCAGCGACGGCAAAGCGGTTGAAGTCGTTCCGCTCCTTATAGGCATGCGAGAGACCGCGCAGCACGAGGACGGAAAACAGCGCGACGAGCGCCATGCAGAAGACGATGCCGAACTCTTCGGCCGCGACCGAGAAGATGAAGTCGGTATGCGCGTCGGGGATGATCCGCTTGACGATGCCCTCGCCCGGTCCCTGGCCGAACCAATCGCCGCGAATGATGGCTTCGCGTGCCGTGTCGATCTGAAAGGTATCGCCTTCGCCGGTCAGGAACTTGTCGATGCGCAGCGCCACGTGCGGGAAGATGTAATAGGCGCTGACAAGACCGCCGACACCGCCTGCACCGAGCAGGATGATCCAGATCCACGGCATGCCGGCCATGAAGAACATGCCGCCCCACACGGCCGTCGTCAGGATCGTTTGCCCAAGGTCGGGCTGCGCGACCAGAAGTGCAGCGACAATGCCGAAGAGGATGATGGCAAACAGGTTACCCGGTATCTCCGGCTGCCTTGCGTGCTCGGCAAAGAGCCAGGCACAGACAACGACAAAAGCGGGCTTCATGAACTCCGAGGGCTGGATCGAGATGCCGGCCAAGGTGACCCAGCGGCGGGAGCCCTTGACCTCGACGCCAAAGAACAGCGCCAGCAGCATCATGCCAAGCGCGACGATCAACAGGATGATCGCCGTTCGCCGCACCTGGCGGGGCGTCAGGAACGACAGACCGAACATGACGGCGAGCGACGGGATCATGAACGCCGCGTGGCGCTTGACGAAGTGGAACGGCTCCAGCCCGATGCGCTCGGCGACTGCGGGTGATGCCGCGAACGACAGCATGAAGCCGATGCCCATCAGGAAGATGAACATCGCCAGGAAGAAGCGGTCGATGGTCCAAAACCAATCGGCCAGAGGCCCACGTTCCGCGCGGCTTACCATGTCACTTATCTCCTGTTGCCGAACCGATCAGCATGGTGATTCCGTCGAGCGCTGCCACATGGCTGACAAATGCATCGCCCCTGACTTCGAAGTTCTTATACTGGTCGAAGCTTGCGCAAGCCGGGGACAACATCACGGCCAACGGGCCGCTTTCATCTTTTTCGGCGTCCGCGGCCGCGTGCGCCACGGCACGCTCCAATGTCCCTGATATCTCGTAGGGGACGGCCTCGCCGAGTGTTGCAGCAAATTCCGTCGCCGCCTCGCCGATCAGGTAGGCCTTGGCAATACGAGGGAAGAGCCCGGTCAGCGAGGTTATGCCACCAGCCTTCGGCAACCCACCGGCAATCCAGTAGATGCGATCGTAGCTCGACAGAGCCGGCGCGGCCGCATCCGCGTTCGTGGCCTTCGAGTCGTTGACGAAAACGACATTGCCGCGACGACCGACCGGTTGCATCCGGTGCTTGAGGCCAGGGAAGGACGCAAGTCCGGCGCGTATCTCCTCCTCGGAGACGCCGACCGCAAGGCATGCGGCAACCGCCGCGGCGGCATTCTGTGCGTTGTGGCCGCCACGTAATGTCTGGATGCCGTCAAGATCGGCGATCGGCTTCGTTGCGCCTCCCGAAGCCTGGACGAGCTTCGTTCCTTCCGCATAAATACCATAAGGCAGCGCATGGCGGCGGGAAATTCGCGTGACCTTGCCGCCGGCTCGCTCGATGCGATCCGCGATCATCTCGCAGTGGCTGTCGTCCACGCCGACCACTGCCACACCACTGCCGGCAACCAGACGCTCCTTGATGTCGGCATAGTGCTGCATCGTGCCGTGACGATCGAGATGATCCGGCGTCAGGTTGAGCAGAATGCCCGCCGACGGATTAAGCGTCGGCGCGAGGTCGATCTGATAGGATGAGCACTCGACAACATAGAAGCGTCCATCCTTCGGCGGATCGAGCGTCAGGACAGCCGTCCCGATATTGCCGCCGAGCTGCGTGTCGCGCCCGCTCGACTTCAGGATATGCGCGATTAGCGCCGTTGTCGTTGATTTGCCATTGGTGCCGGTGATGGCAATAAACGGGCAATCGGGCGCATGCGCGCGGCGCTCACGCACGAAGAGCTCGACGTCGCCAACGATATCAACGCCGGCGGCGCGAGCGAGATCGACGGTCCAGTGCGGTTTCGGATGCGTCAGGGGAACGCCCGGCGAAAGCACGAAGAGAGATTGTGCGCTCCAGTCGAGGGAACGCAGATCAGCCGTATGGATTCCCTCGGCGGCGGCTTTGGTGACACTATCCGGATTGTCATCCCATGCCGTCACCTCGGCTCCGCCCAGTTTCAGAGCTCGCGCAGTAGCAAAACCGGAACCACCGAGCCCGAAGAGCGCGACCTTCTTTCCCGAGAGGGTTGTGACGGGAATCATCGCCGCTTACCGCAGCTTCAGGGTCGAGAGACCAAGCAGGGCGAGACCGCCCGCAATGATCCAGAAGCGGATCACCACCTGGCTTTCAGTCCAGCCCTTTTTCTCGAAATGGTGATGGATCGGCGCCATCAGGAAGACACGTCGGCCCGTCATCTTGAAGTAGCCGACCTGAATGATGACCGACAACGTCTCCATCACGAACAAGCCACCGATGATCGCCATGACGATCTCATGCTTGGTGGCCACGGCAACAGTGCCGATCGTGCCGCCGAGCGCCAACGAGCCGGTGTCACCCATGAAGATAGCGGCAGGCGGCGCATTGAACCAAAGGAAGCCGAGACCAGCGCCGATAACCGCGCCGAGAACGACTGAAAGCTCGCCCGTGCCCGGGACGAAGTTGATCTGCAGATAGTTTGCAAAGACTGCATTACCCGCGAGGTAGGCAATCACACCAAACGACGCCGCAGCAATCATGACCGGAACGATGGCAAGGCCATCAAGGCCATCGGTCAGGTTCACGGCATTGCCGGCGCCAACGATCACGAAGCCGCCGAAAACGACGAACATGATGCCGAGATTGATCATGAAGTCCTTGAAGAACGGAAACGCGACCGAGGACCCGAAGGTCGAACCCGCGGTTCCGGACGCCAGCGCCGTGCGCATCATGAAGTAGACGGCGATGCCGGCAATGACGAATTCAATGCCAAGGCGAGCCTTGCCGGAGAAGCCCTTGTGGCTCTGCTTGGTGACCTTGAGGTAGTCGTCATAGAAGCCGATCGCCCCGAAGCCGAGAGTGACGAGCAGCGTGGCAACCACGTAGACATTCGAAAGATCGGCCCAGAGCAGCGACGACCCGACGATACCGGCGAGAATCATCAGACCGCCCATGGTCGGCGTACCGGCCTTCTTGAAGTGCGTCTGCGGACCGTCGGCGCGGATCGGCTGCCCCTTACCCTGGCGGATGCGCAAGGATCTGATGATCATCGGTCCGAACAGGAAGACGATGAAGGCGGACGTAAACAGGGAGGCGCCCGTGCGGAAGGTAATGTACCTGAACAGATTCAAGAATTTCAGGTGTTCCGACAGTTCGACAAGCCAAATCAGCATTCAGGGCCCCTTGTTTACCCGCTCAAAAATCGCGTTGCGTGTCGGCAAATGGCGGGAACTTGTCAAGGAGCGCGGCAACGATCTTGCCGAAACCTATGCCCAGTGACGATTTTACCATCAGCACGTCGCCAGCCGCGACAGCGTTCAATACATATTCTGATAGTTCTTCGGTCTTCTCATAGTGGACGACCTGCACGCCCTCGGGGAGCGATTCTTTCAGCGCAACCATTTCAGGCCCCGCGAGCCAGACATGCTCTATACCAGCAGCGAGCAAAGGCCCCGCCAGATCCGAATGGACTTTCTCCGCGTAGTCACCCATCTCCAGCATATCGCCAAGCACGGCGATGCGCCGCCCAGCACCTGCCGGAACGGAACTCGCAAGCACGGATATCGCGGCACGCATCGAAGCGGGATTGGCGTTGTAGCTTTCGTCGATGACCGTGAAGGCGCTGCGGTCGATTGCCAGGCGGTGACGCCGTCCCCTGCCCTTTTCCGGCTGCAGCGTCGAAAGGGAGGTGATTGCCTGATGCATGTCCGCACCGACAAGCTTGACGACGCCAAGGGCGGCCAGTGCATTCTCGGCAATGTGCCGGCCCGGCGCGCCGATCGCGACCTCCTTGGTGTCGCCATCGATGGTGATCCACAACGTCGAACTCTGGTCGGAGCCATTGAACTCCGCGAGGCGGAAATCGGCCTTCGCATGCTGACCGAACGAATGAATGTGCTGGATGCCGCAGGCCTGCGCCGTGCGCTCGAGGAAGTTGAACTGGTCGTTGTCCCTGTTGAGCACGACCTGACCGCCGGGAACCACACCTTCGAAAATCTCGGCCTTCGCCGTTGCGATCTCTCGTATGCTCTTGAAATTGCCGAGGTGAGCCGGCGCAATCGTTGTCACCACGGCAACATGCGGCCTGATCATCTTGACCAGTGGGCGGATTTCGTCCGGATGATTCATCCCCACTTCGAAAACGCCGAAATAGGTGTCGAGCGGCATCCGGGCGAGCGTCAAGGGTACGCCCCAGTGATTGTTGAACGAGGCAACGGATGCATGCACCTTGCCCGATGGGGACAAGACGCGCCGCAACATCTCCTTGGTTGTGGTCTTTCCGACCGAACCGGTCACGGCAATGATCTGAGCACGCGAACGGGCACGAGAAGCCTGACCGAGCTTGCCGAGTGCCGCCAGCACATCTTCGACGACGATGACAGGAACGGTAAGCCGCCCCATGGCTGGAAGGCGCGCTTCGTTAACAACGAGCAGAGCAGCCCCGTTTGCCATCGCCATCGACGCAAAGTCGTGGCCGTCAACGCGGTCGCCCTTGATGGCGAAGAAAGCTTCGCCGGGCGCAATGGAGCGGCTGTCGATGGAAATACCGGTAATGCCCTCAGGCAAAGTTCCGAACGGCCGCCCTGCCATGGCGGCAACCATGTCTTCCGTCGTCCAAAGCCAGTTCACGGTTTCAGCTCCTCCAAAGCCTTACGCAATTCGGCATGATCCGAAAACGGTAGGGTGACGCTCCCGATCGTCTGCCCTTCCTCGTGTCCCTTGCCGGCGACAATCAGCGTGTCGCCCGACGTCAGCATTCCTACGGCCGTTCGGATCGCCTCGGCACGGTCGCCGATTTCGCTCGCGCAGCCCGCGGCCGCCATGATCTCGGCGCGAATGGTCGCCGGCTCTTCCGAGCGTGGATTGTCGTCGGTGACAATCACCACATCGGCCAGACGGCAGGCGATCTCGCCCATGATCGGGCGCTTGCCACGATCGCGGTCGCCGCCGCAGCCAAACACGACGATGACGCGGCCCGTGGTAAACGGCCGAACGGACTCCAAAACGTTGGCAAGCGCGTCGGGCTTGTGGGCATAGTCGACATAAGCAAGCGCACCGTCCTTGGTATGGCCCACAAATTCGAGACGACCGGATGCGCCCTGCAGCTTTTCGAGGGCCGCCATGGCGACCTTCGCCGGCACGCCCGTCGATATGGCGAGACCTGCCGCCACGAGCGCGTTGGCCACCTGGAAGTCCCCTGCAAGCGGAATATCGACCTCGAAGATCTCTCCCTCGGCGTGGATTTCAGCCACCTGCTTGTGCCGGAAATGCTCGACGCGCTTCAGCGTGAGGTAGTCGCCCTTGCGACCGACGGTGCGAACGTCGTGACCCGCGTCGCGCGCCGCTTTGACGGCTTGCCCCGACCACGCATCGTCGGCGAAGATCACGGCCGGTGCGCCCTTCGGCAGCAGCGTATCGAACAGCCGCATCTTCGCGGCCATGTAGCTTTCGATCGTGGGATGGTAGTCCATGTGATCGCGGCCGAGATTGGTAAAGGCAGCCGCTGCTAGCTTGACGCCATCGAGACGGCCCTGATCGAGGCCATGGCTGGAGGCCTCCATCGAGGCATGGGTAACTCCCTCCTCGGAAAGCTCCGCGAGCAATTTGTGAAGCGAAACCGGATCCGGGGTCGTCAGCGAGCCATACTCATTGCGTGTCGGCGAGACGACGCCAGTCGTGCCGATCATCGCCGCTGGATGGCCTGCATAGGCCCAGATCTGCCGGGTGAAGGAAGCAACCGACGTCTTGCCGGCGGTACCGGTCACGGCAACCATCGTTTCCGGCTGCTTGCCATAGAAATAAGAGGCCGCGATCGACAGGAAGCGGCGCGGATCGTTCACCACGAGAACAGGTATGGAAGCATCAACGCCATGGGACGCAATGGCCGCGACAGCACCGCGCGCCGCCGCGTCGGCGATAAAGCCTGCTCCATGGGCCTTCGTCCCGGCGACAGCCACAAACACCATGCCGGGTTCGATCTTGCGGCTGTCGGACGAGATACCCGAAACCGCCAGCGCCCCGACAGACCCGGCCAATTGATCTTCAAGTTCCGGAAATGCATCTCCGGCGATGTCTCGCAAGTTCATCGAATGTACTTTTCTCTCTCAAGCCGCCGCGCCCCCGTGGCGAATCGGCTCCGACATTCATTCAGACTCAATAAGACACCAACATGGCCGATCCGTCGTCACCGAACTTGGGTTCCACACCGAGAATTGGGGCCGCGCGGGCGATGATGTTCTTGACCATCGGCGCTGCCGTGTACGCTGCAATGTTCTGGCCCTTCTCGCCATTGTGCGGCTCATCGCAGAACGTCAGCACGACATACTTCGGATCGTCGATCGGAAAAGCCGCGAGGAACGCATTGAAATTGAGGTTCGTCGCGTAGCGGCCATTGACCACCTTGTCAGCCGTGCCGGTCTTGCCGCCGACATTGAAGCCGGGCACGTCAGCATTGCGCCCGGAGCCCTTGATGCCGTTCAGCTTGAAGAGATAGCGAACGTCATCGCTGGTGGTCTTCTTGACGACCACTTCCGCAACTTCGTCTGCCTGTTCGCGGTTGCGCGGCAGGAAGGTCGGTTCGATGAGCTTGCCGCCGTTGACGAGCGCCGCGCCCGCAACCGCCGTCTGCAGCGGCGTCGTGGAAACACCGTGGCCAAAGGAGATCGTCACCGAGTTGATCTTCTTCCAGACCTTCGGCTGGCTCGGCATCTTCACCTCGGGGAGTTCCGTCTGCATCTTGGTGAGCAGACCGAGCTTCGTCAGGTAGTCCTTCTGCGCATCGATGCCGACGATGTCGATGATGCGGGCGGTACCGACGTTGGACGAATACTGGAACACCTCCGGCAGCGTCAGCCAACGGCGCTGGCCGTGGAAGTCGTGAATGGTGAAGCCGCCGATGCGGATCGGCTGCGTCGCGTCGAAGCTGTCGTTGAGGCTGACCTTGCCCGTATCGAGCGCCATGGCGAGCGAAAAGGTCTTGAAGGTCGACCCCATCTCGAACGTGCCGTTCGACATGCGGTTCAGCCAGCCTTCCTTGGCGCCTTCCAGCGGGTTGTTCGGATCGAAGTCAGGGGCCGATGCCATTCCGAGCACTTCGCCGGTATGAATATCGAGGATGACGGCGCCAGCGCCCTTTGCCTCGTAGTTCTTGACGGCGTTGACGACGACATCGCGCACGATGTTCTGAACGCGAACGTCGATCGACAGGCGAACGGGCTCAAGCGGCTGGTCGCTTGTCATGCCGACTGAAGCGAGGTCGGCAAGGCCCTGATCGTCAATGTATTTCTCCATGCCGGCAACGCCGCGGTTGTCGATGTTGACGTAACCGAGGATATGCGCCGCGGTCGCGCCGCCCGGATAGAAGCGGCGTTTCTCAGGGCGGAAGCCGATGCCGGGAATGCCGAGTGCGAGAATCTGGCTCTGCTGCTTCGGCGTCAACTGGCGTCGCAGCCAGGCGAAGTGAGATGTGCGGTTCGCGAGCTTCTTGTAGGTGCCCTTCATGTCGAGGTCGGGCAGAACCGTCGCGAGCTTCTCGACCGCTTCGTCTGGGTCAACCACCTTGTTCGGCTCGGCAAAAAGCGAGACCGTGCGAATATCGGTCGCCAGCACCTCGCCGTTTCGGTCCAGGATATCCGGACGCGAGGCCATCAGACGATCCGGTGGCAGGATGCTGGACACGACATCAGGATCGCGGACTGCGTATTCCACGAGGCGCCCGCCGATCACGCAATAAACGCCGAGAAAGCCGACGATCAGGAGCCCGACGCGGCTCTTCGCCTGTCCCGCCTTCTTCTTTCGCGATCCCTCGATCGGCCTATTGCCGCCGAGGCGGTTATTGGTGCCGGCGGAGAAATGCGCCTGGCTCTTCAAGACCATGATGCGTGAAAGAAACGACATCTCTACTCCACCGATCCGGTTGCCATCATGTCTTCTTCTTCGGGTTCAGGCGTCGCTGGCTTTGGCTTTGCCTTGCCCGAACCGGCTTTCGCTTCTGTAATCTCGGGAACAGGAACCTGCGATTTCAGCATCGGCAGTTCCTTGGCGTGAACCAGCGATGTGGACGCCGTCGGCTGCAGCTGAAGCTCACCATTGTAGTTGTTGACGAGGCGCTCGAGCCTGTTCGGCTGGGAGAGCAGAGCCCAATCCGCCTTCAACAGGTCGATTGTGTCCCTCTCGAGCTTGATCTCCGCTTCGAGGCGATGAACCTCCTCGAGCTTGAGCTCGGCATGGTGCTTGATGGTGTAGGTGACAGCAGCAGCGGCTGTCATGACACCGACGAGGATGAGGTCCAAGGTTCTCAGCATATCAGGCTCCGAGCTTTCCGAGACTCGCCAGATTCGGCAATCCGAAGATGGAAATATCTGCCGCTTCGGCAGGCGCGGCAGTGCGCAGCCCTGCCCGCAGCTTGGCAGATCGCGCCCGCGGGTTTGCTTGCGCTTCCGCCTCCGTCGCAGCAACCATCGGCTTGCCGATCCGCTCGAACGTTGCAGCACGCTCGTGCGCGACAGGCAGATGACGCGAGCCCGAAGCCTTGCCGGCACGATCGGCGAAGAAGGTCTTGACGATCCGGTCCTCGAGCGAATGGAAGGTAACAACAACGAGACGACCGCCGGGCTTCAGCACACGCTCGGCGACAAACAGCGCCTGCGCCAATTCGCCAAGCTCATCGTTGACAAAGATTCGCAACGCCTGGAAGACACGGGTCGCCGGATGGATCTTGTCCTTCATCTTGCGCGGCGTGACGAGTTCGATCAGGCCGGCCAGATCGCGCGTCGTCTCGAACGGCTTTTCCGCCCGCCGCTTTTCAATCGCGTGCGCGATGCGCGGCGACTGGCTTTCCTCTCCGAGAAAATGAAAGATGCGGATAAGATCAGCCACTTTGGCGCGATTGATCACATCAGCCGCAGAAACACCTGCCGCCGACATGCGCATGTCCAGCGGACCATTCTTCAGGAACGAGAAGCCACGATCGGCCTCATCGATCTGCATCGAGGACACGCCGATATCGAGCACAACTCCATCCAGTCCGCCGGATGGAGCAGCATCGGCCAGTCGAGAGAACTGCGAATGAACGAGCCTCAAACGACCTTGGCTCTCGGCGACAAGAGCCTGACCAGCTTCGATAGCGGTCGGGTCGCGATCCAGGGCGACGACGTTGGCGCCGGTGCCCAGAATGGCAGAGGTGTAGCCACCCGCACCGAAGGTGCCGTCGAGAATGATCTTGCCGGGCAACGGCTCGAGCGCGGCGAGGACCTCATTGAGAAGAACCGGAATGTGGCGAACCGGTCCGCCACCGGCATCAGTTGAATCTTCGCCAGGATTCGCCGCCATTCCGTTCCCTCGTACCGTTAGGAACGCCTGCCCGCCAGCCGACGCCCTCCTCGTGCCTGCATCTGGGCGGCCTGAAATGCCTGCGGCTGCCACAGCTGAAAATGATCCGCCCGACCGACGAAGGCCACCTCGTCCGAGATATCGGTGAAGTCGCGGATGAAATCCGTGACCATCAGCCGACCTTCCGCATCGAGCTTCATGAAGATACCGCCCCCGTGGATGAGAAGCGACATCTCGTTCGCGTCCGGCGAAAACGGATCCTCCGCAGAAATCTGACGCTCGAACCTCTCCAGGAGATCCGGACCGCCGACACTGATCGCCGGAAACACAAAGTCCTGGAAGCAATAGAGCTCCTGAACATTGCGCTGCGCCAGCACGGATCGAAACGCCGCCGGCACGGAAACCCTGCCCTTGGAATCGATTCTGTTGGTCGCATTTGAAAGGAAGCGGCTCATGACACGAAACATCCGTTCCCGAAAGAGCCCGGACTGAACTCAAAAGCCCGGAACCTCGAAATTCAGGCACAGCTTCGCGAGCCGAATGGGCGAAATCCCACCCGGCGCTTCCGGAGCGGAAGACACCTTGGCTTTGCGATTGTTGGGCACCTACTTGCCCTTGCGCAGTGCATGAATGGGATAACATGGGACCATATGGGCGTCAATGGGAAACGCCCGTCTCACGATGAGCGAAGTATCCGAAATTTATAAGCTGTTAAGTTTAACAAAGGGTTAGGATCGAGCTTGCGGACACCGGACAGCCCAACCGCCGAAGCGCCCTCAAAGGCCACATATGGTTCAAATTGGCACAGCAAAATATGCGCTTTTAAACAGAGGCTTAATGCATCCTCTTCAAGAGTGGGAGCACCCGTCTCGAGCGCTCGCACGAAGAGGTATGCAGCCGCTATCTCCTTTGAAGTAATAGGCCGAGCCATTCGGCTGCTGCCACGTGCAAAATAATGAACGGCGGGAGAATTGAATTAGTTCACTGCTGCCGCATATTACTTGAAGCTAAATAAGTAACCGTGGAGTAACATTATGACAAACTTCACATTAAAGGGACTTCTTTACGGACGCTTTGAGCCGGAAAAGCGTATTCCGCTGTCGCAGTCGGGAATGACGACTGACATCCAATGCGATTCCTGCGGCAAGATATTCAAGCGCTGGTCCATTCTCGCCCGCAGCAGCACGACCTGCGAGGAATGTCTGGCGAAGGCGCCGACCGCCCACTAGCAATCGACGGCAATCACAAAGACATGCTTCCGCAAGGGTAGTTCGCCAGCTGGCCTGTAAGCCGGGTTCTGTATGGCCCCGGCCGAAGCCGGAACGTGGCAGCCATTCCTCTGGGACAGCGTTCGCACGCTGCCTCACGCAACCCACCCGGATGACTGACCTGGAAACCGGCCGGAAGGCTTTCGCCTCCCACGTCATCCCTATTCGGTCTTGCTCCCGGTGGGGTTTACCTTGCCATCGCCGTTACCGGAGATGCGGTGGGCTCTTACCCCACCCTTTCACCCTTACCTGCCGAGGCAGGCGGTTTGCTTTCTGTGGCACTTTCCCTGAGGTCGCCCTCGCCGGACGTTATCCGGCACCGTGTTTCCGTGGAGCCCGGACTTTCCTCACCCTACCGCCTTTCGGCATTGGTAAAGCGCGGCTGCCCGGCCAACTGGCAAGGCTCCCTTAGCGGAGACACGGAGCGAATGCCACCGAAATATTACCGGCTTCGCGACGACAAAGCTCTGTCTAGTGACAAGACTCTGGGCCTAGCGGAAAACCGGTGTCAGTTCCCGGCCGAAGTCCTCTGCCCCGAGCCAGCCCTGCGTCATGACGACGGCCCCTAGCCGGCCGAGTTCGTCGGACGATTTCGCGGCAACGAAATTGCCGCCCGCCAGGACAGCGATCCGCGGTGAATCCGTATAGCCGACATAAGGATACGCGGTCGTCGTGAAGGTTGACACACACGGCGCGGAGGTTGTTGGGCAGCCAGCCAAGGCCGGCATCAGCCGCAGTGCCGTTGAGACCAGATTGTCGCGCTCCAGTGGATCGCCGTCAGAGCGAAACCACGTTCCGATATCCCCGAGCGTCTCGAATGACCGCGCCTCTAGATCGCCGCCGAGCTTCAGGTAGGTCCGACCATCGGGGTATCGCACCGGTGGCAGGATATAGACGTGGTCCTCATCGCGATCACCGAAGACAATCGTCGAAGGCATATCGGAGAAAGTCGCCATCTCCCGTTCGCCAAGCTCAAAGAAGGCAACGGTGCGGGCGGCAATTCTGATGTCGATCTGAGTTGGCAGGAGATCGTTGAAATTGCTGAAACCGCCAGCGGCAACCAGCACACGCTCCGCGGTATAGCTCCTGCCACCAGCTTCAACTTCGACAGATGAGCCCCGGTCGCGAACCGAGGTAACAGTTGCATCTACGACCGTTACGCCTGCCTGCTCGGCAAGCATGGTTTGTGCCCGAACCAAAGCGCGCGGATTGATGTGCCCCGCCCGCCGCTCTTCGAAATAGCCGTGGTGGGACGGATCGAGGGAGAACTGAGGAAAGCGCTCACGCAACGCTGCCGGCGTAAGCGCTTCAACGTCAAGACCGAGGGTTTCGCTGACCTGCAGCGCCCGCCCGAGAAATCCCTCGCCCGGTCGCGCGGGCGGCCCGGTAAACAGACAACCCGCTTCCGAGAAAAAGGAGATTCCGCTTTTCGCTTCCATCTCCCCGTAGCGATCGAGCGAACGTGCAGCGAGGGTCGCCCAGACCCTATTGTCATCGAAGGACCGCGTAATGCGAGCCTCGTCATAGTGGCTGGCAAAGACGCCGTGATGGCTCTTGCGCTCGGCCGGCTCGCTGGGGCCGATAAGCGCTACGCCTTCGATCATACCCGAAAGATGGCGGGCAGCAGCCGCGCCCATCATTCCGCGTCCGACGATCATCACCTTGAAATCAACTGCCATATGTCACCTCATTTTCCGAGGTCGGATAACACAGGCGCCACGTTGAATCATATTGTTAAGTGCCAGCTCGAAGCGATTCTCGAACAAGCACTTTCAAGCGATCAAAGCATCGCCAGGACCTTGCCGCAGTAAGCCTTGGAAACCGGGTTCATGCGGGTTGCGCCATGGCCGGCATTGTACTTCAGGATCGTACCGCAAGTTTCGCCACCGCCTAGCTGATGTGCTGCAGCCAGATACTTCATGCCGAACTTGATGTTCGTCTCAGGGTCGAACAAGCCCTTCGCAGGGCCCGAGTAGCCCATCATGCGTGCCGTCGCCGGCTTGATCTGCATGAGGCCGATTTCGCCCGCGCTGCCGCGTGCATTCGGATTGAAATTGCTCTCGACGCGCACGACCGCACGAGCAAGCTCGACGGGGACGTTGTACTGGTTGGCATACTTGACGATGATCGCGGAATATTTGTTGGCTGTGAAATCCGGCATTGCATAACCGCTGGTGCGGTCAACGGTCTTCAAGGGGATTGTCTGAGATCTTGCGCCCCATTCGCCTGCGAAGGCGCAGTTGATACCCATCAACAGTGCGCTGGCGCACACTGCAGCAGAAATGATCTTCTTCATTTAGTCTAATTACTCCGACCCAAAGAATTTCCGGATCGCAGTTGAAATAACAATCCGGTCGTATGCAGCAGATACATATTAGATATTCTGCAGCAATTCTTTTTGTTTCAATTGACGGCCGCTCGAAACCCCAAACAACACAAGCGGCGCCGTTCGACGGTTGGCGTTAGACCATCGCAATGAGGAGATAATAGGGAAATGATGTGGCGACGCAGCAGACTCTCAAAATCCTGAGAATCCGCGCCACCCTAAAGTACTACTTATGCGGCGTATCGCGGCAGCGACGCCAGCAAACGGTGCAGCGTGTCGATCGTCGAAAAATCCGCGATCCCGTCGATTCGAGCGGGCCGAAAATGGCGCTGGAAAGCCTCGATGTCGCCCGCCATCTTGTCGGAGAATTGGCCTGTGATCTCAGTCGCATAACCGTAAAGCGAGAGCATCGACTGCAGAGCCTCGACCGGCTGGCCGCTGTCGCCGCGTTGGAAAAATCTTCCACCGGAGATCGCAGCAGGCTCAACCCAATGCCCCACACCGGCCTTGTGCAGGCCTGACCAAGGAAATTTTTCTCCCGGATCAACCTTCCGAATCGGTGCTACATCGGAGTGCCCAAGCACCCTTTCGGGGGTAATGGACCAACGTTGGCCGCAATCGCGACACAATTCAATGACCGCTTGAATTTGTTCTTGCGGATACTCAGGGAGCCCTCCGGGATGACCCGCATTGGCGATCTCGATCCCGATCGACAAAGAGTTGATATCGGTCTCCCCCCGCCAGTAACTTTTGCCGGCGTGCCAGGCACGGCGCTCCTCGGGGACGAGCTGCAGAACCTCGCCATCTTCACCAACGAAGTAGTGGCTCGAGACCTGACTTTCGTCCCGACAGAGCCACTCCAAGGCTCCGTCAGGCGTCGGCATGCCTGTATAGTGAAGAAGGATCATGTCTGGCCTGCGCCCATCAGCACGTTCGCCGTGATTTGGCGATGGGCGAACGGTTGCTTTCCGGTAGTCGGCCTCGAACGAGGTCATGCTGCGCGGCGTTCCTTCTCGATTGCCTCGTAGGCTGCATTCAGCGCAGCCATGCGCTCATTGGCAATCGCATGGAACTCGGCCGGCACGCCCCGCGAAATCAGGCGATCAGGATGATGTTCGCTGACAAGTCCATGATAGCGGCGACGGATCGTCGTGAAGTCGTCGGAGGGCGAAACGCCGAGCACCTTGTAGGGATCGCGGCCCATGGAAACATGCCGCGCTGCAATTCGTTCGAAATGATCTTCATTCATATGGAAGATCTCGCTCACGTGCCGCAGGAACGCCAATTCCTTCTCATGGATGAGCCCATCCGCTTTGGCGATATGGAAAAGACCGTCCAGCACCTCTTCCAGGACCGGGCAATTGGCTGCGCATGTCACGCACAAGGATGACAGGCGCTCCGCATAGGCTTCATAGCCGGCAACGTCCTGACGCGCCAGATTGTAGAGGCGTGCGACATTCTTTGCCTGCTCCGGCGGGAACTCGAATATCTCGCCAAAGGCATCCACCTCCCGCTCGCTCACGATTCCATCGGCCTTGGCCATTTTTGCGGACAGAGCGATGATGGCGACCGAGAAGGCCACCTTGCGGCGCGTCTCGGGATCGCCCTCGAAAACTGTCCGGATAGCCTCGACCACCGCCGAAAGGACGTTGCCCGCGGTGTTGCCAATGGCATTCAGCAGTTTTTCCCAGAAGGACATAAAAGTCTCTCGCAGCGCAAATAGGTTAGACACCTTGACCAAATAAAGCCTGCGTTTGCAAGGCGGCGATTGGTCGTAGGAGCGAATACAGCTTTCACATTTCGGTAATTGTCGCCCCGATGCTGAAGCATACGCCGCATTCGCATTGCCTCATATGACACCAAAGGATAGGCTGCGGTGACGACGGCACGGCGCCCGGCGCACCGCTGCTCCGCGCGCGCTCGGAGATTTCCACAATCGATCTCAACGGCTATCCGAAGCTTGAAACGATTATATCGTCGTTCAGCCTATCTTCGCCGTTTTGGTGCAGGATTTTCACAATAACTACACTTTACATGCCCCTTTCCCTGTCGCATTCATGCGTTAGGTAGGCAGCACGCAGGTGCTCTGATAAGAGACACGATGGAGGGATCATGGCCAAACAGAAAGTCGCAATGCTCACGGCTGGAGGCCTGGCGCCCTGTCTGTCGTCGGCGGTTGGCGGGCTGATCGAACGCTATAGCGACGTCGCGCCCGACATCGAACTCGTCGCCTATCGCTCCGGCTATCAGGGCGTGCTTCTCGGCGACAGCATCAAGATCAACGCAGACATGCGCCAGAAGGCGCCGCTTCTGCATCGCTACGGCGGTTCGCCGATCGGCAATAGCCGCGTCAAGCTCACCAACGCAGCCGATTGCGTGAAGCGCGGCCTGGTCAAGGAAGGCGAGAATCCGCTGCGCGTTGCCGCCGAGCGCCTCGCCAACGATGGCGTAACCATCCTTCACACCATCGGTGGCGACGACACAAACACCACCGCCGCCGATCTCGCGGCATATCTGGCTGCCAACGGCTACAATCTGACGGTCGTCGGCCTCCCGAAGACGGTCGACAACGACGTCGTTCCTATCCGCCAGTCACTCGGCGCGTGGACGGCGGCCGAAGTCGGAGCGCATTTCTTCGACAACGTCAGCAACGAGCAGACGGCAGCACCGCGCACCTTGATCATCCATGAAGTCATGGGGCGCCACTGCGGATGGCTGACGGCCGCGACGGCGCGTGCCTATCTGCAACGGACGAAGAACTACGAGTACGTTGGCGGCTTCATGACGAACGCCAAGATGAAGAGCATCGACGCGGTCTACCTGCCCGAAATGGCTTTCGACCTCGATGCGGAAGCGGCACGCCTGAAGGAAATCATCGACCGTACTGGCCATGCGACCGTGTTCGTCTCGGAAGGCGCCTGCCTCGATGCAATCGTCGCGGAACGCGAAGCCGCCGGCGAGACCGTCAAGCGCGACGCTTTCGGACACGTCAAGATTGACACGATCAATGTCGGCGGCTGGTTCCAGAAGCAGTTCGCTGGCCTCATCAACGCCGAACGCTCGCTCGTGCAGAAGTCCGGCTATTTTGCGCGCTCGGCTCCCGCTAACGGCGATGACCTTCGCCTGATTCAGAGCATGACCGACCTCGCCGTTGAAAGCGCCCTCAACAAGGTGTCCGGTGTGACTGGCCACGATGAAGCACAAAACGGCAAGCTCAGGACGATCGAGTTCCCGCGCATCAAGGGCGGCAAGGCCTTCGACACCTCCACCAAGTGGTTCGGCGAAGTCATGGACACGATTGGCCAGAAATACCGGGCAGCATGATTGACTGAGGGTTGATATGGTGTCTTTGCTTTTGTCCTAGGGAATAGGAGGAGATTCCATGTCGCTCGAAGCCTGGTTCGCTTTTGCCGCTGCGTCTGCAATCATGCTGGCCATCCCTGGCCCGACGATTCTCCTCGTTGTTTCCTATGCGCTCGGGCACGGACGCAAGACGGCGCTTGCGACGGTAACCGGCGTGGCGCTCGGCGACTTCACCGCGATGACCGCATCATTGTTCGGATTGGGGGCCGTGCTCGCGGCCTCCGCAACCCTGTTCACGGTGCTGAAGTGGATCGGCGGCGCCTATCTGATCTGGCTCGGGATCAAGCTCTGGCGGGCGCCGGTGATTTCCGAACCGATGGCAGACAATGACAACCTGCCCGAAAAGAAATCCCTCAAGGTTTTCCTCCACGCCTATGTCGTCACGGCTCTCAACCCGAAGAGCATCGTCTTCTTCGTCGCATTCGTTCCGCAGTTCTTGAATCCGTCTCAGCCGTTCTTCGGCCAGATGCTCATCATGGAAGCCACCTTCCTGGTGCTCGCCACCATCAATGCCTCGACTTATGCGCTGGCAGCAAACGCGGCGCGCGGGCTCATCCGTAAGGCGAGCGTTCAACGCGCAGTCAACCGTACCGGCGGCACTCTGCTCATTGCCGCGGGCGCCGTAACGGCCGGCTATCGCCGCATCGCCGCGTAAATATTTTCGGCGGGTTGCAGCAAAGCAACGAATACGTTAATGGCGGAATCCGGGCTTAAGGTTTTTGGTAACTTCTAACGCTGCCGGGGCGGCGCGTTCACGAAAGTGAGAGTATGGTAGCGATCGGTTTTTCCGGCCTGAAACGCAGTCTCGTCGTTTCGACGATGCTCTGCGGCGTTGTTGCCGGATGCACGAGCGTCGAATACACCTCGCAGGCAGAATTGACCGCTCTCCAGACAGTTGTACCGACACCGAAGCCGGGCGAAGATGCCACACTTGCCGCCGTGCCTGCCGGCGAAGGCAGCACTGAAACGGCGATGGTCCCTGCCACGGACCCGACAGCGGCTGCTCTCGCAGCCCCAGCCATGCCGACCGCGGCGCCTTCACAACCAGGCGGTCAGATCGAGCCTACCGCCGCAACGGGTTATGCGCAGATTCCCCTTACTCCCGAGATGACGGCAATACAGTCCGTCATACCC
This sequence comes from Rhizobium sp. BK661, assembly GCF_024808825.1. Taxonomy (NCBI): domain Bacteria; kingdom Pseudomonadati; phylum Pseudomonadota; class Alphaproteobacteria; order Hyphomicrobiales; family Rhizobiaceae; genus Rhizobium; species Rhizobium sp. BK661. The sequence continues at coordinate 22,560 of NZ_JANTYT010000012.1, read as the reverse complement.
ATTCCGCGTCCTGGCACCCCCTCCCCGTCAACGCAGCTCGCCTTTGCCGCAACGCCCCAGGCCGGCAGCGGCGCCATCGCCGCCCTTTCCGCAATCGACACCACGCCGCACCCGATGATGGACTACGGCTTCGACACTTCGGGTCCATCCGACCCGCCTGCTGCCCCGCCGATGTTCAGCGACAGCGACGACGACGGCGCGCCGACCGTGGAAAAAAGCGCGATCACCAAGATCATCGACAAGTATTCGAAGATGTATGAGGTGCCCGCCTCGCTGCTTCACCGCGTCGTCCACCGCGAAAGCCGCTACAATGCCAAGGCTTACAACAAGCGTGGCTACTTCGGCCTGATGCAGATCAAGTACAACACGGCGAAGTCGATGGGCTACGAAGGCGAGCCCGCCGGTCTGTTCGACGCCGAGACCAACATCAAATACGCCGCCAAGTATCTGCGCGGCGCCTGGCTCGTGTCCGACAGCAGCGAAGACAATGCCGTCCGCCTTTACGCCCGTGGCTATTATTACGAGGCCAAGCGCAAAGGTATGGACGACGTCGCCCAGGGCAATTATTGACCATTATGGTCCAGCGTAGCGAGTAGCTCCTTCACCAGCATCTGCGGCTTGTAGCGAAGCCAGCTTGGCGTTAACCCAAGTCTGACGACGACGAGTTTCGCCGACGGCACGATCGCCACGCTCTGCCCGTCATGTCCTTCCATCCAGAATGTATCGTCGGGAAGACCGGCTAATGCACTGCTATCGCCACCCGGCGCGGCAAGCCAGGCTTGCGCCTGCGTATATTTGCCGCCTGAGGATGCCGTCGGCGTCCTCATCGCCGTCATGAAGCGTTCCGGCAGCAGCCGCTCCCCATTCCAGACGCCGTCCTGAAGAAGGAACTGCCCGAAACGGGCCCAGTCCCGCGCGGTGGCGTAGAGATAGGAGCTGCCGGCGAATGTGCCGCGTGCGTCGACCTCCAGAACCGCGCTCGACATGCCGATCGGATCGAACAGGGCCATCTTGGGATAGGCAAGCGCTGTCTGCATGTTGCCGATGCGATCCATCCATATCTTCGAGATGAGAACCGATGTGCCGCTGGAGTAGTTGAAGCGCTCGCCAGGACTGGCCTCCAATGGGAGGCTCGCTGGCAGTACCGTCATATCCGCATCGAGATAAAGCATCCGAGTGACGTCAGCGACCGTGCCATAGCTTTCGTTGAAGGCTAGGCCGCTCTGCATGCCCATGAGGTCGCTGAGCTTGATTGTCGAGTGATCACCACCCTGCCACTGCGGCAGGAGCGCTATGTCATCAAATGTTATTCTGTTGTCGAGCATCAGCCGCCCGACAATCGCAGCGTTGACGGTCTTTGTCATGGACCAGCCTGTCAGCGGCGTCGTTGGACCGAAGCCGTCGCCATAGCGCTCGGCGATGATGCGGCCATTGTGAACGACGACGACGGCGCGCATGGCCGGACCGAGCAAATCTTTGTTCGCAAGCAGCGCGTCGACACCGCTATCATGGACATCAGCGACGGTGTTACCCTCTGGCCATATCGCCTCATTTGGAGAGCTTTGAGCTTCCGGCCCGTCTGGCACCGCGCGCGCTGCCGTTTCAAAGTCCCCGTCTGGCACGCTGCTACAGCCGAGCGCGCCGCGATAGATTGCATAACCCGGTGCGAAAAGCCCAAGGATACGGGCAGTAACCCGCTTTTCCTGCCGGTCGACAGCCACACGCACCAGCCGCAGCAGCGGGTTTCCCGGCGCCTGCACGTCCTCATGGAGCACCTGTTCAGGATCCCTTCCCGCGAGAAAGACGTTCGAGCAAACGATCTTGGCCGCATAGCCATCCCCCACGCGCAGCAGTTCCGGCGGGCTGACATAGAGCCAGGCGGCGCCCATGGCGACAATCACTACCAGCAGAAGAGCAAGTGATTTTACGACACGCAGCACAAATCGCATCTACGGTCCTCCCTGCGTGCAAGAGAAGCAGGAAAGCCCGTACAGCGAAAGACCCCAGGGTGCGGCTGGCCCTGCATTTCCTGTCGTCGGCCGCCCTGCCCACAGCCCGCGTCATCAAACTGTAGTCACGACGCGCTAAACGCCCTGAACGCTAAAAGGGTGAAAGACTCATATGACGGAATTTGCACCGGATGCCGGCTTCCGCAAGAACCGGAAACTCAAGGCAGCCCTTCTCCGCCACAACGCCTTCTCCAAGGCGGGCTTTTCGGAACGGCTCTTTGGCCTTTTGTTTTCCGGTTTGGTTTATCCGCAAATCTGGGAAGATCCCGATCTCGACATGCTGGCGATGGAGCTTCAGCCCCATCATCGCGTCGTGACAATCGGCTCCGGCGGCTGCAATATGCTCGCCTATCTCTCTAAGGGTCCAGCATCGATCGATGTGGTCGACCTCAATCCGCATCATATCGCCCTCAATCGGCTGAAGCTTGCGGCATTCCGTCACCTTCCCGGACACACCGACCTCGTTCGCTTCCTCGCAAAGCCGCGTGAAACGTCGAACAGCCACGCGTTCGACCAGTTCCTCGCGGCAAACCTCGACGACGCAACCCGGAACTACTGGAACAGCCGCAAGTTCGGTCGCCGGCGCGTCACCGTCTTCGACCGCAATATCTACGAAACCGGTCTGCTCGGACGGTTTATCGGCGCGGCTCACCTTCTTGCCCGCCTGCACGGCGTCGACCTCACGGAGATGACAAAGGCGCGTTCGCTGCGCGAGCAGCGCCAGTTCTTCGATGAGAGGATCGCACCGCTGTTCGACAAACCCGTCGTGCGCTGGATTACCGGACGCAAAAGCTCGCTATTCGGCCTCGGCATCCCGCCGCAGCAGTACGACGAACTGGCAAGCCTCGCGGCAGATCAGTCGATCGCCCCGGTTCTGCGGCATCGGCTTGAGAAGCTGGCCTGCCACTTCCCGATGCAGGAGAACTATTTTGCCTGGCAGGCCTTCGGGCGCCGCTACGCCCCCGAAGGCGAAGGACCGCTTCCGACCTATCTCGAGCCTGTAAACTACGAGGTGATCCGCGCGAACGTCGATCGCGTCAACGTTCATCACGCCAGCTTCACCGAGCTCCTTTCAGGAGAGCCGGCTGCCTCGCGCGATCGCTACATCCTCCTGGATGCGCAGGATTGGATGACGGACGAGCAACTCAATGATCTCTGGGCAGAAATTAGCCGGACGGCGCGTGAAGGTGCTCGGGTGATTTTCCGCACCGCCGCGGAAAAGAGCATCATCGAAGGGCGTCTGTCGCCTGCCATCCGTGATCAGTGGACCTACATGGAGGAACGTTCCCTCGAGCTGACGGCGCTCGATCGCTCGGCAATCTACGGCGGCTTCCATATTTACAGGAAGACGGCGTGAGCGGGGTCGACACGAACCCGGTGGCCAAAGACGACGGCCATGCCGCCCTGATGGATGGTATGTACCGCTACCAGCGCCACATCTATGATCTGACGCGCAAATACTACCTGCTTGGCCGTGATCAGACGATCCGCGATCTGAATGTGCCGGCGGGCGGCACCTTGCTGGAAGTCGGTTGCGGCACCGGTCGCAACATGGCGCTGGCCCATAAGCATTATCCGCAAGCTCGGCTCTACGGCCTCGACATCTCACAGGAGATGCTGATCTCCGCGCGCAAGACATTCGAGAGCAAGGCCACGATCCCGGACTTCCGCGTCGCCGACGCAACGGCATTCACGCCTCGCGAATTTGGCGTCAGCGGATTCGACCGGATCCTGATCTCCTATGCGCTCTCCATGATCCCCGACTGGGAGTGCGCCGTCGACTCAGCCCTTGCCGCTCTTGCCCCCGGCGGCGAGTTGCACATAGTCGATTTTGGCCAGCAGGAGCGGCTGCCAGGGTGGTTCGCGCGCTTTCTCAAGGCATGGCTGCGAAAATTTCATGTCTCGCCGCGCGCTGATTTGCGACAGGTTCTCGAGTCCCAAGCCTCTGAAAATCAAGCACGACTAATATTCGAAACCATGGGCGGCGGGTATGCCTGGCGGGCTGTCATTGTGACCAAAGCTTGACATTTCGCTTGAAACTAACCGAATTTTTACGTTGATATGGGAAATAGAGGGGACATTCCTCGCTGGACACGTCTTTCACGAAGGTCGAGCTGTGGGGCAAAAAATCCATTCGTTTCGCGACGGAACACCTATGCGCCGGCTTCTGTTTTGCGTTTTGCCGTTGGCTATCATGCTCGCCGGATGCACGTCATCGGGCTATGACTATCTCGAAACAGCGTCCGTAAAGCCGAAAACGCGCTTCAAGGACACCGATCCCCAGGACTTCGGCGCAAAGCATCCGGAGCAGCAGCCGATCCACGGCATCGACGTTTCCAAGTGGCAGGGCAATATCGACTGGCAGACGGTCAAGGGCTCTGGCGTTGCCTTTGCGTTCATCAAGGCGACCGAAGGCAAGGACCGCATCGATCCGCGCTTCAACGAGTACTGGCAACGCGCCCGCGCCGTCGGCATTCCTCACGCGCCCTATCACTTCTACTATTTCTGCTCGACGCCCGACGAGCAGGCTGACTGGTTCATCCGTAACGTGCCAAAGGAATCGATGCGCTTGCCGCCGGTCCTCGACGCCGAATGGAATGCGGAATCGAAGACTTGCCGCCTTCGCCCGGATCCGGCGACGGTTCGCGCCCAGCTTCAGCGCTTCATGGATCGCCTCGAGGCCTATTACGGCAAGCGGCCGATCATCTATACCTCGGTCGACTTCCACCGCGACAATCTCGTCGGCTATTTCCAGGATTATCACTTCTGGGTTCGCTCCACTGCCAAGCATCCCGAGGTCACGTATGCCGACCGCCGTTGGGCCTTCTGGCAGTACACGTCGACGGGCGTCATCCCCGGCATCAAGGGACCGACGGATATCAATGTTTTCGCCGGATCGACGCAGAACTGGCACAACTGGGTGGCAGCGGTATCGAGGGACACAAATTCTTAGCAACGTCCGGCGGTCTTTCTTGCTTCCGTCACAATCATTTGGGAAATCGACTGAAATTCCATTTGATGACGAGGATCGAAACTATGTACCGCTCGCCCGCAAGCCGCACGGCACTTGCACTCCTTTTTGCCGCTGGTCTCGCCACCGGCGCCGCCGCAGAAACGCCGGCATCGAGTGCACCGGCTTCGCAGGCAGCAGCCCCGGCATGTGACGGCGACCTCACGGACTTTCTCGCCGGCGTGAAGGCCGACGCAATTGCCGCCGGTGCATCGGCCGAGGCCGCAGACAAGGCGCTGGAAGGCGCGCAGATCGACCAGAAGGTCTTGAGCCGCGACCGCGCTCAAGGCGTGTTCAAGCAGACCTTCCTGGAGTTCTCGCAGCGCACCGTCAGCCAGGCTCGCCTCGATATCGGCCGCCAGAAGATGAAGCAATATGCGGATGTCTTCGCCCGCGCCGAGCAAGAGTTTGGGGTGCCCGCTGGCGTCATCACCGCCTTCTGGGCCATGGAAACGGATTTCGGCGCAGTGCAGGGCGACTTCAACACCCGCAACGCCCTCGTGACCCTCGCCCATGATTGCCGGCGGCCGGAGTTGTTCCGCCCGCAGCTGATCGCCCTCATCGAAATGGTTCAGCATGGTGACCTCGACCCGGCAACCAACACCGGCGCCTGGGCGGGAGAGATCGGTCAGGTCCAGATGCTGCCGCGCGATATCGTTGCCTATGGCATGGACGGCGACGGCGATGGCCACGTGCGCCTCAAGCAGAGCGCTCCTGATGCGATTCTGACGGCAGCAAAGTTCATCCAGCATCTCGGCTTCCAGAAGGGCCAGCCGTGGATCCAGGAAGTCACCCTTCCCGAAGGCCTGCCCTGGGAGAAGTCGGGCATCGGCGGTCCCCTGACGGCCGGCGAATGGTTTGCCCTCGGCGTCAAGCCGCGGGATGGGAACACCAACTTCGGTAACCTGCACGCCGACTTGATCCTGCCGCAGGGCCGCCTCGGAGCGACCTTCATCGCCTACCCGAATTTCCAGATCTATCTCGAATGGAACAAGTCGTTCATCTACACGACGTCGGCAGCCTACTTCGCGACCCGTCTTGCTGGTGCGGAGACCTACCTCAAGGGCACGCCGGAGCAGGGTCTTTCCAACGACCAGATGAAGGAACTGCAGACCAAGCTCGGAACCCTCGGCCACGACGTCGGCAAGGTCGACGGCATCCTGGGTTCGGGCACGCGCGTAGCCATCCAGAAGGAGCAGCAGCGTCTCGGCATGCCGGCCGACGGCTGGGCAACGCCGACACTTCTGAATTCGCTGTGATTACTGATTCAGCACGCTTAAAGCCGGGTCTCAGACCCGGCTTTTTCATTTGTTCCATGGTTTCAGAGACTTCGCCTAGCCTTCATCTTGCCGCATGTGTGAAGGCGGGATCGCTGACTTTAACGCCAAGTTAAAATCTGTGAATATTTTTCCGTCGCAATTTTGCCAGTGATTTCATCACGTTGCCCGCAAGCCAGCATTGTCGATGTGACATTTTCGCCGCAGTGCAGTATAAAATCTGCTTTCCAAGCGACACATTCGCGACATATTATCGCGGCGTTAACGCAAGGAGACAGACATGGGACTTACACAATCCTTGAATGTCCTTTTGGTCAGCGCGGCGTTTGCATTCGTATTGACAATGCTTTTCATCTAAACGTCGTGCCGATTGAACAGTGCCGAGACTCCTGAGTAGCGAAACAGTTCAATGAATCGGAAAAGCGCATCCCACGGAGATGCGCTTTTCTTTTTGTCCTCTAATCTGGGCCAGCCTAGGCGGCAGCGCCGGCCTTTCTGGCCCCTTCCCGGGTAAAGCCGAGATTGGTCAGCACTGCCGACACGAGAGGCGAGCGATTCATCGTGTACAGATGGAAATCGGTGAGCCCGCGACGAGCGAGGTCTTCGATCTGCTCGGCCGCAACCTCGGCGGCAACCTTTGCTCTCTCTTCGGGCTTGTCGTCGAAGCCCGCAAAGCGCTCATCCAGAAACGCCGGTATCACGGTGCCGCAAGCGCCGGCAAACCGCTTCAGCTGCGTCAGGTTTTGGATTGGCATGATACCCGGCACAATAGGAATATTGACGCCGGCAGCCCGCACCTTTTCCAGATAGCGCTCGAAATTGTCGTTGTCGAAGAAGAACTGCGTCAGCGCGCGGGTCGCGCCGTTGTCCGCCTTTTGCTTCAGCATATCGATATCGGCGGCGGTATCACGGCTCTCCGGATGCTTTTCGGGGTAGGCCGAGACCGAAATCTCGAAGTCGCCGATTTCACGCAGTCCGGCAACCAGTGCTGCTGCATTCGCATAGCCGCCGGGATGCGGCTGGTAGGGTGCGCCGACGCCGCCAGGGGCATCGCCTCGAAGCGCAACGAAGTGCTTGACGCCAACTTTGCGGAAGCTGTCGATCACGCTGTGCGTTTCGTCCTTCGTCGCGCCGACGCAGGTGAGATGCGACGCCGTGGCAAGCGGGGTTTCGGCGAGGAAGCGCGACACGGTCGCCAACGTTGGTGCCTTGGTAGTCCCACCGGCGCCATAGGTCACCGACACAAAGTCCGGGTTCCAGTCCTGCAGCTCGTTGACCGCGTTCCACAGTTGTCCTTCCATCTCTTCCGACTTCGGCGGAAAGAACTCGAAGGAAATGCCGATCTTGCGGCGCGCGTCGCTGTTCAAAGCCATTTCATTATCTCCCGGCAAGTATGGGTTCGGCGCCTTCACTCACGGCTGAGGCCGTGAGGCGCCGAGGGTCGCGCGCAAGCCAAACAGTGACGGTGAGCCCCTGCCCGCTTTGATGACCCGGGTGAAGATCGACGACCTGCTCGACATCCAGCCCGGCCTTGCGCAGCCAGTCGGACATCGACTGATGCGAGAAGCCGAGGCGAACATGCGCGTGCTCGTCGCGAAGGTATTCCAGCCCGTGTGGGGCAAGATCGATGATAAGAAGCCGTCCGCCTGGCCGCAGCATGCGCGCGGCCTCGCCGATTGCGATCTCCGGCTGATCGAAGAAATGCAGCACCTGATGGATCGTCACCACGTCGAAATCCTGCGCCTCGAACGGCAAATTCAGGATATCGGCGTGACGAACGGATGCCTTGGTGATCCCTGACTTGTCGAGGTTGGCGCGCGCCACGCTCAGCATGTCGCGGCTGGCGTCGACGCCGATCGCCCGGCGATAGAGGCCAGATAGAAGCTCGAGGATGCGTCCTGTCCCGGTGCCCAGATCGAGAAGCGAGTCGATCGGCTGGCTGCCGAGCAACCGTATGACGGCGGCATCGACCTCTTCATCGGCGGCGTGCAGGCGGCGAAGCTCGTCCCATTCCGCCGCGTTGCGGCTGAAATAGGCCTGCGCGCGCTCGGCCCGCTGACGTTTGACCGTCGCCAGCCGTTCGCTGTCGCGAAGGACGACGGGGTCGTTCTCGGAGGCATGCGCCAGCAGGCTGCGCACGAAAGCGGCCGCTTTGCCATCCTGCCGAAGGCGGAAATAGGCCCAGGCGCCTTCCTGGTAGCGGTCGATCAGATCCGCTTCGCCCAGCAGCTTGAGGTGACGAGAAATACGCGGTTGGGACTGGCCAAGGATTTCCGTAAGATCGGTCACGGTCAGGTCGCCCGCCGCCAGCAGAGCCAGAAGACGCAGACGCGTCGGCTCGCCGGCCGCCCTGAGGACGTCCACCAAAGCATCCAATCCAAGTCTGATAGGCTCACCCATACCCGATCCAATCAACATATAAAGATATCTTTATGTGATTTGAATAGGTGTGGCAAGCTGGAATTCCATCCATTCACGAAATTAGCTGCTCGGATCACGACATAGGTGCGCGCAAAAAAAAGCCCCGGCGAACCGGGGCTTTCATATAGCTGGAGTCGCTCTTTGGCGATCAGCGCGTCAGGCGCTTATAGGTCACGCGGTGCGGATTGATCGAGTCGACGCCGAGACGGCGCATCTTGTCCTTCTCGTAGTCCTCGAAGTTGCCCTCGAACCATTCGACATGGCTGTCGCCCTCAAAGGCGAGGATATGCGTCGCCAGGCGGTCGAGGAACATGCGATCGTGGCTGATGATGACAGCGCAGCCGGCGAAGCTTTCGAGCGCGTCCTCGAGGGCTGCGAGCGTTTCCGTATCCAGGTCGTTGGTCGGTTCGTCGAGCAGGATGACGTTGCCACCGGCCTTCAACATCTTGGCCAGGTGGACACGGTTGCGCTGACCGCCGGAAAGCGTGCCGACCTTCTGCTGCTGGTCGCCGCCCTTGAAGTTGAAAGCCCCGCAATAGGCGCGCGAGTTCACTTCGTGCTTGCCGAGCTTGATGATGTCGTTGCCGCCGGAGATTTCCTCCCAGACCGTCTTGTTGCCGTCGAGCGCATCGCGGCTCTGGTCGACATAGCCGAGATCGACAGTCTCGCCGATCCGGATGTCGCCGCTATCGGGCTTCTCTTGGCCGGTGATCATGCGGAACAACGTCGTCTTGCCGGCGCCGTTCGGACCGATGACACCGACAATGCCGCCGGGCGGCAGCTTGAAGGTGAGGTTTTCGATGAGCATCGTATCGCCATAGCCCTTGGTGAGGTTCTCGGCTTCGATGACGACCTGGCCAAGACGCTCGCCGACCGGGATGACGATCTGCGCATCGCCGGGGCGACGGGCCTCTGCCGCTGCGACCAACTCGTCATAGGCACGGATACGCGCCTTGGACTTCGCCTGGCGGGCCTTCGGGCTGGCGGCCATCCATTCCTGCTCGCGGCTGATTGCCTTCTGGCGGGAGGCCTCTTCGCGCCCCTCCTGCTGCATGCGCTTGGCCTTCGATTGCAGATAGGCGGAGTAGTTGCCCTCGTAGGGGATACCGCGACCACGGTCGAGTTCGAGGATCCAGCCCGTGACATTGTCGAGGAAGTAGCGATCGTGGGTGATCATCAGGACGGAGCCGGGGTACTGGCGCAAATGTTTTTCAAGCCAGGCAATCGTCTCGGCGTCGAGGTGGTTGGTTGGTTCGTCGAGCAGCAGCAGGTCGGGCTGCGCCAACAACAGGCGGCAGAGCGCTACACGGCGCTTTTCGCCGCCGGAGAGCTTCTCGACCGAAGAGTCGCCTGGCGGGCAGCGCAGCGCGTCCATGGCCATTTCGACCTGGCTTTCGAGGTCCCAGAGGTTCTGGCTGTCAATGACGTCCTGGAGCTTGGCGCCCTCTTCCGCCGTCTCGTCGGAATAATTCATCATCAGCTCGTTATAGCGATCGAGGATCGCCTTCTTCGGAGCAACACCTTCCATGACGTTTTCGAGCACGGTTTTGGCGGCATCGAGCTGCGGTTCCTGCGCGAGGTAGCCGAGTGTGGCACCTTCAGCAAGCCAGGCCTCGCCGGTGTATTCCTTATCGAGGCCGGCCATGATGCGTAGTACCGTCGACTTACCGGCGCCGTTTGGTCCGAGGATACCGATCTTGGCATCAGGATAAAAAGAAAGGTGGATGTTTTCCAGCACCTTCTTGTTGCCGTACGCCTTGTTGAGGCCGGCCATATGATAGATGAACTGACGTGCCATTGATTGTTCGCTCCGCGGCGGGATTTAAGTTTGCCGCTATGTAGGCGAATTGGGCTCAAGGAGCAACGCGCGAAGGCTAAAAACCAGAGGCTTTTGTGGCCTTGCGGACATTTTGCAGAGGGACGGCGTCACTACCAAAGCTTCGCGTGATCGATGCGAAAGAGTTGGAAATCGCTCGGCTTCGCATAAGGAACCCTCTCGAGACCCGGCCAACTTTTCCCAGCCGCCAAAGCCGCATAGAGCGGAGCCTGCTGTAGATCGGCCGCCAGCGGAAATCGGCATACAGCCACATAGTCGAAGGGCTCCAACGCCGCGCGGCGGACCGCCGCGTCAGACGAGGTGAAGGCCTCGAACATGCGTCTCATACCGGGCGACGCACGGTGGAATGGCACTGCGCCGACAGAAAATCCTGCAGGACGTGCGAATAACACGCGCAACGCGATGCCCTGAGGAAGCGCAATTCGTCCCGCGGCGACCGAATTCAGAACACCGAAATCCTCGCCGTCGCAGTCGCTGGCCGTCATGTAATCGACCGCATCGAATACGTGCATCGGCGGTCGGATGACAAGGCAAAGAACCGCTGGCGCAAGAACGGATGCAAGGGCAAATCCGACAGCCACTCGCACTCCTCGCGTTGGCGATCGGGCATTTAGATAATAGGCAATCGCCGCTGGCAGAAACGGCGGTATGAGCGCAATCGGAAAGCGGATGTTCCGCAAGACGTCAAACGTCAGAAGCAGGGAGGCAAGACCCACGGCGAATGCAACCCCCACGCCGAACTTTTGCTGTCGTATCTGCGCGGCGACGTAAGGTGCAGCCAGAAGGGCACCGCAAGTGGAAAGCGCCAGCAGCGCAACGGTGGAGTATTGCGCACTCTCGTAAAGGTAGAGGAAGCTGTTCTCCTGCCAAATGCGAGAGAACCAAAACGCGCGCGATACCGGATCGATCATCTGATAGGGGCCGCCGAGACAGCGTGGAAAATACCACGCAGCCAGGCCAAGGACGAATGCGCTTGACAGGCCCAGCCATAGGATTTTTGCGAAGATCGATGAGCGATCCGGCACCACCCAAACTACGCAGGACAGGGTGGCGGACATTCCGATCAACAGAAACAGATAGGGTGCGGAAAAGGCATCGCATTGCGTCGAAACGATGCCGTCCGGGCCAATGAAGGCAAGCGCGGCAGCACCGGCGACGGCACTCATTGCGGGACCGCTGGCAATAATCATCGCCCGCGCATCCCTGACGCCGGCAATGTAGCAGAGGACCAGCCCGGCGTAGGCAACAACGACCAGCGGCAGGCATTCCAGTCCGATGACGATGGAGAGCGCCGCAGCGCCCCCCACGAGCGCGCCGCCCAACTGATCCCAGCGAACAAGACCGGACACCATAAGCATCATCGCGACCAGTTGGCCATCGTGGTGGTCAATGCGGCCCGGCGAGAATTCGAACACGGCAACCGCCATGAGAATTGTCATCAGCATCAACATCAGCAACGACGACAAGCGCGACGTCGGCTGATCGGCCATCAACCGTTTCACGGTGGACGCAACCGGCAGGCAGAAAAGGGCGAGCATCAACGGCGGCCAGATGCGGAAAGAGAAGGAGATAGCCTGATCGATGGGCATGAACGGCCGCAGCAACGTCGCTATTGCCGCGTAAGGTAGATCGATCAATCTCGACCAGGGCGAAACGTAAGCTTCGGGCATTGAAATGAACGGCAGCGTAAGATCGAACCACCGACCATCCGGCGACATCAGATACCGGATCTGCAACTCACGCATCTGGTCATCGAGATCACCGAGGAACAACACCCCGTCGGCGAGATCGAACAGAACAATGGCAAGCCCTGTGATGTAGACTGTGAGAAAGGTGCGCAGAAATGGCCTGCTGTCAGGCAAGACCTTCAAGTCGGCTCGCGATAGAACTGCATCCATTCCGCACTCGCCCCAGCAAACAGCGGCCAGACATTAATCCAATCCGATTAATATTCGGCTACATGAGCAAAAACACTAAAACCCAGCAGCGTCCACGACGCCCTGATCGCAGCCGAACGAGGTTCGCCCTGCCCCTTGAATGAGGTCGCGCAGGCTCGCTCCGTCATTCGAGGTGGCGTCCTCCGACAGGCCGATCGTGAGCTCGTCAATGACACGGCCTCCGCCGCCGGCGCGCCGACAACTCATCTTGACCCGATCGCCGGCGCCCGGGCCGAAGCTCTTGTCGAACGCAGCCTTGATCGCCTCCGCCGTCAGCGGCTTGCCGATGTTGGCAGCGAAAAGATCGCGGACAGCAGAGGCGTTCAGCTGATCGATGAGGCGAACCGACGTCGCAAAATAGTCGTCGGCACTCATCTTTGTGCAAGTACCGTGTTTGATCCACTCATGGCGCTCCAGCCCGGATTGCGTTCCAGGCATCGCCTTCTCAAGCGCGGCTTTGGTCTCCGCCGAAAGCTCTACCTCAGGCAGTTTCTTCCAGTTACCTTCCTTGTCCGCGGTCCGCAGCGTGCCCGAGACATCACAATAGTCCTTGCGCATCGGCCAAAGCCCGTGCAGCGAGAAATTGGTCGCATCAAACCTGTCCTTGGTCTGACTGCTGCATTCCGGCTTGCGCTGGTTGGTTTCACAGAAGGCCGGTTGCCAGCTGGCTGCCAAAATGAAGCGCGTCCTTCCACCCGCATCCTGGGCTCCAGCGGTGCCAGCAGTCGTGATCGCAATCAGGAATAAAGCCGTGCGCAGAAATGGATTGCTCATCTTCATCCCTCCCAGGAACAATTCATGAACAAGAAATCATGGTGGGTCTGTTTTCACAACCCTCAATCCCTAGGGTGCTAAAATCCAGTCGCATAAATATTGGGATGTGTTGCATTTCGCGGACGATCTGATCTTCTCGCGCAGACGGGAGGATTTGATGTTTGCAGATACGCAACGCCTTGAAACGGCGAACGCCTCGCTCGGCTTTCATCATGAAGCGGCACAATCCGAGGCACGCGGAATTATCGTTGTCTCCCATGGGTTGGCCGAGCATTCCAAGCGCTACGCCGGTTTTGCGGCGGCGATGGCGACGCGTGGTTATCATGTCTTTGCCTTCGATCACCGTGGACATGGCGAGACGACTGCTGCGGATGCTCCGATCGGACGCTTTGCCCGCCGCGATGGTGTCAGGCAGGTGATCGATGACGTCTCTGCCGTACGCGACCGCGCTGTGGCACAGTATCCCGGCCTGCCAGTCATCGTTTTCGGGCATTCGATGGGAGGTCTCATCGCGCTGAACGCTGCTGTGACCCATCCCGAGAAATATGACGCCGTCGCCGTCTGGAACTCCAATTTTAGCCCAGGCGTCGCAGGGCGGGCAGCACAAGCGATCCTGCTGGCCGAACGGGCCTTGAAGGGCTCCGATGTGCCAAGCGGCATTTTGCCGAAGCTCACCTTCGGCACTTGGGGAAAGTCCATTGCCAATCGTCGAACGGAGTTCGACTGGTTAAGCCGCGACCCTGTCGAGGTCGACAAGTATATCGCCGACCCGCTGTGCGGCTTCGATGCCTCCGTTTCCCTCTGGCTCGATATTTTCGAACTGACGTTTCGCGCGCCGCAAACGCCGCATCTGGACCGTCTGCCGAAGCAGACACCGATCCATCTTGTTGGTGGCGGGCAGGATCCGGCGACGGATGGCGGAAAAGCGGTGATCTGGCTTTCAAACCATTTGAAAGCGCATGGCTTCTCCCGTATCACGACACAGATATATCAGGACATGCGCCACGAAACGCTGAATGAAATTGGAGCGGACGCGGCCATCGCCGCATTCGCCGACTGGTGCGACGAAGCGATCGCGAGATCCTGAACCGAAGGATTTCGCGATGAGCCATGGTATTTCTTCCCGTCCCGTTTCTGCTTCAGAGGTTTCGACCGGCATTCTGCTGATGTTCCTATCGGTGCTCGTATCGCCGATCATCGACATCTTCTCCAAGCTTGCGATCGCGACGATTCCCGCGGCGGAAATCACAGGCGCTCGGTTTGTTGTCCAGGCCCTCTGCATGCTGCCGATCGTTGTCTGGCGCGGAAGCTGGAAGGGCTTCTCGTGGCGCGCCAACATCTTTCATGCCATCCGCGGCGCCATCATAACGATCTCGATGGTCTCCTTTGTCACGACGCTGAAGTACATGCCGGTTGCCGACGCTATCGCGATCTTCTTCGTCGAGCCGATCATATTGACGATCCTGAGCAGCATCTTCCTCAAGGAGACGATCGGTTGGCGCCGCTACACCGCTTGCGGCGTCGGCTTCTTCGGAGCAATGCTGATCATTCAGCCAAGCTTTCAAGAGGTAGGGTACGTGGCGCTTCTGCCCGTCGTCAGCGCCTTTTGCATTGCCATCTTCGCCTTGATGACACGCGTGCTTTCACACCGGGAAGACCCGTGGGCGATGCAGTTTCAGATGGGCATCTGGGGTCTATTGTTCTGCGCCATTCTGCTCGCGCTCGGCAGCGGCACGGGTTCCGACGTCTTTGACTCGGTGATGCCGGATGGCCGTGGCTACCTCTACCTGCTCGGCGTCGGCGTCACGGCGGCCATTGCCGGCATCTTCGGTGTCTATGCCTACCGCGCCGCGCCCGCCTCCACATTGGCGCCCCTTCAGTATTTCGAGATCGTGTCGGCAACCATTTTTGCCTGGCTCGTCTTCGGCGACTTCCCGGATGCGCTCAAGTGGCTCGGCATCTTCATCATCATCGCCTCGGGGCTGTACATTATATGGCGCGAGCGGCGCTTTGCATCGAAGCCCGTATCCGATACACCTCAATCGGCCCTGGCGCCCTGATCTGCTCGTGGGAGGAACATGACGGACAATCAGCCCCAAAAGCCGCCGCTGTCCGGCATCCGCGTCATCGAGCTCGCACGCGTGCTCGCCGGCCCATGGGCCGGCCAGATGCTGGCCGATCTGGGCGCCGATGTGATCAAGGTCGAAAACCCGGATGGAGGCGATGACACCCGGCACTGGGGCCCACCCTTTGTCGAGGGTGCCAACGGAGAAAACCTTTCCGCTGCCTACTATCACTCTGCCAACCGCGGGAAGCGCTCGATCACTGCCGATCTGAAGCGCGAGGAAGACCAGGCACTGGTTCGCCGCCTCATCGCCACGGCCGATGTGGTCATCGAGAACTTCAAGCTCGGCGGGCTCGTGAAATACGGCCTCGACTACGAGAGCCTGAAGAAGATCAACCCGAAGCTTGTTTATTGCTCGATCACGGGTTTCGGCCAGAACGGTCCCTATGCCAGCCTGGCAGGCTACGACTATATCGTTCAGGGCATGTCGGGTTTCATGTCGATCACCGGTGAGCCCGACGGGCAGCCGATGAAGGCGGGCGTTGCGATCGCCGACATATTTACCGGCATCTATGCGGTCGCAGCCATCGAGGCAGCGCTGATTCACGCACAGAAGACCGGCGAAGGGCAGTTGGTCGATATGGCGCTGCTCGATGTCCAGTCAGCCGTACTGGCCAACCAGAACATGAACTACCTGGTCTCCGGCCGCGCCCCGACACGGCTTGGAAACGCACATCCGAATATCTCGCCCTATGAAGTCGTCCCCGCCGCCGATGGCTATCTGATTCTCGCGGTCGGCAACGATGGCCAGTTCCGCCGCCTATGTGCGATCCTCGGTCTCGAGGGTACTGCTGACGATCTACGTTTTTCGACGAACAAGGCGCGCGTCGCGAACCGTGACGAGGTCCGCAGGCTCGTTTCCACCGAAACGTTGAAATGGCAGAAAGCCGACCTTCTTAAAGCCTGTGAGGCCAACGCCGTTCCGGCCGGTGCGATCAACACCATCGAAGAAATGTTTGCGGATCCACAAATTGAGGCGCGTGGATTGCGGGTAGATCTCGCCGACGCAAAGGGTACGGTCATTCCCGGCGTCAGGACGCCGGTCGTGCTGTCGCAGACGCCGTTGCGTTACGAGCGGCCGAGCCCGCGGCTGGGAGAACATCAGGAGGAGGTTCTGGCGGAACTCGCCGAACTGGAGGGGAAAAGACCATCATGAAAAAGACTGGCGGAGAACTGATCGTCGAGGCCTTGAAAGCAAATGGGGTGAAACGCCTCTCCTGCGTGCCCGGCGAGAGTTTCCTTGCCGTACTCGACGCGCTCTACGATAGCGACATCGACGTGATGGTTTGCCGCCAGGAAGGCGGCGCGGCCATGATGGCAGACGCATGGGGCAGGCTCGCCGGCGAGCCCGGCATCTGCATGGTAACCCGCGGTCCGGGCGCTACGAATGCCACCGCAGGGCTGCATATCGCCAGGCAGGATTCTATCCCGATGATCCTGTTCATCGGGCAAGTCCAACGCGATGCAAGGGAACGCGAAGCCTTTCAGGAGGTCGAGTTCCGCCGTGCGCTGACGGAGTTCAGCAAGTGGGTAGGCGAGATCGACGACGCAGCGCGCATCCCGGAATTCGTCACCCGTGCCTTTGCAATTGCAACATCCGGCCGCCCCGGCCCCGTCGTCCTGTCACTGCCCGAAGACATGCTCCGAGACGAGGTAGAGGCGCCCCGCGCCAAGCGTTACTCGCGCGTCGAAGCTCATCCCGGCCGCCGCCAGATTGACGACTTTTACTTGCGGCTACTGAAGGCCGAGCGACCGATGGTCATCGTCGGCGGTACGCGCTGGGATGCGGATGCGGTGGCCGACCTGAAAGCGTTCTCAGAACGCTTCGCGCTCCCTGTCGGTTGCTCGTTCCGTCGACAAATGCTGTTCGACCACCTGCACCCAAACTACGCCGGGGATGTCGGCATCGGCATCAACCCCGCGCTGGCTAAGGAGATCAAGGAGAGCGATCTGCTGATCCTGCTCGGCGGACGGATGTCGGAAATGCCCTCCTCCGGCTATACGCTGATCGACATCCCTTACCCGCAGCAATCACTCGTCCACGTTCATCCGGATCCGTCAGAGCTTGGCCGTGTCTACCGACCCGACCTCGCAATCAGCGCGAGCCCGAGCGACTTCGTTGCGGATCTTGCTGATCTGGAGGCGCCCAGCGAACTCAGATGGGCGGAACGAACCGAACGGATGCATCAGACCTACATGGCATGGTCGACGCCACCGCAAACCGGTCCCGGCCCGGTCCATATGGGACCGATCATGGAGTGGATCGAGGCAAACACGCGGCCAGACACGATCTTCACCAACGGTGCCGGCAACTATGCCACCTGGCTGCACCGCTTCCATCGCTTTCGTCAATTCAACACCCAAGCGGCACCGGCGTCCGGCTCCATGGGTTACGGCCTGCCCGCCGCAGTCGCCGCCAAGCAGCTCTTTCCCGAACGCGAGGTCATCTGTTTCGCCGGAGACGGCTGCTTCCTGATGCACGGCCAGGAATTTGCGACCGCCGTGCGCTATGACCTGCCGATCATCGCCATTGTCATCAACAACGGCATTTACGGCACCATCCGGATGCATCAGGAGCGCGAGTACCCAGGGCGCGTCAGCGGCACCGATCTGACCAACCCGGACTTTGCCGCCCTTGCACGCGCTTATGGTGGCCATGGGGAGACGGTCGAGACGACGGAAAGCTTCGCAGCCGCTTTCGAGCGTGCAAGGGCGAGCGGCAAACCCTCGATCATCGAGGTAAAGCTCGACCCGGAAGCCATTACGCCGACGCGCACGCTGTCCGAAATCGCCCAAACAAAAAGCCGGTGAGCGAAACTCACCGGCCTTACAAATCGCGGTGCCGTCGACTTAGTCGAGGGCGGCCGTAACTGTGAACTCGACCTTGTACTTCGGCGCAGCAAGCTTGGCTTCGCTGGTTGCGCGAGCCGGCGTGTTCGCCGGATCGACCCAGGCTTCCCAGGCAGCGTTCATTTCTGCGAAGTAGGACATGTCGGAAAGATAGATCAGCGTCTGCAGGATCTTCGACTTGTTCGAGCCGGCTGCAGCAAGCAGACGATCGACTTCGGCGAGCGCCGACTTGCACTGTTCCGTGACGCTTTCGCCTTCGCCCACCTGGCCAGCGAGGTAGACGGTGTTGCCGTGGATGACTGCGCCGCTCATGCGGGCGCCGACGTCGATGCGCTTGATTGTCATGATTGTCTCCTATTGACGAAATGAAAGACGCCGCTGGATTGAAGCGGCGTCGAACCTGGATCAGTGATCAGTACTATGCGCGGATGTGGTGCGTCTTCTGATAGATCGCGGTCGAACGCGCACCGGAACGGCAATAGCCGAGCATCGGACGCGGAAACTCGTCCAAGGCATCGACCATGCCCGCAATAGCCTCCTCATTGACGCCCATAGGGCCGACCGGCACATGCGCGATATCGAGACCGAGTTCCTTGGCGCGCGCTGCTACCAGCGCAAAAGGCGTCTGGTCGGGGCTTTCATCGTCCGGACGATGGCAGACGATCGATTTGAAACCCAAAGCCTTGATCTGGTCGAGATCCTCGACCGAAATCTGCCCGGAAACGGAGTACTCGTCGTCGATCTGGCGAATGTCCATCGCTAATCCTCCTGAAATCGTGGGGTGAATGACTACGCCGCCCCATGCGCAGCGTCAACCGCAGATCACTCAAACGAAGGCGAAGCTGAGCGCATAATCGCGGCTCTCGCCGGGCTTCAGCATGACGAATTCGCCCGCCGCTTCCAACTCGGAGCGTGATACCCATCGATGCGACACCGGCTCGATGCCGAGAACATCGACAGGCGTCTTTTGATTGCGCCAGACCTGCAGGTGCGGCAGCGTCTCGGCAAGAATTCGCACTCTGAGAACCCTGCCACCAGTGGCAGCAATCGGGCCAAGCCGCACCTCGGCGAAGCCGCCTTCCGTTGCCGGCGCCTCCACGCAGAAGATGCCGCCCGGTTCCTCGCCGAAATTCCAAGGGAAGCCACCGCCATCGAGCATCTTGCCTTCGAGTCGGGTGCCCGCGTCGAACCACTTCCCACCGATGTTCATATGGTACATCAGGAAGGTCGGAACGACCTTGTCGCTCGTGTTGACGACCTTGTCTCTGAGGCTGACTTCGCCTGTCCCGCCGTGGATGAACCAATGGCGCTCGATGCGCGCCGGCAAGCCTTCGACGGTTACGATATCGATGTCCGCCCTGCACTCGGCATTGCCATTCTCGAACTTCGTCCAGAGAACTTTGGCTGCATGGCCGGGGCCTGATCCATGCAAGGGATATACCTTCCCGTCGGCGCGGCCGGGTATGGGCTCACGATGACGGATATGATCCGGTCCGCAGGTAAAGAGGAAGCCCTGCACGGAATGCGAAATGCGCGCATCGCCGTCATCCGGAACCGCCTCCTTGGGAGCAACATCGACGCCGTTGACAACACATCCGCCGACATCCATCAGCGACGTCTCGTCAAGCATCAGTTTCGGCCCCTTAGCGGCGGCAAACTCGATCATCGTCCAACTTCCTCCCGTTCTGACCACCTTTGCACGGTTATGTCGTGCCGCCGAATTCGTCAATCGCGACCACACGCTGAGCGCACCGGAACCGACCCATGCCCCCAAATGTTTATGACCAAAGGAAAAATCACGGAGTTTTTATCTTTTGTTCAGCACGATTTCATAAATTCCACACTAGCGTCAAAATTCGCAGGTGTGTGTCGGCCAAGTCACTGAAGGGTCTAAAGACGTGAATCGCTTTGTAATATCGGGATTGTCTGCCGCAGCAGCCCTGCTGGCCATCGCTGTCGCGGCACCCTCTGCCGAGGCGCAGCAGTTTTATAATGGTCGCCAACGTGACGTCGTCTTCGTGGCGCCAAACGGCGATATCCTCGACTACATCCCTTCGGGCGCAGCCTACGCACGCGACCGGCGCGGCAACCGTGTCCTCATCGATCCCTACGGCAATGTGATCGCAACCGAGATGCGTGCGCGTGGCTACTACCCGCGCCCGCCGGTGCGCGACGCCTACAATGGCGATGGCTACTACGGAAACGATCCGTACGGCGATGCCCGTTACTCCGAACGCGGTGCAGTCACCGGCTCGATCCCACGCGACGCTGCGATCGACCGACAGCCGCTTGACGATCAGCCTTACCCGCCGGGCGGCGATAACTATGCGTCCATCGAGCAGGATCAGCAGACACCCGAGATGTTGGAGCCGAAGCCGCCCCAGGAGCCGGTGATCACGCTCAAGAACAAATCGAAGTCCGAAATTGTTGCGCTGCAGGTTTTCCTTGATCGCGCTGGCGTGTCTCCCGGCGCCATCGATGGCCGCATGGGCGCGAACGTCACCAAGGCAATCTATGCCTACCAGCAGATGGCCGGCGAGACGCTTGACCCCAACAACACCGATGCCATTCTCGAGCAGTTGCGGATGACGGGCGGTCTACCGCTCGTCAGCTACACGATCACGCCGGCGGACGCCGCCGGCCCTTACGTAGCGGAAATCCCGGAGGACTACGCCCACAAGGCCGCCATGTCGTCTCTCGGCTACACTTCGACAACCGAGATGCTCGCCGAGCGCTTTCACATGGACGAAGGTTTCCTGAAGGAAATCAACCCAGGCGTGGATTTCACCGTCCCCGGCACAATCATCAAGGTCGTTAATCCGGGCGACGCAAAGGGTGGAGCAGTTGCGCGCATCGTGGCAGACAAGGGCCGCAAGCAGGTCTTCGCCTATGACAACAGTGGCAACTTGATCGCCGCTTACCCGGCCTCGATCGGATCGACGGACACGCCCTCGCCCTCCGGCACCGTGACGGTCGAGCGCGTCGCCTTGAACCCGGGCTACACCTACAATCCGAAGATCAACTTTCAGCAGGGCGCCAACGACAAGATCTTGAATATCCCACCGGGTCCCAACGGACCTGTCGGCACGGTCTGGATGGCGCTCTCGAAGCCGACCTACGGCATCCACGGAACGCCGGAGCCGTCGAAGATCGGCCGCACGCAGAGCCACGGCTGCATCCGTCTCACGAACTGGGATGCCACCGAACTGGCGAAGATGGTCAAGCCCGGCGTCACGGTCGAATTCGTCGATTGATCCCAGGCGGCACCAACCAGAAAAAATGCGCCTCTACGGGCGCATTTTTCATTTGTCGATCAGGTTATTCAAGCGGCAGAGCGGATCAGGGGGCCAGTACTGCGCGCCGGCTCCGGCAGTTTGACTGGTACCTTCGCCATGATCTCTTCAGCAAAGCAGCGAGCGTTCTCGCGCGCCTTGTCGAGGTTGCTGACACGGGCTGGATCGAGGGAATGCAGCGTACCGCCGCAGTCGAAGAGATCGCGGAAGGCTGAGCGTTCGATGATCGCAGTATCGAGCACCGGCACCTGACGCTCGCTCAGCAGCGACTTGACGATCGAGAGTGCCCGCGTCGTTACCATCGAGTTGACGCGCGTGAGGACAACCGAGTGCCCAATGCGGATACCCGCCTTCTCATCGAGATATTGCAGCAGCTCGAGCACCTGCGCACCGCCGCGCGCGTCCATCGCGCACCCCTGGATCGGGATCAGCACGCGGTCTGAAAGCCCGATGGCCGTCGCCAACAGCGGATTGCGCGCGCCTGGGAGATCGATGATGAAGTAATCCGTATTGTGCTTGTTTTCCGAAATGTGCAGCGGCAGGGACGCCGATGTGACGAAGTCGATCACCGAGATGTTGGGCACGTGGCCGGACACCTCATGCCATCGCGTGATCCAGTGCTGCGGATCGGCATCAAGGATGGTCACCCGATAGCCCTTTTGGGCAAGCTCAGTGGCGAGGAGAAGTACGGCTGTCGTCTTGCCGGCGCCGCCCTTGGTGTTTGCGAAAGTGATGACTGGCATGGTCGGTCCTCGAAGGGAAAATGTGAGCCTCTCTATGGCTCTGTCGCGCACTCTCGGAAGCATCGTGCGGTTAATGCATCCTTTCTAATCATGGTTAACAACTTCTAAACGCGACACCTGAAATTGCGGCCAGCATTTCTTGCACTTAGGCACAATCACGACGCCATGAACAAAAAAGGCCCGGAAAGCCTAGAGCATCGCACTTGAATTGAGAATCGAGTGGGGTTTTCACGAGGGTATCGGTGTGATTCACTGCGGTTGGAGGTGAATCACATGGGTAAATC
>NZ_JANTYT010000011.1:0-166671 GCF_024808825.1 Rhizobium sp. BK661 | reverse complement strand
GCTCCGCACCGCAACCCGCCGCTACCGCCCCAAATACAGCAACCCAAAACCGCCGGAGCGAACTTAAAACTGGATAAAACTTGGGGGCAAGGTCATTTAATCTGACGCAGCGGTCAGTCCCTTACTGTCACCAATTGTGGATCCGGAATTTTCGCGACGTCAATCGCGTGGTCGTGACTTTCGTGAATCTATTTAAGCGGTCATCTTTGTGCGCCGATATCTTGTTCGACAGGATCAGGAGACGCTCCCAGAAAGTTCCGTTCGCGATCATGGCAGCGCACGTGTCGTGCCGTCATTCTCAACATGCGCGCCGGAAAACAGGGTTGCCTCCCGCGAAGATCCGTAATTGAATTTAAATCAGCAAGGGTCGTTGGGACGCACTAGATGGAAAAATTGACGGAGTTTGGAGAACTAAAGTACCTCGGGGATCTCGTCGATGAAATTCTGGAGCACTTGGCCGCTACCGATAAGGATTACAGGGCGAGGGTGGCCAAAGCGCTGTACGCAAGCTTCACTAGCGACAGCGATGTGCTGGACGGCATCAAGGACGTCTTGATGGATTCCAACACCCACGGTCGCGTAACAGCGCGTTTGGCGTCGGAGCTCCTGGAGCCCACTTTCATTTACCAAGGAGACAGTGTCGTTTCCGTGAATCGCTCCCCAAAGCGCGCTTGAACGTCGACTATGCTCGAAGATCGCTGTACAAAGACGCGCTCGCGTACCCGAAGAGGGCGAATTCGTTCCGACTGCCGAGAAAAGTGGGTTGACCTTTCCAAAGTTCGAAACTCATCATTTTAGAAACAGAGATGGTTGGGATTAAAAAGATGAGCGAACTTTTGAATGCGACAGTTAATCGCCTGGAGGTCATGCGGGCCGACACCGAGCTTCTTGTCCACGCGTTTGCCGGCGCCGTTGTGCTAGCGGCAGCAGAGGATGCGCGAGCTTCAGCAGCGATCAACTATGACGACAAAACCACGCTCGACACCCAACGCAAAACAGAGGATGCTAAGGTCGCGCTGCAGCTCGCGTGGCGTGAAGCGCAATACCTTTCAAACGCTGTCACGGAACGGCTGGATGTCTTTCGGGACCTAGAGGTCCGCTTGGCTAAAAACGGTTAAGACCCCGTCGATGGGATCGAGACGGCTTCTGCCGTAGCAAAGCCTCCTTGCGCCGCGGCAGCGCCCAGCTCACGTCAGCGGCCAGTTTCCCTCGAGGAGAGCGCGAATGTTCGCGCTCAGCCGTTTGATTTCCAGCCGGGCGACCGTACTTTGTTGGATAGGCCCGAGCTCTTCCGACAGAGCGATAATCCGAGCTGCTAGAGCGTCCGCGGCCTTCGCCTTGTCTAGGATTGCCGGGACAAAGGCATACGGGGGCATCAGCCCGCGGTTTGCGGGGTTGTCGGCAAGGTGCTTACAAAAGCTTATGAGGATTTTCTCTTCAACGCCTAGACCCTGATAGACGCTCGCAGCTCTTCTGCCACTCGCCGATGTACCCTCCACAATTCCAACGTCCTTGAAGTGTTGGCTAATGAGCCCCGCGAGTTCGCGGACGAGTTCAGAAAAGTCTCCCCGCATTTGCGCGATGACTCGGTCCTCCTCCTGGTGTTTGAGAATGCTTGTCTGCATGCCGACAAACTCTGCCTGCTTCTTTGCTTCCTCTGCCTGCTGACGCATGACCTCGCGGTTTTCCTCAAACTCCAAACGTGTAAGCCGCAGCTCCTCGCGCTGCTCGGCGAGCTCTTGCGATTGGATCCAAACGGCGGCGACGAGCCAAATAAACGCGATCGGTGCGAAGACACCCGATAGGAAAGTACCCCAGTCCGCGGCGCTCATGCACGAGTATGACCCTGTCACGCCGCCACAGGATTCGGGATGAGCGTACCAACCCACCAGCGTCGCGGCCAAAAGGATCGCAGCTGTCAGGAGGCCTGCGAAAATGATACTTCTCGTGCGCCCCGGCGCTCGCGGACTTGTCGACTGCATTCGTATGCCCTCGAAACTGTGCCGTCCCATCATTGAGCAGCGCCTTTCTTATGTAAATGGCTGTCCGGCGGCACACTGTGTGGGAAGGGACAAGGCAACAATGCAAACCATCGCCAGAGGCTCGCTTCGGTGAAAATCCCGAGCCTCTACACCAGCAGGACCCACTGGAGAAACGGGACGTCCGATAAGGGCTGGCGGCGCTGGACGCTGTTCCGGCGTTAGACGGACGCGCATGGGAAGCCGATCCGGACGCCGCCGAGACGGTCGGTCGCTTTCTTCAGCCCAAGTCGAAAGCCTTGCCACGTCGCTGGCGCTTAGTGATACGTTTCCTCTCTGCCGGAAGCGTGGCTCGCGGTGATGAACGAGAAGCTTGGTCCTCCGGGACCGACAGAGTGTTCACCGGGCGGTGGCAGATACCAGCGCGTCGTGCGCCCGGAACGCTTCACATTCCAACGCATCACCGTTCGTCCAGGCTTTCCAGTCGCTGATTTGAACGATGACTGTTTTACTGTCCGGATAGATGTGAATGAACTGACCGTCGCGACCAACGGCCGTGAAATCAGTGCCCTTTGTCAGCCACCAGAAGTATCCGTAGTTCAGTGGGCAGTCGGTTTTCTGATACTTGTTATCGGCCGCGATCCCGTTGTTCGGGTCTGAAGAAGGTTTTGTCGCCAGATCGAACCAGGCTTGGGGCACGATCTGGCGGTCCGAATGGTCCCGACCCTGGTTGAGAACAAACAAGCCGAACCGGGCGAGATCACGGAGCGTCGCCTTGAAGCAGCATGGCCCCACGGCCAGTCCGGTGTTGTCCACACCCCACGTTGCCCGCTGCTCGGCACCGATCGAAGCCCAAATCCCTTTCTCGAAAAAGTCGGTTAAGCGGGTTTCGCCGAGCATACGATCTGCGACCGCAGCCGCGATGGCAGCGTCCAGCGCGGAATAGTTGAACAAATTCCGGGGCGGTCCGGAGCGCAAGATGAAACGGTGCGCGAAGTCGATCACGCTCTCCGTCATCCCGGTGCGGACCTGCTTGTCGAACAGCACCGCCCCAGGGAAAAAGCCATACCATCCGTATTCACTCCACCAGACGCCGGATTGCATGCGAAGCACCTGATCGACTGTTGCTCGACTGTAGCCACTGGGAATGGCATTGGCCAACTCAGGAATGTATTGAACCACTGGTTGACTAAGCTCAGCGTCGAAGTCCGCACGTGTGCGAGCGCCGCGCTTGACGGAAAGGACATGTCCGAGCAGCGTTGAGGTGATTGACTTCGTGACCGACGCGATACCATAGAGTTTTGTTGGGCCATTGGGTGGGGCTTCGTCATCCCGGCAAAATCCTTTCTCCTCGTCGTACTTCTCAAAGGTGAATGCGTCCGCTTTAACGACGATCAAGGCGCAGACCTTCGCGCGCGTCATGAAATCCGCAAGGTGGCATGTTGCCGGACCTTTTCCGTCGCATTGATACGTGATGTCGCCGATCTCCTGGCCGCGTGGGAGGTCGACGGATTGCGGTGGTGGGTGAATTGTCGCGTTCTTCGCGGATGCCGGTAGTGGCGCGGTCAAGAGAGAGGCCCCGATTAGGGAGGCGGCGAGGCGCCGAAACACCCACAAGGCGTTTCCGCCATACCTGTATTCTTGCGCAGTTTTGCTCTGTGATACCTTGATCTCAAAGGGCATCCACACGTTCATTGTGAGCTCCGATTTCGCAAATCCGCGTTAAATACTGGGAAACCGAGGTAGAAGTGATCTGCCAGCTGTGACGGCTGGGAAAATACCTCTACCCCAAGATGTTAAGCGATTGCCGGGCTCTGGCCTCCCAGACCCTGGCTCCCTGAGCGACGGCAAATTCGATTGATTTTCGGAGGAAACCCTCGGCATCGCCAAGACGGCCGGCCTTAATCTCCAACTCTCCGCGTAACCGCAAGAGTTCCGCAGTGTAATAGTGCTCGCCGGTTCGTTCTCCAAGGGTTAACGCTCCCTGGACAACGCTCCTAGCTTCGGCAAACGCACCCACTCGAAGATAGCTGTCCGCCAGTACGCCGAGGTAACATGTCTTGTCGACTTCTTGTTCGCCCATGTTGTCGCAAATGTGCTGCATCTGCGCGATCCCGGACGAGTCATTGCTGGCGGCAACCTTCGCCCAGCCGGAGAAGAACGTAGCCATCTTCAGCCAAAGCTGAAATCCGTTACGTGTCGCAAGCGGTATTAGTTCGTCTACCAGTCTCTGGAGTGTAGCAGTGTCCTGGCGGAGCGACATCAGGATGCAGCCGTTGCCAAGGCAAGCGGCGACGCGATAATCCACTTGGCCTCGCGCCTCCCGTTCCGCGTCTAGGAATTGCTCCAACGCTTGGTCTTCCTCGCCGAGCATGTGCAAGGTCCAAGAGAGATAGACCATGGCCATGCTTGGAAAATCGCTGCCGATCTGGCCAGCGCTGCCGCTATAGGAGAGAGCGACCTCCAATGCCTCACGGGCTTGCGGAAATCGACCTCTCACAAACGCGCACATACCGCCGAACTGGAGTCCGAGCACCAACGCCTTGATATTGTTCTCCCTGCTGCCAATTCCCCTGAGCTGCTTGCTTGCCCATTCCGCGTCGGAAAACCGCGCGGAGTTGAACGCGGTCCCGAACAGGCCGTCGAGCGCGTTGATCGCTGCAGCCGTATCGCCGACCGTTTCGCTGAGCGTCATGACATTTCTATAGGCGGCGTTGCCCTCTGCCGTTATGTACCCGTACGCCGCGTAGAGGACGTCGCCCCGTTCGAGCTCCAAGGTTAGTTCCTTTCGATCGCGAACTTTAGAGGGAGGCATTCTCCTTACGCACTCGAGGCCCTTCTGGAACATGTTCGCGGCTTCGACCTTCGCCCATGTTGCGGCCAGCTTTCTTCCTGCGCTCATCCAGCAGTCAGCGGCGCGCTCGAAAAGGCTCGCCTCATCATAGTGCTGGGCAAGAATTTCGGGGTGTTCGACCACCGTTTTTGGTTCGATCAGTTCGATCGCCTGCGCCACCAACGCATGAAGTTGCCGACGCCTGTCACGCAATAATGCGCCACACGCCGCTTCCTGAAGAAGGCTGTGAGAAAAAGTATAGCGCGGCCAATTGCTGAAGGGTTGCGGGGCAACGAGACCGACATCGACCAATTGGTCTATTTCTGGGCGTAGAGTTTCGGCCGTAACGCCAACGACGTGGGCAAGAGTGTTGAGATCGAACTCTCTCCCGATCACGGCCGCTGTCTGTGCGACAGTCTTCGCCCGGCCGAGTTTGTCGAGGCGGGAGAGCAGTGCTGACTGCAGGGAAACGGGAACGTTAACCCGCTTCTCAGCTCGATCCGGCCCGTGATCCGCGACCTCAGTGACGTCATCCAATGTGGACCGCGCAAGCTCCTCCAAAAACAAAGGCACACCCTCGGCTTTGTCAAGGACCTTGCTGGCGACTTGCAGATGGAGGCCCGCAGCTTCCGCCAAGCTCTCGATCAGTTCACCGGATTCATCGCGCGAAAGTCTCGTAAGTTTGAGGTGTTGGAATTCAGGAATACTCACCTCCAACGCCGGTTTGTTGCGAGAGGTCACGACAAGGAGAATAGGTGCCGAGGCAACGGCGTTCACCAAGGCCTGCAAAAGCCTCCTCGAGGAGGGGTCGATCCATTGTTCATCTTCGACAACAAGCAAAAGCGGTCCATCGATGCACAGGTGTTGGAGCCAGCCCGAAAAAGCGTTGGTTATTGTATATTCCTGTTCGGCAGAGCCGAGCTCGGAAGGCGGAGATCCAGGCTGGTCCAGCGCCAGCAGCCGTGCGAAGATTGGATATCCGACGTGCACAGGCACCCCCGTCAGCGATAGGAAAGCTGTGAGCCGCTCCGAGGTGACGTTTGCTGCTTCGCCATCCGATATTCCCGTTTCTTGTTTGAGGAGCCGCAGGAAAGGATAAAGCGCGCTGTTTGAGAACGCCGGCGAACATTGAGCGATGAGGGCCTTCGTATCCCCAAGGCGCTTTTGGAGTTCGAAAACGAGCCGTGACTTGCCGATGCCCGGTTCTCCGCTGATCGCCGCTACATTACCGCGCTTGTCAAGCATGACCTGACGCCATTGAGCCGCCAGACGGTCAAGCTCCGTCTTCCTTCCAACCAATCGGGTCAGCCGCGATTCCCCGGAAAACCTGTACGCACTCGCCAACGCCTTAATGGGCTGTCGAACGTGGATGGGCTGTGGGAAGCCCTTTAACGTTCTGGTGCCGAGATCCGAAAACGCGAAGGTGCGGGCAGTTGCATCGTAAGTGTTTTGATCAACCAGGATGGTATCCGGTTCCGCCAGCGTCTCCAGCCTTTGCGCAAGATTGGGGACGGGCCCGAACGCGACTGTTGAGACGCCCGCCGGAGCGCCTTCAATATCCCCTACAACCACCAGACCCGTGGCGATGCCAATCCGCACGTGAAGTGTCGTGCCCTCGGGAGATTTGAGTTGCGACACCGAGGCGAAAATATCGAAAGCCAGCTGCAACGCGCGTTCGGCGTCGTCCTCTTCGGCTGTTGGGTATCCGAACAACACCTGGAACGCGTCGCCGACGTAGTTTGCCACGTATCCCCCGTGGGACTTAGCCAGCGCACTGCAACGCGCGAGGTACTGTTGTGTCATATGGCTGAAGTCTTCGGGATCAAGGATCGCCGCGAACTCGGTCGACCCTACCATGTCACAAAAGAGAATCGTCAGTTGACGGCGTTCAACCGGATTTCTTCTATCGGTTTGCCGTGGTGTCCGCATCTCAGCAATGGCGGCAAGAAGCTTGCGTCTCGGGCCCGTGCGAATTCTCATTTCGCGTAGATCGCGCTCGGTTAGAAGCGGTAAGCTTTCAAGGTCGATCTGGGAATGTTCGAACTGGTCACCGAGATTGTCCAGCCCGATATCAGCCAGCCATCGCCTGATGTCACTCATCGCTGCTCCATCTAATTGCGTAGCTGACGGGCACTACCAGAACTTGCTTAGTGTATTAGTTGAAGCTACTCTACCCAAAGCGGTTATTCAATGATTTCAGGCATGCCTTCGAGATATCCGAGGGCGAACAGAGCCGTGCAGATCTACGAGGCTTGGGATTGGGACGGGACTGTAAGCGGTCCGATCCCTTTGTGAACTCATGGAGGGCGCTATGAATTCGTTTTTAAGAACTGTAGCCTTGGTGGCATTTGTTTTCGTTGGCATTTCTGGGGACGCGTGGGCGCAAGCCAAACAGTGTCCGTCCCCGAGTTTGGGAGACGGAGACCAGTTTTTCAACATGGCAAACCTTGCCATGCCGACAGCTGACGAACGGACCGCGGTTGAGGATTTTATATCCCGGTATGCTTGGCTGATGGATAACAGAAGGAAAGACGCCGTAGGTGCTCTGTTCGCCGGAGATGGCACGTACTTGCTGTGCCAGCTTGGCGTCGCAGAAAGCGAAGTTAACGCGGTCGGAAAGGACGTTGCGGAGGAGCTCGACGCGTCGTTTAAGAAGCTCGAGGCAGAGAAAAAACGGGCACGGCGGTTGTTTGGCAACATCCTGATCCGGAAGAATATATCTGATGGAACTTTTGAGGTGCTCATTTCCTCTGTCGTCTTTACCCAAGTAATAGCCACCCAAGCGCCCCCGGAAGTCGACTACATGGCCACGCTTTACGCGACGATCGCGGAAGATCCTTTCGGCACGGGGCTCAAATTCCGATCCCTTACAGTCGTGACTGATCCGCAAGGGATCCAGATCAGGGCTCGATAGGTTCGCTCGGTTGGCGGATGGAAAGAAATCGTGGAACACCCGCGGTGGCCGATATTCGCAATTTCGCTTGTGTTAGCCCTGGCGACACAGATCGGGGCGACCAGCGTTGACTCCGGAGGATCCGATCGGCAGCGGCTGGCGGATGATGCCATGCTAGCGGGCGTCCAAAGCGGAGCGACGTCGCTATCATCTTTGCCTCAGCTGGACGAGGGCCACTTAGTCGATGCAGTTCGACGTTTGAATGAAGAAATCCTTTGGGCTCCCGCGGGATTGAATGCCGATCCCATCAACAGGTTCGGTGACGAAGCCAGATCTGTCTTTGGGCCGATCCCCGATGGTGATTGCACGGGTCCGGAATCGAAGCGGCTTGGCCTCGAAGTTGACGGTAACTCCGTCGAATTGGAGCCCAATCCATTTGAGCCCGGCTCTCCCCTTGAGTTCTCCCATCGTGACGCAGATGGCCGTCTCGTAAAGTGGACGAAGGAGATAACAAAGTGCGACAAGCCTTCCCTGGCGGGCGGCGTTACCTTCTGCGGGCTAAATTCGCGCATCAGCCGCGTCCAACGAAACCATGTCGAGTGGCTTTTCTTATGCAGGAAGTCTTCGGGTGACTTGAAGGTCCACGCCGACCCGTACTGGACAGAATCCGATCCTCGATTTTCGCGCTATAGCGCAATCGGTTTTAACTCCGTGACCGGCGAGATCGCGTTCCTCGACGGTCGCAAGGATCGCGCCGTCTTCGATTGGTCAAACAGCTTCCCTCCTCCCGGTGGGCAGTCTTATGGTGATACGATCGGACGACGAGATGCTGAAGCATTGTATGACAAGACCTTTGCCGTCGACTGCGTCTCGTGTCACGACAACAAGAAACCAACCGTCATAGACCCGCACATTCAGCAAGCCAGGGTCGGTTACTTCGATAGCAGGGCGCGGAGTTTCAGTCTTGGCAACTTCCTGACGGCGAGGATCGCCAGGGTCGACTTGCCGTTTCGTGTCATCGGCTCGGGCTACGTGTCCACGCACGGGGTCTCCATGGCGCGCGCGAAGGCTTTTGCAATTAAGGGACATCCCTGCTTCGCTTGCCATTCGCTGACGACGATGGAATCCGGCAAGCGTTTTGCCGCAGATGCGGTAGCTATGCCAGCCGGTGTCAAGGATCCGACCCTTGGGCAATCTGTGGGGATAGTTCAGGAAAATGCGGCGCTCCAACCCGTTCAAGATCACCGAACGGATTGGGCTTCGACATCTGGCGATGGCCGCATTATGCCATGGATGGTCCCGGATCATGGGGGCAATCTCTCGAAAGGCTCGAGCAGGCTCACAGCTGCGGAGTGGGACCAACTCAGTGAGTGTGCGTGGGAAAACGGTGGAAAGACATGCAATTACCGCCCATTGTTCACTGGCTGTCCAGCGCCCGGTGCCGGTGCTGACACCTTCGTCCCATTCGACTTCTCGATTGCTCCGATGACTATGGCAAACACCGATGGTTTCCAGAGCGCCCTGCACCTGACTTGGCGGTATCTCAACGGCTATGGCGATGTACCCGAGAGAGACGATGTGCGTTTTGATATTGCAGTGAGGGAGAAAGAAATCCCTGTCGCACAAGCTCCGCCAGCAACCACCGACTATCCCAGCATGGCTGACGTGAAGGCGACCGAGGCTTCTCCGTCGCTCGGCAGCGTTTTCAAATTACGGAACGACACACTGCTCCTCCTAAATGCATCGTATAGTGGGCATCGGAAATGGAGCGATACACCTCCAGCGAAGGGGCCTCGGAGCTACTCGATTACCATTCCCGCTGTTTGCGGAAAAAGATATCTCATCCGCGTGGTGCCAAAGCGGTTCTGCTTCGACAATACGGGTGTTGTGTACGGTCATGCTGACCATCTCGTCGACTATGATTTTCCGTGTGCCAGGTGAGTGTGCCGACTGGAGTTTCGCTTTATAGCGCGCTGGTTATGCGTCGCAGGGGCTTACAACAAGAATCCCAACAGCCTGAGATGGTCGTACCGCGTATCGTGAATCTCTCGTCGAATGGGCTACGATAGAACCGACCTGGCAAGGTCAGCTGCAATTGTTGAGATCGGCTAAGCGGAAGTCACAGCCGCGCCTTGGGCCTCATGCTGGCGGTGTGGATCTGCGTTTCAGTGATCGGCTAGTTACACATTTTTGCCAGGTCTGCTTTTTTCGCCGCCTGTGAATATTCGTCGAAGCGGAATTCAAATTTGCCGGGCAGGGGAGCCCGATAGATGCCGAATTTAAAATATCCGGTTAGGTCATTCGGTTCTGTGATCTTCGCTCCCAAATCCCCAGTAACCGTTGCCATCTTATTTCCGTTCGCCCAGATTTCGATGAAGCCCTTTTTCGGAGGAACGACAGTATTGTCTGTCCGGCCATTCTTCACATGATACACCATGTCTACCCAACCTTTGCGTGGATCGGGAAGTGGATCTTTGCTTTCCAGCGTAACGTCAATATTAGCCGGACCGAGATATTCGTGGATATCGGTTGCAAACGAAAGGTCACCTATCGCCGGAACAAGGTCACTGTCATCGATGCCAAGCTTTGTAGCAAGTTCCTTGACCGACGGCGCATCCGGTCTTTGACTGCCGAGCGCGTCTTTGAGAGTATCCGAAAATAGGCTGTCCAACGCGGGCTGCTGGGTTCTGAAGAGCTGGAGCTGCTGCAGGGTGTTGATGGCCGACACCATTTGCTGGTTTTGCGGGTCGACCTTGCTCAGTACCTCTTGCGCCGCTTGGAGGGCTTCCGGATCGCCATCTGCTGAAACCACCGTCCGACGGCGCTCGCCGTCCTGCACTGTTATGTAAAAAACTCCGTTATCAAATCGCTGGGCGAGGAAAGGACTGATATCGTTGGGTGCCTTCCATTGCGAGACGACGAACCGGTCGCTGTTCGTCGGGGGAACGTCGCCTGCGACTCGAAAACTGAATGCGTACCATTGGTCGTCCCCATATTTCGAACGGTAGGCATTTTGAGTACGAAGCTCTGCCCGCTGGCAAGGACCATCGCAAGATTTTCCAGAATCCCCGTCTTTGACCGTGAGAGAAATTGCTGAACCTCCACAGCGCGCATCCTTCGGGTATCCAATTTGGTGAGGTTCCGCTTGGATGGTTGACCACCTCGTTGGATCAAGCTTTCCCGCGTTGAAGTCATCGGCCATATCTTTGGCTGTTGCATGCGAGGCGCATAACAAGAACATGGAAGCCAGTCCCACGAGACATCTATTGTAAAGCAGATAGGTGCAAATAGCCTTCACAGTTGTGGCTCCCTTGGCCATAGAACAAAGCATTACACGCAAAGTCGCGACAAAAGCGCGAGATACTAAGACTGCGAGCGAGTGCCGCAGCCGGCTAAGCCGGACACATCGGGAGCAAATGTGCCAAGCGGCATTCGCTTCGTTTCGGTGCCCCACGGTGAGCCACGATTGAAGCACCAGTAACCTAAGATTGCAATGTAAGAGTCGACGCAAACTGCACATGGGGGTCAGAGAGGTGACCGAGTACGAAGGACGGAGCAACAACGACGAAGCTGCCTTTGCTGCCACCGAGGCAAGCGGTTTCTGAGCGTAATTTTCTTCAGACGCATATCTACGCGGTTACGCGACGCGAATCTTGGGGTCTGGACGCAAATCTAGGGACACGGGGCAATCGGTCGGCCGCCGCCGCCGCCTTTGGTTCTAGCTTAGCAATCGAGCCATAACTAACTATTTAGATACTTTTTTTAACCATTAATATCAGATTGTTATGTCTTTTAATCGTTCGCTGCCCGGGCCACTGCGCCTTGACAGCCCAGGCGTTTCGCTGTCTCTTCGGTGAGAACGCACAACTCAGGCACCAAGACCGATTTGGGCATTTGCAGGAGGACAGTTCTGTTATGTTGAGATTTGCCGTCGTCGGAATCGACCATGGACACACCTTCGACCATGTGAAGGGCCTGCTTGCCGCAGGCGCGGAATTCGCAGGGTATTGCCCCCAAACATCGGTGCCTGCGCTTCTTGAAACCTTCAGTAAAACCTACCCCGATGCGCCGCAACTCGATCGCGACACGATCTTTGCCGATCCTTCCATCGACATCGTTTGCATCGCCGCCATCCCACGCGACCGTGCTGGACTGGCCGTCCGCGCGATGAACGCACGCAAGGATGTCATGACAGACAAGCCCGGGGTTACGACCTTCGCGCAGTTGGAAGAGGTAAGGCGCACCGTCGCGGAAACCGGTCGCATATTCTCGATCTGTTTTTCCGAGCGCCACTGTGTGCGATCCGCCGTAAAGGCAGGCAAACTCATCAAAGAAGGTGCGATCGGCACTGTCATCCAGACGCTCGGCATGGGGCCTCACAGGCTGCAGCTGCCAACGCGGCCGGACTGGTTCTTCGATCCCGATCAATTTGGCGGAATAATCGTTGACATTGCATCCCATCAGGTCGACCAGTTCCTGTTTTATACTGGTTCGAGACGTGCCGAAGTGGTGGCAAGTTCGGTCGGTAATTTCGGCATGCCCGACAAACCCGCCTTCCAGGATTTCGGTGAGGTATTGCTTCGCTCTGACAACGCCTCGGGCTATGTGCGTGTCGACTGGTTTACTCCGGAGGCCTTGCCGACATGGGGCGACGGCCGCCTGACAATCCTCGGTACCGACGGTTACATCGAGCTGCGAAAATATATCGATATTGCCGGACGCCCGGGTAAGGACCACCTCTTCCTCGTGAATGGCAAGGAGATGACCCACATCGATTGCTCTGCCGAGAAGCTCGATTATTTCGATGCCTTCATTGCAGATGTGCGTGACCGGACCGAAACAGCGATGCCTCAGGAACATGTGTACGAGGTATGCCGCCTTTCACTTGAAGCGCAATCAAAGGCCGCGCGCCTGGGTCATTGCTGAGGAACCCACATGCCCAAGAAGTTTCGCGTTGGTGTCATCGGAGCAGGTATCGCATCCCGCCACCTAACCGGGTTCGCGTGGAACAAGGACCTGTTTGACGTTGCCGTTCTTTGCTCGTTGGACGAGGAGCGTGGTCGGTCACTTTGTGATGAGTTTGGAATACCGGAATATACCCAGGATGCAGAAACGATGATCGCTCGTGCGGATCTCGACGTTATCGATATCTGCACTCCGCCAGGTTCACATTTCGAACTATGCCGCAAGGCGCTCGAAGCCGGAAAACACGTGATCTGTGAAAAGCCGCTGTTTGGCTCGATTGCAGAGGTGGACGAAATGGCCCGCATAGTGGCGCGCGCCGAAGGTCCGCAACTGATGCCTATCTTCCAGTACCGCTACGGATCGGGACTTCAAAAGCTGAAGATGCTGATCGATCTCGGCCTGACAGGTACTCCATTCCTCACCACAATCGAAACGCACTGGTGGCGTGGGCCAGACTATTATGCTGTGCCCTGGCGCGGGAAGTGGGTCACTGAGCTCGGAGGCGGTTTGCTTGGCCACGCAATTCACGCTCATGACATGCTGAACTACGTGCACGGCGCATGCTCCGAAATATTCTCCTACGGGGCGACACTCGTAAATCCGATCCAGGTTGAAGACACTGCAGCCATTTCGGTGAAGATGAAGAATGGATCCCTGGCAACGCTGTCGATGACACTCGGCTCCCGGAAGGAAATCTCCCGCCTGCGGTTCTGCTTCTCGGATCTCGTAGCAGAAAGTATCCTCGAGCCTTACACGATGGGTCGAGACCCATGGACTTTTATTGCCGGGACGGAGGACCACCAGAAGCGTGTCGATGACGCTCTGGCCGCCTATGTCGTCCACGAAGACGGTTACACGAGACAATTCGAACTCTTTCATCGTGCATTGACCACCGGTGGCGAGCCACCGGTAACCTTGGAGGACGCTCGCAACTCACTGGAACTGGTCACGGCGGCCTATCATTCGCAGCGGACCGGTAAGCCGACTTCGCTGCCAATCCTGTCTGATCATCCTCTCTACCGGTCCTGGTTGCCGGAGGAGGAGGATCGCCTGGCTTCCGGGTCTGAGGCATGATCAAGAGCTTCGAGCACGTCGGCATGGTGACTGGCCACATGGACCGGTCACTTGCCTTCTATTGTGATCTCCTGGGTCTGCGCCTGCGCTTGCGGAAGACAATGGCCAACGGCACGGAAGTGGCGTTTCTCGATACGGGCAATGGCATGCTCGAGATCTTCGCGCCGCCTGACGGCGCCGCTGCCGCTTTGGATCTGGCGCCCGCAACGTCGGGAGTCCTGCATATTACCTTCCTCGTTGATAGCGTCGATGAAAGTTTCGCCAAACTCGAAGCGGCCGGCGCGGCGGTAAGGGAGAGGCCCCGTCCCGCCGTGAATTCCGAGATAATCGATCGGGTGGCGTTCCTGCGCGATCCCGACGGTATCACCGTCGAACTCGCAGAACGGCGCAATGAGCTGAGCCCCGGTTGATCAATACGCCAAAGAGATGTCGCAGCAGGCGCTTTTTGCACTGCAGTAACGAACCAGTAATGCCCATTTGTCAGCCTGAAGGAATCGATACACCTTTCCACAGCTGAGGCCGGCATGTCACGCAGCAAGGACGACTGGATCAATCAACGCGCCTACGCACTCTGGGAATCCGAAGGGAGACCGAACGGCCGCAGTGGCGACCATTGGAGCCAAGCATCCAGCGAGTACCGCCAGCTCGAGTTGACCCGTGCGTCGGTCGACGGCAGCGAGCTTATCGAACGATTGCGGACGATGGGCCGCCTGATGCGCTCAAGCGACTTCAAAGTCATCGACGCCGACACATGCGAACAAAAGACCTCCGCGTAAAAGAAACACTCCGGCCCGTCGCGCCAATACATGGCTTCATTCTCGCACGAGAACGCTCCCCGACTTAAGCCAGAACGGCGGCAGATAAAGCGGTGTCGACGAAAGCGGAAGAATATTCTCGGAGAGTGTCACGCCGAGCTTGTTCGCCATGAAAGAACGCCGCAGAAGAATGCGCGCATGCATCTCCGGATGACGTTGACGTATCTCCTCGCGCATGTTGGCATCCGCGAAGGCCACCATGTCTTCGCAGTTGAGCGCCCAACCCGCGGGCATTGGTACTGGTATCACGTCAACCTGGAACGGCATGCCGGATCGCAAACGCTCAGTCGACCCGGGCCGTACTGGTGAATGCAGCCATTCCTCGTGGCTGCCGAGGTGACCAGGATTTAGAGCCGAGTCGAGACCCGCGGACTGAAGTTTCTCGGTAACCGCGGCGAAGAGGTCGCCGCCCGTCACGCCGATATCTGCCGTCTCGTACCACGTCGTCAAAGCCTCGAAGTAGGCTTTCGCAGGCTTCAGGAATGTTTCTTCATAGTCCGTTAGCAGCCCAGCGCGCGACGACAGCGCACCCCAGTAACCGAGTGCTGTCGTCACGCCATCGCCCTTTCTCAGTCGGCGCGACGTGGGGCTTCTCAGGCCGATGATGGTCTCGCCGACACTGGCTGAAGCAAACATTGTATGGACGTTCGTCGGATCTCCCTCGTAGCCGAGATGCCCAAGCGCCTGAAATTCCGTCTCGTTCTCCCGAGTTCCGGCAACGACCCTGAACAGCGCCTGCGAGCAACGCGCTGCCGCCCACTCAAACGCCGCGAGTTGATCGACATCGACAACTGCGCGATGACCATTCTCCGGATGCATGAGGATAGGGGTGGCATCAAGCAGTGTTCCCGCCGGGCCGATTACTCCCCGCAGCGCATTGACAATGAAATGCGGGACGAAGAAACTCTGGCCGTAGTCCTCATCCTCGTCAGGTCCGAGATATTTCCAGCCGACCAGGCCGACAGAATCGCCGCCCTTTAGTCCCGCATCGCGCAACCGATCGGCCAACTTCGGATCCTGACTGCGATCCTGCCCCATAAGGCTCAAGGTTTGCGCCCGCAGCACGGTGATCCCGGGGAGACCGGCGATTGCCGCATAGCTTTCGGACTCATTTCCGGTGATGATCACACGACGCCCTTCCGGACCAAGCAGCAGCAGGGCTTCCTCGAAGCGCGGCTCGAAACCGGTGAGATGCATGATATTTCCGAAGTGCTCACGGTCGGCATAGACCACAAGCCAGTCAGTCCGCGCGGCATTGAAGGCGGCAACCGCACGTAAATCATAAATTGCCGATGGAACCTGCGGCTGCGGTCCAATCGGGCCGAAATCGGGCAATGCAACAGGGGCTAGCGTGACAGACATCAAGTTCCTCCAAGCAAGTATCAAGGCATGGCAAAGGTGAAGGCAGAAAAAGCGTGAATAGTGGCGGGCCAGGCGCCGGGGAGCCGAAGATTAACATAGCCGAAGCACCGAGCGGTGCGATATCACCCTCTTAATGGTGGAAAGCTTTCGAACATGAATCATGACAGTAGCCGCGACGCCCCTCCCACGATTGCCGACGTTGCCCGTTTGGCGGGTGTCTCGCGTGCGGTAGCAAGCCGGGCACTTTCCAACGAACCCCGGCCGGTGTCCTCCGAGAAAAGAGAACGTGTAATCGCAGCGGCCACCCGCCTTGGCTACCAGCCGAACCTGCTCGCACAAAGCCTGACCACCAAGACAGTGAATCTCGTCGCCGTAGTGGTCAATCACATTCACGATCTCTCTGACCTCGATCTCTTTGACCGGCTCATCGATCAGATCCAGATCGTCGGCAAGCAGGTCATCTTGATCCGTATCGGATCGGTTGCGCGCGTCGAAGAGTTCTTGCGCAATGGGGTGGCCTATCATGTCGATGCCGCGTTGGTGTTTTCCGACTTTGCCGACGCGCCGACCGTGCGGCGGATGTTCCGCTCCGATCATGTCATCATGCTCAATGGCCTTCACGACCAGTACTCTCCCGTCATCATCCCCGACGAACGGGCCGGCATCGCCGAAGCGGTGGCTGACGCCGCATCGAAACGGGTTCGCAGTGCCGCTCTCGTTACGGGTCGTGCATCCTCTCCGGTCGAGCAGGCCCGCATTCGCTCTTACCAGGAGTGCTTCGCACGCTACGGGATCGACCTCATTCGAACAGTTCAGGGCGACTACTCCTACGAAAGCGGGCATGCGGCCGCCATCGAACTGACAGGGTTGAGCGCTCTCGATGCGGTGTTTTGCACGTCAGATGCGATGGCGATGGGAATCCTGGATGTCCGTCGGGTCGATTTTCCCGATGGCCGACCCACGCGCTTCCGGCTCTATGGTTTCGACAACCTGTCCCTGACCGATTTCGATGCCTATCCGATCTCGTCGATTGGCTATGACAAGGCGCTCTATGTCCGCCACATCGTCGATGCCGTTGCCAATCCCGGCATTTTCAAGACTTCCCAGCCCCCTGTGACTGTGCCGACCCGTTTCGTTCCCCGCCGGACCGCCTAGACGAAAACGGGCTGCCGGAAGGCAGCCCGTGGTAGCCCTACCACTGAGGGTTCAAGGCAGGAGGGTTAGATTCGGGACCCCACCACTTCTTGTAGTTCGCCGCATAGGCGCCCGACTGGATGTAATCGGAGACAAACATGTCGAGCCACCGCACGAATTCCGGGTCTCCCTTGGCGACGGCGATACCGATTGGATCGTTGGAGTAGAGGCCCGGCAGGGTCACGAGCGACGGATTTTTGGTCGCCAGATAATCGAGCAGCGAAGAATCTTCGATCGCCGCGTCGACGCGCTTCTGTTGCAATTGGAGGACGCCGTCTGGGGCAAACTGATCGACGTAGACAAGTTCTGCATCCGGGACAGCCGTTTTGAGGAAGCTCTCGCCCGTCGTTCCCCGACCAACGACGACCTTCTTCCCGGCGAGGTCCTTCAACTCCTT
This sequence comes from Rhizobium sp. BK661, assembly GCF_024808825.1. NCBI lineage: Bacteria > Pseudomonadati > Pseudomonadota > Alphaproteobacteria > Hyphomicrobiales > Rhizobiaceae > Rhizobium > Rhizobium sp. BK661. Next base: position 149,159 of record NZ_JANTYT010000011.1, on the reverse strand, counting down.
GATGCCCGAATCCTTCTGGACGATGACCCGCAAGCCGGCGCGATTGTAGGGGATCGTGAAGTTCACGGTCTTGGCGCGTTCCAGCGTTGCGGAGGTGTTGGCAACTGAGAGGTCAATCTGGCCTGAAACCAGCATAGAGATACGTGCATCGCCTGAAACGTCGACGAACTCCACTGGTACTCCGAGCTTCTGGGCGAGTTGCGTCGCGACATCGACATCGTAACCGACGGGATTGTTCTGCGCGTCACGGAAGCCGATCGGCTCGCCGCCGAGCGAGACTCCGATGCGAACGGTTCCGCGCGATCGGATATCGTCGATCATTCCCGCAAACGACGGGAGAGCAGAACCTGCCACAATGGCGAATGCGGCAAGTGTAGTCAGAATGCGCTTCATGTTTTCATTCCCTCTTTGATTATGCCTGTTTCGCTACCCGCAGTTCCGGTTCGGGCATCGAGTCCTCCCAGAGCCAGTAGCGAATTTCGCCCTCGCATCTGAAGTTCACGACCTCGTGGTTTCCCTTCGCATCGACCGCATGGATCACGACGCCCGCCAGGAAGCCCGAGGAAAGTTCATTGAGCTCGTCGATAGCGAGTTTCACCGCGTCAGTGAGTGAATAGCCGAGCTTCATTGCAAGGACGACCGTGCGAGCCGTCGAACAACGCATTGTCATTTCTCCAGTGTGCGTGCAGGCGGCAGCCCCATAGCGACTATCAGCGTAGAAACCGGCACCCGGAATCGGGCTATCGCCAAGGCGGCCAGGATATTTCCATGCCCAGCCAGAAGTTGACGTCGCCGCGTGGATGCCGCGTGCAGGATCCGCCGACAGGAACACCGTGGTGTCCCGAACGCGCTCCGGATCGGTAATCGCGCGGCTCAACGGCGCGAGCGGTATGTCCGGAAATTTCGCGAGGTCCTCCGCCGACAGCTCCTTTTCCAGCCGCTCCCACCAGACCCTCTTGCTGTCTTCGAACAACACGTCATCCTCTGCGAAGCCGATCTCGGTGGCAAAGCGCCGGGCGCCGTCACCGGTCAGCATGACGTGCGGGAGGCGCTTCATAACTTCATGGGCAAGACGTGCGACCGGCAGCGTGTTGGGCACGGCCCCGACAGTCCCGACTTCGCGGGTGTTGCCGTCCATGACCGCGGCATCAAGCTCCATATTGCCAAGCATGTTGGGCCAGCCGCCATAACCCACGCTCCGCACTTTCACTTCGCTCTCGACCTTGCCGATCCCGGCGACCATTGCATCGAGACTGTTTGCACCATCGCGCAGCATTTCAACGGACGTCGGAAAACCCGGCCAGGCTTCTTTGTTGGCCAACAGCAGCATCTAGCACCTCTAATCTTTGCGCATCTTGGAAAGGAACTGGGCGACACGCGGTTGCGCCATGCCACCACTGTTGTCGAAAAAGTCTTTTGTCGGGAGATCGACCAGCAATTTGCCCTTGTCGAGAAACACGATCCGGTCCGAAATCTGCCTGGCAAACTCGACCTCGTGCGTGACGAAGAGCATCGTCGTCCCGTCCTGGGCGAGCTTGGCTAGAATTGTGAGCACTTCCGCTGTCATCTCCGGATCAAGCGCGCTGGTCACTTCATCCAACAGCAGGTAGCGAGGCTGCATCGCAAGCGCGCGGCAGATGCCGACGCGCTGGCGCTGACCGCCAGAAAGTTGCGCCGGGTAGGCATCGGCCCTGCCGCCCAGTCCGACCGATTCCAGAAGGGCGCGCGCCCTGGCTTCAGCCTCGCCGCGGGGCTTCTTCAGCACTTCGATCGGCGCAAGCGTGATGTTGCCGAGCACAGTCATATGCGGATAGAGGTTGAACAACTGGAAGACCGTGCCGGAGCGTTTCCGCGCTTCGGCAAGCTCCTTCGGCATGCTGACGTCGAATTCATCGACCATGATCCGGCCGCCGCTGAGCCTTTCCAGCCCGTTGATGCAGCGGATCAGCGTCGACTTCCCCGACCCCGAGGAGCCAAGAATCGAAACAACCTCGCCAGGCGCAATCGTCAGATCGACACCGTCGAGCACAGGCGTCTGACCGAAGGACTTCCTTACGTTTTCAACTCTTATCATTTCAGAGCCCTCTCCAGGCGCTATGGGCGCGGAGGCGTTTTTCGAAGCGCGATCCCGCATAGGCGACCAGCTTGGCGGCGGCGAAGTAAAGCAGGCCAACAGCCGTCCAGACGACAAATGGCTTTAGGGTGCGCATGTTCAGGATGTTGCCGATCTTGGTCAGGTCGACAACGCCGATAACCGAGATCAGCGACGTGACCTGCAGCTGGTTGACGAGGAGAGCGATCAGAGGCCCGACCGCAAATGCAGCCGCCTGTGGCGCGACGATATGACGAAGCACCTGCCGGCGGCTTAATCCAAAGACACGCGCCGCTTCGAGCTGATCCCGGCCGATTGACTCGATGCCCGAGACCGCAATGACGTAGACGAAGGCGGCTGTGTTGGCGGAAAGGGTGATCGCCGCCGCCGTGACGGGCGTGACGCGGATGTGGAGAAGGCCAGGCAGGCCGAAAAACACCAGGAACAGCTGCACCAGAACCGGTGAATTCTTCAGCAGCTCGGAAAAGAAGGTGATGCACGCGCTCAACACCGGCACGCAGTAGTAACGCACGATCGCCCACGCGATTCCGATCACCAGTCCGATCAGGGACGTTCCTAGGAAAAGGGCCAGATTGACGCCGAGCCCTTGCGCGAGAAGGACGAGGTCGAACGCCGTGAAATCAGTAAAACGCATCAGGTAACAGCCTCCATCATGTCACGGTTGAGGCGGCGGTGGAGGAGCGCAATCGCGAGAGAGACGAGGTAGGTCAATGCCGCATAGACCACGAGGAGAACAACGTAGACTTCAAAGGGGCGGTACGTCTGCGATACGACGATCTGCGCAGAGCCGGTGAGCTCATTCAGAGTGATCGTCGAGAGGATCGAGGAGGTGAGGATCATGTTGATGAGGACCGAGCCGAGGGGGCGCACCGACGTGCGCAGCGCGATCGGCAGGACAATCCGCGTGAACAAAACGCGCCGCGACAGGCCGCTTACCTCAGCAGCTTCGATGATGCCCTGATCGATAGCCAGAATGCCTGCACGGATGACGTCGGAGGCATAGGCGCCGCCTGCGATCGACAGCGCAATCACGCCTGTTGTAAACGCGTCAATGTAGATGCCGACCTCGGGCAGACCATAGTAGAAGAAGAACAGCTGCACGATGAAGGGCACATTGCGGAAAATGTCGACGTAGAGGCAGGAGACCCGCTGCAGAAGTGCCGAGGAGGAAGTCCGTGCGATCGCCACGAATGCCCCCATCACGACGCTTCCGATGAGGGCCAGTGCGCATGCCTCTGCCGTCAAAAGCGCGCCATGCGCGAGAAAGCCGAGATGGGGCAAGAGAACCGAAAGATCGAGCCGCACGAACTATCCGTATTGCGAGTGAAACCGGTTTCACCGTGAATTGGCAAGCTGGAATTGTCAAGAACGTAATGTCGTTCTCCCTCGCGTTTCCTATCCTCGCTGTGATGAGATGGCTTGGAGCAATCTGACAACCTAAAGGAGGATCAGGACGGCCGGGTGCGTTACCCTGCGACTCGCAATAAGACGATAGCAACCGACAACACGAGCATGATCATGAGCCAAATCCCCAAGATCGAATACGCCACCGCCTCGCGCGAGATTCAGGCAGCGCACGACGAAGAGGTGAGGGTTCGCGGTCGCATGACGAACATGAAGCGGACACTCCTGCATTCGCCGGTGGCGCACCGGATTTACGCTGAATGGTTCACGCTTCGCGCCGAACTCGCGTCCATTCCCGATCGACCCATCTGGATCTTTTCCCATTCGATTTCGAAAGCAGCGCGCTCAAAGATCGCCGTCGGCTTCTTCCGCCGGGCGTTGATCAATGCAGGCTTCAATCCGGACGCAATGGTGCTCTCGGAAGAAGAGGCCATTCTTGACCGCTTCGGAAATGCCATCGTCGCCAATTCCAACGCGATCCCCGCGGAAATCTGGACCAGCCTGAAGGAGCGCTACGATGATAAGACGCTCGTCGACCTTGTGGCATTTGCTGGTATCATGCTCGCGACTGCGACATTCAACAACGTGGTCGAGGTCGACTTCGATCCAGAACTTGAACCGTTCATGGTGACACCGGGTTCCGCGCCATGACAGACGGGCTCTCAGATGGCCTGAAGGCAGGCTTGTGCCAAAGGCCCCGATACGCGCTGTTCAGTTTCGAGCCGGCATCCGAAGTGCTGTCACCTTCGTGGAAAGCTCGCTCGCCACGAAGACCGCATGTTCAGTGATCTGAGGCAAGCCCATCAACTCTCCGAACGTACCTCGCGCCAGCGGCCCGGAAACGAGCAGAGTCGCGTCGGGCAATCCATCGGCATCCAGCGCCTCCGAGCGCTCGGAGCATGCGATGCCGAGGCCGGTTGGATCGAGTTGCAAGTGCGACTGAGCGCGCATCGTTGAAAGCCAGGCTTGACTGTCCAGGATCCCGCCATGTGCCGGACCGGTTGTGACGACGACGGCATCGAAGCACCGCTGCAATGAGGGGCCGCTGCGTCGTCGAAGCGCGACGTGGATCGACCCGCCTTCAAAATGGACCTTGCCGACGGACGCCGCCAGGACCTCCATCCTGCCTTCCGCGATTGCCTGTTCCAACACATCCTCAACCTGCGGCGCGATCCGGAACCGATGGACATCCCAAAAGGGTCTGATGTGACGCACAATCCTGCATCGCTCCGACATGGGTAATTTCTGCCAGAGGGCGCGCCCATGGGTACGGACCTGGTCGATGACCGCATGCCAAGTCAGTCCGGCGGCCTCGGCCTCGGTGATCGCCAGACGTATGCTTCGGAGGAGGGCGGTGGCGCTGTGGGTTGGGGTTGCTTCGAAGTCCCCAAACGGATCTTGCGGCCAGGGCGAATGCCCTCTCGATCGCAATCCCCGACGTGAAATCGAGGTGATCTGGCCGCGGTGACCGGTGCGTGCCAGCGAAGCGACAATGTCGGCCGCCGTAAGGCCGTTGCCGATAATCAGCAGCCTGTCATTCGGACGAATGTGCCCCAGAGCTTCAATACGGGTCGAATCGGGCACAAAACGATGATGTCCCTCGAGAACGCGCAGGGCACCCGGCACCGACGGTGAGGGATGACTGGTGGCTATAACCAGGAAATCGGCAAACACCTGACCGCCCTGGATGTCGGCAATGCGCCAGAGCAATCCGTCGCGGCACACGTCGACAACGAGCGCGCGCCGATGGCGCACTGCTCCCGTTTCAACATAAGGGGCGAGAGCTGAAGCAATGTAAGAGCCAAAGACCTGGCGGCGCGGGAAAAGGTTGCCGTCTGGCCGGAAAGCTTCGGGATCGTCGGCGACCGCATCCTCGCGCGCGATCCATTCCAGGAAATCCTCGGGCCGGTCGGGCAGCAGGCTCATGCGCGCAGCGGGGACATTGATGCGATGGGCAGGATCGGTCGTATCGTAAGCGAGCCCTCTGCCGAGTTCAGAACGTGGTTCAAACACGACGATCGCGGGTGCTTGCTCGCCCATGGTACGCACAAGGTGATAGGCAACGCCAGCACCAGACACGCCTCCACCAACAACCACAACAACGGGGTGGCGTGTCTTGCCGCCGTTATTTCGTCCGGTTGTCACGCTGTCGTGGTCCAATGCACGCGATTCCGATGACCTTGGTGGGGGAAGGCGCGTTTGTCCTTCGCGCCCGGATGGTTTAACCTAGAATGGGCCGAAGAACCGAGCAATGGCAATATTCTACCAAATCAGTAGAATTTTTATCCCCCACTTGCGCCCGTCGGCCGAAGAGTTTTTCCGTGCTGCAGCGCAATAGAGATGGGCTTGCTTGGTTTATTTTCACCAGTTTTGGAACTATCCGGCTGTTCGAGGCTCGCCTCACCAATTCAAGACGGGAAACACCAAAATGAACAAGAAGACGTCCAAACCAAGCCTCGCGCGCCGCACCACCCTTGCTGTGATGGCCGCCTCTACTATCGCTCTGATCGCCCTGGCAACGCCGTTTACTGCCTTCGCCGAAGACAAATCTATTAAAGTTGGCATCATGAGTGGCGAGGACGAAGATGTCTGGCGAGTCGTGACAGCCGAAGCCGCAAAGAAAGGCCTGACGGTCGAAACGGTCGTCTTCAACGACTACACGCAGCCGAACGAGGCGCTGGAGCGCGGCGAAATCGACGCAAACGCTTTCCAGCACAAGCCATACCTCGACAACCAGGTTGAACAGCATGGCTACCACATAGTCCCTGTTGGATATACCGCGGTATGGCCGATCGGTCTTTATTCCAAGAAGCACAAGGCGGTCGCCGAGATTGGTGAAGGCGCGACGATCGGTGTCCCCAACGATCCCTCGAACGAAGGCCGTGCACTGCGGGTCTTGCAGAACGAAGGCATTATCAAGCTGAAGGATGGCACGGGAATTCTTGCAACAGTCACTGACGTTACCGAGAATCCAAAGAACGTCGAAATCAAGGAGCTTGATGCCGGCGTGGTCGGCCGCGCCATCGATGATCTGGATGCAGCCGTGGTAAATACCGACTGGGCACTGAAGGCCGGCCTGTCCGCAGCTGACCGTATTGCGCAGGAGCCGATCGCCGATAACCCGTACCGCAACTTCATTGCCGTCAAGCAGGGCAGCGAAAACGAAGCCTGGGTCAAGACGCTTGTATCGTCCTACCAGAACGACACGGTTAAGGCGGAGTTCGACAAGGTGTATAAGGGAACCGGCGTCAGCGCCTACTGATCGACATTTGCGCCACGCAGCGGGTGCATGAACAAGGCGGCCCGGGCGTTCCCAGCCCGGGCCGCCTTGAGCGTTTTCCGAAAGGATAGAAGATGAATTCAAATGTATCGGCCGCCACAATCGAGGCTTCGCCAGCGGTAAAGGGCGAAGAGGTCGTCCGCCTCGTCGATGTCCACCGGCACTTTGGTACGACTGCCGCCCTGGATGGAATATCGCTCACCGTTCACAAGGGCGAAATTCTCGGGATCATCGGGCGAAGCGGGGCCGGAAAATCCACGTTGATCCGCTGTCTGAATGGCCTAGAGCGTCCGGACAGCGGTTTGATCGAAATCGAGGCACGCGGCATCGTCGGTCTCGACGAAAAGGAACTGCAACCCCTTCGGCGCCGTGTCGGGATGATTTTCCAGCACTTCAACCTGCTGGCATCGAAAACCGTCGAAGAGAATGTTGCGCTCCCTCTGAAGATCGCTGGCGCTGGAAAGTCGGAGCGCCTGCAACGCGCGCATGAACTGCTCGAGCTCGTCGGTCTTGCCGACAAGGCGAGGGCCTATCCTTCATCCCTATCCGGTGGTCAGAAGCAGCGTGTCGGCATCGCCCGCGCACTCGCAGCCCGTCCGGCGTTGCTTCTGTCTGACGAAGCGACATCCGCGCTCGATCCTGAGACGACGCGATCCATCCTGGCCCTGCTCAAGGACATCAACCGCAAGCTTGGGCTCACGATCATCCTCATCACCCACGAGATGGAAGTTGTCCGAAGCATAGCAGATCGTGTTGCGGTCATTGACGCTGGCCGCATCGCGGAAGAAGGACAAGTCTGGTCTGTATTTGCCGATCCAAAAGCAGCGATCACCAAGAGCCTGCTGTCTGGCAGCCGGCCGCAATTGCCTGAACATATAGCAGCACGCCTGTCGCCCACATCGGGCGATGAAGCCATCCTCAGCATCGACATGGCGGGCCCCGTGGCACAGGGCGCGGTTTTTGCCGACTTGTCCACAGCACTTCCGCAATCCTTCCGCCTTGTCCACGGCGGTATCGACCATATTCAGAACCAGCCTGTGGCGCGGTTCTTTATCGCCGTGCCGACCCGCGACCCGGCCTTGAGAGACAAGGTCCTGCAATTTCTGAAAGCCCGCTCGGCGCGGGTGGAGGTTCTCGGTTATGACACCGATCATGTTTAATCTTCTGCTTCGCTCGCTTTGGGAAACGATCCTGATGACCGGCGCATCGGGGCTCATCTCGCTGGTCTTCGGTCTACCGCTCGGGCTGGCGCTGGTTCTCACCAACAAGGGCGGCATAGCCCAAAACGCGTGGATTAACGGTATCCTTGGCGCCATCATCAACGGTTTTCGATCCGTTCCCTTCATCATCCTGCTGGTGGCGCTGATCCCGTTGACGCGTCTTATCGTCGGTACGGCTTTGGGAACGTGGGCAGCGATCGTGCCGCTCGCGATTGCAGCAACACCTTATTACGCGCGTATCGCGGAAGTATCCCTGAGAGAAGTAGACCGCGGCCTGATCGATGCCGTGCGCGCCATGGGGGGCAATGGGTGGACGATCATTCGCGAAGTGCTGGTTCCAGAAGCGCTCCCCGGGATTGTCGCCGGGTTCACCGTTACCCTCGTGACCCTGATCGGAGCGTCTGCAATGGCGGGGGCGATCGGTGCCGGCGGACTTGGTGATCTCGCCATACGCTACGGCTACCAACGCTTCGAGACTGCCGTAATGGTCGCTGTTGTTGCCGTGCTGATCGTCCTGGTCTGCGGCATCCAGTGGCTTGGCGATCGGCTGGTCGCCAGGCTGGACCACAAGTAATCAATGCCGGAACGCGGCGGCAGGGTGCCCAGGCGGCAACCTGCCGCTCTTGCCAAACAGCTTTTGTCTCAGGGCGCCCTGCGCATAATCTGCCTTGAATAGCCCGCGCTCCTGCAACTCCGGGATCACGAGATCGACGAAGTCAAGCAGGCTTTCCGGAGCAACGGTACGCGCGAGATTGAAGCCATCTATGCCGCCATCGGCAATCCATTCCGCCAGTCGGTCCGCGACCTGAGCGGGTGATCCGACAATTGGCTTCATCCGACTACCAAGCACCATGTGGTCAATGATCCGGCGCAGTGTCATGGGCGTCGGCGCATCCTTGGTGATCGCGGCGAGTGCCGACTGATTGGCATTGGTCGACGCCTGCGTGATGGGGTCGTCAAGACCGTATTTGGAGAGATCAACGCCAGTCGAAGCCGCGTAGTGTGCAAGAGACGCCTCCACGTTGGCATGCGTGCGGTAGTCCTGGAGCTTGTCCCGCGCCTCCTTCTCGGTCCGGCCAACAACAATTGTAACAAGCTGCAGAACGCGCAGGGCATCTGGTCCGCGTCCGAACGCCTCGGCCTTTGCCCGCAATGCCTCAACGGGCCGGCAGACTGCCTGCGGGGTTGGCGCGGCAACGAAGACACACTCGGCATGCCTGGCGGCGAAATCCTGCCCACGAGCGGAGGCTCCCGCCTGGAAGAGTAGCGGCGTGCGCTGCGGTGAGGGTTGTGAAAGATGAAACCCCTCAATTTTGTAGTATTGCCCCTCGTGCTTCATGGCACGAACCTTTGCAGGGTCGGCGAAAATTGCACGGACCTTGTCGCCAACGAATGCATCGTCGTCCCAGCTTCCCTCCCAGAGCTTGTAGAGAATTTCGAGATATTCTTCTGCCGCATCGTAGCGCGCGTCGTGTTCCGGCAACTTCTCCAAACCCATTGCCCGCGCTGCGCTGTCGAGGTAGCCGGTGACGATGTTCCACCCGATCCGACCCTTTGTCAGGTGGTCGAGCGTCGACATGCGCCGTGCAAGGAGGTAAGGCGGTTCGAAAGTCGTGTTGACTGTCACTCCGAAGCCGAGGTGCCTGGTGACGTAGGCCATGGCCGCGATCGGCACCATGGGGTCGTTTACAGGGAGTTGGGCAGCAGCCTGGATGACCGGCGCCGCACTGTTCTTGTAAACGTCGTAGACGCCGAGGATATCAGCCAGGAATATCCCATCGAGCTTTCCGCGCTCGGCAGTTCGGGCAAGATCCACCCAGTAATCGAGATCCGTGTAGTGAAGCGAGGTATCGCGTGGGTGGGTCCACATGCCGTGATTGATATGGCCGACGCAGTTCATGTCGAAGGCAAAGATCTGCATCTGTTTCATTGCGGTCGATCCCCGTCGTGACAGAAAGGGCGCCCCGTCAGGGACGTGGCAGGCGTTCGCGCTAGATCTTACCTTTCCACGGAACGAGGGTTGCTTCCAAGATCCGAACGGCGAGGCTGAACGCGAATGCACAGGCAGCGATTATCCCGATGCCGACGAAGACGACGTCGGTCGCGAGGAACTGGGAAGCTGACATGATCATGTACCCGATGCCGCGATTTGAGGCGATAAGTTCCGCTGCAACAAGCGTGCCCCAGCCGACGCCGAACCCGATGCGAATGCCTGTGAGGATCTCCGGAAGTGCAGATGGCAGAACGATGCTGACAACCAGCTGCCAGTGCCGGGCACCGAGGGATCGCGCCGCATTGATGCGTTCGATCGGCAACGAGCGAACCCCGGCCTGGGCGGAAAGACAGATCGGAGCGAAAATTGCAAGGACGAGAAGCGTCACCTTCGACGTCTCGCCAATTCCGAGCCAGATGATCATCAATGGCAGATAGGCAAGCGGCGGTAGCGGCCAGTAGAATTCGATCGGCGTATCGAAGATGCCCTTTGCCCACCGGTTGAGACCCATCAGCAGGCCAATCGGGATGCCGGCAGCGATCGCAATGGCGGCCGCCGCGGCGATCCTGAAGAGACTTGCAGAGACATGTTCACCGAGAGAGGCGCCGGCATAACCGTCCCTGTAAACCGTGCCGATCTGGGTCAGTACCTCCTGTGGTGCCGGGAGGAAGAGACGCGGAACCAGTCCGAGCCTTGCAACCAGCCACCATGATGTGAGCAGCACGACTGCTGTCGCGAGGCTGATGAGGAGCGTACTTCCTTCCCCGGCGCCGAACCCCTTCATGTCCACTGTGTTGGGCTGCTCCTGTGTGGGCCGGACGAGGAGCCCGGCAGTCTCGATGGTGTCACTCATTCCGCCGCACTCCTGATTTGATCGGACCCATGCAGGATTCCCCGGATTTCTTCTCGCAAAGTCGCAAACTGCGGCGCCATCTTGATGGCTCCAGCGTCGCCGGCTCGCGCGAACTCGCTGACAAAGTCGAGATCAAAGCGCGCTACGATGCGACCAGGTCGCGGAGACATAACCACGACTTGCGTGCCGAGAAACAGCGCTTCCTCGATCGAATGGGTGATGAAGAAGATCCGTTTTCGTGTGGCTTTCCAGATGGATATGATCAGTTCTTGCATCTGTTCCCGCGTCAGGCTGTCGAGCGCGCCGAATGGCTCATCCATCAGTAGCACCTCAGGATCGGCAGCCAGAGACCGGGCAATTCCTACACGCTGGCGCATGCCTCCTGACAGTTCGTAGGGAAATGCGTCAGCGAAATCGCTCAGGCCCACGAGAGAGAGCAACTCCATCGCACGAGCTCTGCGTTCAGCCTTTGAAACTCCCGCAAACTGCAGTCCAAGCGCGACGTTGCCAAGGACCGACTTCCATGGCAGCAGCGTGTCTTTCTGGAACACGACTCCCCGGTCTGCTCCCGGACGCGTGACGGGGCGCCCGTCAAGGGTGATGGCGCCTGACGAGAGCGGCAGGAATCCCGCTATCGCGTTGAGCAGCGTGGACTTGCCGCAACCCGAGGCTCCAAGTGCCACGACTAAGCTGTTGTCGGGAATATTGAGTGAAACTCTATCAAGAGCATGGACCGTCCGGCCGTCTCGCGTTCTGAAAAAGACGCTGGCTTGATCGACTTTGAGCATATGTAATCTCTTCGTCAGTGACGCCGGCGCCTCTCGCGCCAGCGTGCAGAGGTGATTTGAATTGTGTTTTCAGTTGTTTGCGTCGACGACTGCATCTGGCGTAACAAAGGCAGCGTAGCTCGGCAGGACTTCGGTTACCTTGCCCTGGTCCTTCAAAAAGGCGGCGGTATCCTTGAGGATTCTGGCGGCACCCGACTTGTCGCCGCCGCCAAGCCAGGCCTCGGATGCCTGCACCTCAGGCGTAAGAAGAGTGAGGTTCTTCAGCGCGGAAGCTTGCTGCTCGGCAGTTCCGCCCAAAGTCTTGGCAAGCAACCGTGCATTCTCGCTATCGCCATCCCAGGCCTTCTTGTCTGCCGCGAACGAGGCGTAATAGGTGTTGATGACGCCGGCAAAACTCTTCAAGAACGCGGGGTTTTCATCAGCAAACTTCGATGCGGCGACCCAGGCGGAGAAAGTGGGCGCACCCCGGTCCGCAACGTCCTTGGATGTGACCAGAACCTTGCCGTTCTTTTTCAGTTCGGTCAGTGCCGGATCCCAGACGAAACCGCCGTCAATATCGCCGCGGTTGTAGCTCGCAACAATCTCCGGCTGCGGAATGGCGAAGACCTGTACATCCTTTTCTGTCAACCCGATGGACCTGATCAAAGCAAGGAGCTGGTAGTGATCCGTGGAGACAGGAGCCGCGGCAAGCTTCTTGCCCTTTAGGTCGGAGACCGACGAAATCCCGGAGCCGTTGCGGACGACGAGCGCTTCATCGACGCCAGAAATGGATGAGAGGTAGAAGGCCTTGACCTCCAGTCCGCGTGAGGTTGCTGCCGCAAACGGGCTCGAGCCGACGTAGCCGACCTGAACATCACCAGCAGCGATGGCGGCAAAGATCTCTGCACCCGAGTTGAACTTGCGGAAGTCGATCTCATAGCCGGTTGCCTTGGCAAACTCACCATTGGCGATGGCGACCGATGACGGAAGCGCGTCGGTCTGATATGCGACAACGACTTTCTTTTCCGCTGCCCCTGCAAGAAATGGTGTCAGCAGGCTGGCCGACCCTAGGGCCACTGCCACCAAAAGTGTTCTCAATTTCATGTTTCGTCCCCTTGCGGCTGAACATCGTCACCGCGTGAAGTTGTTTCGACACGGAGACACTAGGGCAGGGACTTGCTCCCACACAGCTAAAACCATCTAATTTATAGACTATAGAAACAATATTGTTTTGGCATGAGTTAGGGGGGCGAACGGCTGAACCTTGGGCTGTTTGCGCCTGCCAATGGTCATGTTGATGGAAACGGAGCGACACGTGGTCAGGCACGCTCATGCCAGATGAGGGGTCCTATAAGCAGGCTGTCGTGATTGATCCGGCTGGTGATTGGATAGCCACTCGTTGTGCACGGCCGGACCCCACCGTATCGGACGTGCCTGCCACCAACCTAGCTGCTCCACAATCGATCGAGATCTGGGGTCTCAGAGCGAATTGATGGAGATGAGAAAGCAGGGCGCTTCGCCGTGGAGTGTGACGTCCACCCCTCTGGCCCCCTTCAGGAGGATTGTGTCGCCTGGTTCAAGTTCGACATGTTGGTCGCTCCATTCGACTGCAAGCGCAGCCTGGCGGCAGAGCAGAAGACAGGTCTGAGCCTCGGGTCGCATGGATGTAGTCGAGTTGACAGCCAGTCTCTCCACCCGATGCCGCAGCATGTTGCGGCGCGTCATGACGTTGAGGTCCGTGATCGGACCATCTGGCAACGCTGCAGACACGGCAACATCGGCCGGAAAGGCGAGGGGAGCGCTCTCTTGTGTCAGCAATACAGGAGCGTGTCCATCGATCGCCAGCGACATTCCGTTTCCCTCGAGGATCGACAGCGTCCGGTCGACGCCGGCAAAGATCGAGAACGGTCCATCCGTGGCAACGATTGCCATGCTGATGCGCCAATCAAAATCGCTTATCGGCGCCCCCTCTGGCGAAACCGCGATCTCGATGGTTTCGCCCCCGCCGTTCTTCCACGGCATACGGCGATAGGTCCTGGACTTGAGCACGGTTGCGCGGATCATTTTCGTTCCTGGATTGCAAGGACGACGGAGTGATTGGTCGCGTCCACGCCGAAGATTGAGGAGGTTGTCACGGTCACGATGAAGGCTTTTTTCGGGTAATCGGGCCCCATCGGATTTGGGGCCCGGTATCCTTCATCAGTTCCCGAGAATTGCCGGCAGGCGCAAGCCTTGCTCCCTGGCACAATCAAGGGCGATCTCGTAGCCCGCGTCAGCGTGACGCATGACGCCTGTCGCCGGGTCGTTCCAGAGGACACGCTCGAGGCGGCGAGCTGCATCGTCGGTGCCATCGGCGCAGATCACCATGCCGGAATGCTGGGAGAAGCCCATGCCGACGCCGCCACCGTGATGAAGCGATACCCAGGTGGCACCTGACGCGGTATTCAACAGAGCATTCAGAAGCGGCCAGTCGGATACGGCATCCGAGCCGTCCTTCATCGCTTCGGTCTCACGGTTCGGGGAGGCGACAGAACCGGAATCCAGATGATCACGGCCGATAACGATAGGAGCTTTCAGCTCACCGTTCCGGACCATCTCGTTGAAAGCAAGGCCGAGACGATGGCGATCGCCAAGACCGACCCAGCAGATGCGTGCCGGCAGGCCCTGGAATGAGATCCGCTCTCTCGCCATGTCAAGCCAGTTGTGGAGATGCTTGTTGTCGGGAAGAAGTTCCTTCACCTTCGCATCTGTCTTGTAGATATCTTCCGGGTCGCCAGAGAGTGCAGCCCAGCGGAACGGACCAATACCTCGGCAGAACAGTGGCCTGATATAGGCTGGCACGAAGCCCGGGAAGGCGAATGCATTCTCCAAACCTTCGTCCTTGGCGACCTGGCGGATATTGTTGCCATAGTCGAGTGTCGGGACGCCCGCATCCCAGAAGGCAACCATTGCCTCGACCTGCTGCTTCATGGAGGCGCGCGCAGCAGCTTCCACAGCCTTCGGATCACTTTCGCGCTTGGCCTTAGCCTCCTCGACCGTCCAGCCAGCGGGCAGGTAACCGTTGCGCGGGTCGTGCGCCGACGTCTGGTCAGTCACCATGTCGGGGCGTGGGCCGCCCGCCTTCATGCGACGAACAAGCTCGGGAAAGATTTCCGCGGCATTGCCGAGGAGACCCACCGATTTTGCTTCCCCGGCCTTCGTCCACTTGTCGATGAGAGCGAGCGCCTCGTCGAGTGTCTTTGCCTTTTCGTCGACATAACGCGTACGAAGGCGGAAATCGATGCGGGTCTCGTCGCATTCGACCGCAAGGCAGCAGGCTCCCGCCATGACAGCCGCAAGCGGCTGAGCCCCACCCATGCCGCCGAGACCGCCGGTAAGAATCCATTTTCCCTTGAGGTTGCCATTGTAGTGCTGGCGTCCAGCTTCGACGAATGTCTCGTACGTACCCTGTACGATCCCCTGCGTACCGATGTAGATCCAGGAACCGGCCGTCATCTGGCCGTACATGGCAAGACCCTTCTTGTCGAGCTCGTTGAAATGATCCCAGGTCGCCCAATGCGGGACAAGGTTCGAGTTTGCAATCAGAACACGCGGGGCATCCTTGTGTGTCCGGAACACGGCAACCGGCTTGCCAGACTGCACCAGCAGCGTCTCATCCTCGCTCAGCGTCTTCAGGGTCGCCGTGATACGATCGAAGTCGTCCCAGGTGCGGGCTGCCCGGCCGATGCCGCCATAAACCACGAGCTCGTTCGGATTTTCGGCCACGTCAGGGTCGAGGTTGTTCATCAGCATGCGCAATGGCGCTTCTGTCATCCAGCTCTTGGCAGTGAGCTCGTTGCCGCGCGGCGCGCGGATTTCACGGATGTTGTGGCGTGGATTGGATGTCATGCGTGTTCCCCTTGTGGAGTGATTTCTAGCGTTTCAGGCCCTGAGCGATCTGTTCGATCCGCAACAGGATGTCTTTCAGATGTATCCGCAGGCGGTCGGCCTTATGGCTGTCGTAGGCAAACGGTGTCGCTTCGGTCTCAAGATGGGTTGATTGCGCAAGCTCCATCTGGATGGCATGTACTCCCGTTTCCGGACGACCATAGTGGCGGGTGGTCCAGCCACCCTTGAAGCGGCCGTTGAGCACGCTGTCATAGCCTTCGGCGGCTCCGACAACGGTCAGCGTCGCCTGCTCGATCGCGCCATCGCAGGTCTTGCCCATGTCCGTCCCGATGTTGAAGTCTGGCAACTTGCCTTCGAAGAGGAACGGGATGTGGGAGCGAATGGAGTGGCAATCGTAAAGGATTGCCACACCGTGGTCTGCTCTGACGCGCTCGATTTCGGCGGCAAGCGCCGCATGATAGGGCGCATGAAAGTCCCGCACCCGCAGAGCGATGTCGGCCTCGCGCGGCGACTCGCCATCTTTCCAGATCGCTTGCCCATCGAAGTCCGTTTCCGGGACCAGACCCGTCGTATTCTGCCCGGGATAGAGGCTTCGCCCCTGAGGATCACGGTTCGCGTCGATAACATACCGATGGAAAGTCGCGCGAACACTCGTAGCGTCGGCGAGGAGGCCGTCGTAGAGCCGATGGATATGCCAGTCGGTATCGGCAAGTTTCCTGCCATTGTCATTCAGGCGATCCCAGATGCCCGCAGGGACGTCGGTCCCGGTATGAGGAAATGCGAGGATGACCGGCGAGGTCCCCTGCCTGACTTCGAACACGGACATGTCAAGCCTCCAGGACCGGAAGAATGCCGCGCGACACAGATGCATTGAGTGCACCGGTCGCAATGAGATCGCCCGCTGCCTGAAGGTCGTTGGCCATGTAACGGTCGAGATCCAGCGTCGAAACTGCGCTGCGGATCGCGGTCAGTGCCTTCTGCAACTCCGGACTGGTCGAAAGCGGCGCACGGAATTCGACCCCCTGGGCCGCCGACATTGCTTCGATGCCGATAATGCTGAAGAGATTGTCGGTCATCTGCAGCAGGCGTCTGGCACCGTGGCAAGCCATCGACACATGGTCTTCCTGATTGGCGGAGGTCGGCGTTGAATCGACGGAGGCAGGGTGGGACATCTGCTTGTTCTCAGACATCAACGCCGCGGAGGTGACTTCCGCGATCATCAAGCCGGAATTCAGCCCCGGCTTTTTTGCAAGGAAGGCTGGCAATCCATAGGATAGCGCAGGATCGACCAGCAAGGCGATGCGTCGCTGCGCGATCGCTCCGATTTCGCATATTGCGAGCGCAATCTGGTCAGCCGCAAATGCCACCGGCTCGGCGTGGAAGTTGCCGCCCGAGACAACAGAGTTGTCGGACAGCACCAGAGGGTTGTCCGTTACTGCGTTGGCTTCGGTCTCCAATGTCCGCGCAACCATCCGCAGGAGATCCAGGCAGGCGCCGTCGACCTGCGGCTGGCAGCGGATACAGTAGGGATCCTGAACCCGCTCGTCGCCCTCGATATGGCTTTGACGGATCACGGAGCCTTCGAGAAGCGCTCGAAGCGACGCGGCCGTATCGATCTGCCCCCGATGACCGCGCAAGGTGTGGATATCCGGGTGGAATGGTGCGGACGAGCCCATTGCCGCGTCAGTGGACATGGCACCGGTGATCAGGGCTGCCTGTGCTGCGCGATGCGCCCGGAAGAGCCCGGCCAGCGCAAGAGCTGTCGAGGTCTGCGTACCGTTGATCAACGCAAGCCCTTCCTTTGCGGCAAGGACAACCGGCTTCAGGCCGGCTTTCTCGAGAGCCACATGACCGGAAAGACGAGCGCCTGCAAAAAAGGCTTCGGCTTCTCCCATCATGACGGCCGCCATGTGGGCGAGTGGGGCAAGGTCTCCCGACGCGCCCACGGAGCCTTTTTCTGGAATGACGGGGATCACGCCCCTTTCCAGCATGCCTTCGATCAACCGGACCAGCTCGAGTCGAACCCCGGAGGCGCCACGGCCCAGGGAGACCAGCTTGAGGGCCATGATCAAACGGACGACGTTCTCGGGCAGTGGTGCGCCGACGCCGCAGCAATGCGAGAGGATAAGATTGCGCTGAAGCGTGGCCACATCAGCGCTGTCGATCTTGATCGACGCAAGTTTCCCGAAACCGGTATTGATGCCATAGACAGGCTGATTGCCGGCAGCGATTTCGGCAATACGCGCTGCCGCCTTGGCGATACCAGCATCAAACGATGCGTCCAGCCTGGCCGGCTCTCCGGTCCAGTAAATGGTCTCGAGCTGCTTGAGAGAAACGGTTCCGGGATGAAGGGTAATGGTCAATGGTCGATCCTTTCGCCCTTGAAGACATGTGCGTGAAGCGGATTAAAGCCGATGCGGTAGACGAGCTCTGCCAGGCTCTCCACATCCCAGACGGCGAAGTCCGCCGATTTGCCGGTTTCGAGAGTGCCCGTTTCGTCAAGCAGCCCAAGAGCCCGCGCGCCCTCGCGCGTGACCCCCGCAATGCACTCCTCCACGGTCAGGCCGAAGAGGGTGGCGGACATGTTCATCGTCAGCAGCAACGACGTCAGCGGCGAGGTGCCCGGATTGCAATCCGTCGCGATGGCAATGTGGGCGCCAGCGTCTCGCAGTGCCTGCAGGGGGGGCTTCTGTTTTTCGTTGATGGCATAGAATGCACCCGGCAACAGGACGGCAACCGTCCCGGCCTCAGCCATCGCGCGAGCGCCCTCCGGATCAAGATATTCCAGGTGATCGGCAGAAAGCGCCTTGTATGAGGCTGCGAGCTTCGCGCCCCCGAGGTTTGACAACTGCTCGGCGTGGAGCTTGACCGGCAGACCGAGGGCGGCTGCCCGATCGAAGACTCGAGTGATCTCCGCGGTTGAGAACGCGATCGTCTCACAGAATCCGTCGACGGCATCGACAAGGTGCTCTGCATGGGCATTTTGCAAAGCCGGGATGACTACGTCGGTGATGTAGTCGGCATTGCGCCCTTTGTATTCGACCGGAGTGGCGTGAGCACCAAGATAGGAGGTGACGACCCGAACCGCACGGACGCGTTCGAGCCGGCGCGCAGCGCGCAGCATCTTGAGCTCACCGTCGACGCTCAATCCATAGCCAGACTTGATCTCGATGGTGGTCAGACCTTCGGAAAGAAGCGTATCCAGTCTGGGAAGCGCTGCTTCCACGAGGCCTTCCACCGAGAGCGCGTTCGTCGCCTTGACGGAGGAGACAATCCCACCACCAGCCCGTGCAATCTCCTCATAGGTAGCCCCTTGGAGGCGCATCTCGAATTCGCGGGCGCGGTTGCCCCCGTAGACGATATGGGTATGGCAGTCCACCAGACCGGGTGTAACCCAGCGGCCTTCGAGATCGGTGATCTGTGCCCGCTCGATTGCCGCCACCGGCAGGTCGGCCTCCGGGCCGACAAAAGTTAGACGGCCATTCTCGGTGACAATGGCACCCTTTTCGATGATGCCGAGACCCAATTTTTGCTGCTCGAGCGTCGCCAATCGCGCGTTCCGCCACAGATGTGGACGGAGATCTCCGGATGCGTCGCCGGTTGAAATTTTGTTCCCAGTCATCAGCTTTGCGCCTTCCCTTATGTGGAAACATGTATATACATAACAGGAGCGGTGACAAGTGAAATTTTGTGCATCCTCCTCAAAAAGGAAGATGTGCAGTGCCAAAGAGGAGAAAAGCCTAATGACCGGACCTGTCGCGACCAGACTTCACGCCAGCGCGGCTCTGCTACCGGGAGGCTGGCGCGAGAACGTGCGCCTGACCATTGCAGACGGACGAATTGAAGACGTTCAGACAGGTGTTGACGCCGGACCCGGTGACGAGCATCACCAAACGATCGTTCCGGCGATGAGCAACCTCCATAGCCATGCTTTCCAGCGCGCAATGGCTGGCCTTGCAGAGGTCAGGGGCCCTGCGAACGACAGTTTCTGGAGTTGGCGCACCGTCATGTACCGGTTTGCCCTGTCTATGGAACCCGAGCACGTCGAGGCCGTTGCCGCCCAACTCTACATGGAAATGCTCGAGGCCGGCTTTTCGCGCGTCGGAGAGTTCCACTATCTTCACCATGACCGGGACGGAATGCCCTATGGCAATATTGCCGAACTCGCAGAGCGTATCGGTGCGGCAGCAACCACCAGCGGGATCGGCCTGACACTTCTTCCGGTCTTTTACGCCCATTCCGGCTTCGGCGGTAAGACGCCGATTGATGGCCAGCGACGCTTTATCAATAACCTGGACAGCTTTGCCGCTTTGATGGAGGGCTGCCGCGGGGTGACAACCGCAATCCCCGGCGCCGAGCTTGGCATCGCGCCGCACAGCCTGCGGGCCGTAACACCGGAGGAACTTGCCAAGATCGTGCCGCTTGCCGGCGACGGGCCGGTCCATATCCACATCGCCGAGCAGGTCAAGGAAGTGGAAGACTGCGTGGCGTGGTCAAGCGCACGCCCCGTGGAATGGCTGCTTGCAAACGCACCTGTTGATGAGCGCTGGTGCCTGATCCATGCGACACACATGACCGACGCAGAGACACGCGGCATGGCGCAGAGTGGCGCGATTGCGGGTCTTTGCCCGATCACGGAAGCCAACCTTGGTGATGGTACATTCCCCGCGCCACTTTTCATCGAAGAAGGCGGGCGCTTCGGCGTCGGCTCTGACTCGAATGTTCGCATCTCCCTGCCCGGGGAACTGTGTCAGCTCGAATATTCATTGCGACTCGCCTTGAGAGGTCGCAACGTCATTGCCGCCCCTAGCGGTTCGACCGGGCGGAACCTTTTCGATCGCGCGATCGGTGGCGGTGGTGACGCGCTCAAGGCTCCAGGTGGTATCGCGAAGGGAAACCACGCCGACCTCGTTTCGCTCGACGCAACCGCCGTCCCCTATCTCTCCGGCGACCAGCTGCTCGATCATTGGGTCTTTGCCGGTGGCGTCACCATCGACAGCGTCTGGACGCTTGGACGAAAACAGGTCTCGAGCGGACGCCACGTGGCGCGCGAGGACATCAACCGAAGGTTTCTGAAGGCGATGGGCGAGCTCCTGACAACATAGGGCTTCCCTCGCCGCGGTATACCGACTAGAGCGGGAGTCACCAACTGGAGCGTGGCGATGAATCAAGGCAAGGACACAACCTTGCACCAGCGGATCGTGAGCGAGATCGAAGGCCGCATCGTCTCGGGCGAATGGCCTCCTGGCCATCGCATTCCGTTCGAGGTGGATCTCACCAAGGAATATGACTGTTCGCGCATGACCGTGAACAAGGCGCTTACGCAACTGGCCAAGGCGGGTCTCATCGAGCGCAGGAAAAAGTCGGGCAGTTTCGTGACGCAACCTCAAGCGCAATCGGCGGTGCTTGAGATCCACGACATCCGGACGGAGGTTCAGTCACTGAACCTCGCCTATTCCTACGCCGTATCGAAGCGCGAGCAGCGCAAGGCGAGGCCGGACGACATCAGGCGCCTCGATCTTGCATCGGGATCGTCGGTGCTGGACGTATCCTGCATTCATCATGCGGGCGGGCGGCCCTTCTGCCTGGAAGAGCGCCTGATCAGTCTTTCAACTGTCCCGGAAGCCGCCGAAGAAAATTTCGCTGACATGGCGCCGGGTGCGTGGCTGATCAACCAGATACCGTGGAGCAGCGCCGAGCACCGAATCCACGCCGTCTCGGCCGGCGCCGACGAAGCCATTGCCCTGGATATACCGCGTCATACCGCCTGCCTGGTTGTCGAGCGACGTACCTGGAGCAATGTCGGACCAGTCACCCATGTCCGCTTCACCTATCCAGGTGACCGCCATGCGTTGGTAGCGCGCTTCACGCCGGCATCGCAATAGCAAGTCGGCAGCAACCATTATCGACTGGGTGGTCGGATATTCCCCGTCGCAGTGCTTCAGTAACAGATTTTGACGGAAAGAGCCGACGTGCGGGTCCACACCGCCCCTCTGATCGCGGCTTCGCCTGCAAAGCATGTGCAATCAGGGCCTTTTGCGATGGTGCGGCAGGTTGTGGGTAGCGATATCTCCAGTTCTCGCTGCAGGTGTATTTTGCTCCTTGCCGGGAAACGTACGGTGCCCACCAAGATGACGAAATGTTGATTGGTTCGGCCTATTTCCGAGAAGCCCGGTGAGGCTAAATTCTATCACTGATAGTGTTGCACGGGGGCTGTGATGGACACGCTTCGAAGAATGATATCCGTTGGAATGCTCGTCGCTATTGCAGGTCTCGCATCGGCCTGTTCAACCAGCTCCGAGGCACCTCTCACGACGGGGTCGGTCGGGTATGGCAGACACAATGCCGACTTTGATCTCAGACCGGCGTGCAGTGGCGGATTCGGCAACGATCGACCCTGCAGCTATTAAGCGCCTTTACCAGATCAACGGGGTGATGTGACGTCGCCGACACGCGTTGCAGTTCTTGGTCGACGACCGATCATCTAAACGCGCCGGAGCGTGGCGTCCCTCTCGCTGCGGACGTCCTCTAGGTTTCGTAGACGATCTCGGTTGGTGTCTCGCCAATTCTAACGAAATTGCTTCACGACAGAGTACTTTCCGGCTTCCCAGGCTCTCATCTCGCCGCCTTCGCAACTGTAGTTTTCATCGGTCTCCGATATTCCGATCCCGATACCCTCGATGCCTGGATCATCGAAGACGATAAAAACATCGGCTTTCCTGACTTTCCTCTGCTTGAAATCTTTCAGGATGTACTTGTAGCACTCGATATCCTGGCGCGAATTCTGACGTAAGATCTGAGCTTCGATCTTTTTTGTGACCTCCGATAGCGGGCGCGTTTCGGCGAGCGCTGGAAAGGCGAGTGCGAGCATCGGGAAAGCCGCGAGGGGGAAGGGACATCTGTTCATTGATTGTCGACACCAAAAGCCCGCGATCGGAAATGGATATGAATTTTCGGTCATAAGGTCAGATCCCTCAGAAATTGCAAGTGATCAACGCTGCCTCGCATGTTTTGGAAAGAGGAGAAACAACGTCACCATGGGTCGCACTTCACGTTACCTGCTGCTTGCGCGAAAGACTGCCCCGATTGAACCGCACGGCCTTTGTCGTCATGATGAGGGCACCTGACATCGAGACACACGACGGCGATGCGTATCTTTCTGGTCCGACATGGCGAATCCCTCGGCAACATTGATGAAAAGGCCTACGGGCAGTTCGGCGACCACAATGTTCCTCTGACGCAATGGGGTTACCGGCAAGTGCAAACGGCCGGTCAGGCGTTGGCGTCCTACCTCGCGGGACTGCCGCAGACCGGCAGCGCCAGCCTGGACATTTGGTACTCTCCCTATTTGCGGACCCGGCAAAGCAAGGACGCGCTTCTCGAAACCCTACCGCCCGAACGGATAGGCGCAATAAGGGAGGATTACCTGCTTCGCGAGCAGGACTTTGGCCTTTTCACGGAAATATACGATCATGCGGAGCGTCGGCAAAAGTTTCCGGACGAGTTCGAAAAATGGGCCAGGCTGCGCAGCACCAGTGGAAAATTCTATGCAAGGCCGCCCGACGGGGAGAGCAGGGCGGATGTCGCCCAGCGTCTTCGGCTTTTCCTGCAAACGGTAATCGACGATGTGTCCGGCATATCCAACGATGTCATTATCGTGGGACATGGCGTGACGAACCGGGCGTTCGAAATGAATTTCCTCCACCTTGCTGTCGACTGGTTTGAGCGCTCCGACAATCCAGGAAATTCCGACGTCACATTGATCGAAGGAAATCGTTCCTTTGGATACAGCTCGTCCCTGCTGCACAAGGCGACCGACCGGATGGAAGGTGATGACGAGCTGCGTATGGCCCACGGATCAGAATTGACGATTGCCCCGAAACAAAAACCATAGGCAGACGTCATCGCCGGTGTTAATGGCGAGCAGGGGACAGGCCGCACTCGGTAACCTCCGGCTCGTCCTTGATGCTGGCTTTGATCCGCAGTTCCCAATCCGGACCCAGCTGAAAACCGTGCGCCCGCAGCATGTCAGCCACCTTAGGACAGTCTGCGGGACTGTCGTACTGGCCAGCAAGAGAAACCTCGATGAGCGTCTCCCCGGCGTCCACTGCGCAATCGCCGTTCAGGCCGGTCCCCTGAAGAAACGAGCAGACGGCCTGGGCGCGCTCCAGGCCTGTGCCATCGTTGGAAACGACCGGTGAGCCGGCCGCCAGAATGGCAGCCTCAAACAGCGATACCAAGGTTTTCATCGTAGCCTCCGTGGAGGGAGACATCCGCACCGGTCAACCGATGACTGGAGGCCTCCGTCTTCCTTCCAGGAGATGAAGGATGAAGGGGACATAGGTCGTATATCAGAGGCGGGAAGGGCGCCCCTCGGGATTAAGCGAGCGAATGGAATTTCCGTGGAATGTTAACCCACGAGAAGCCGTGGTTAAGGCGGAAAAGGATGCCACCGCTGGGGTGAGCGGCGGCCAATTTTCCAATTGGACGTTGATTTTTTTGGCACTTTAAGAAAACAGCTGCTCTTGTGCTTACAATACGCTGCCAAAAACTTGTTCTGAGCTGCCATATGCCTCATGCCAATAGGCGATTGGTGCCGGTGGGTGACGGTGAAATCTCGGATGCGCCGTTACCTCCTGAACGTCTCATTGTATCGGTTGGAGCCGCCGATACTGAGAGGGTGTGCTCCCAGTTCAGCGCTTGCAGGCGTGGGTGAACGAGCTGGACTGGTGAAATCCAAGCAACCAGGCGATCCGGGAAGCCTGCAGACCATCCTGCATGCAGGTAATCGTCAGTTCATGTCTCAGACCATCCAATATCAACCCGAAGGCCGTTCCCTGCGCAGCCAGGCGCCGCGCGAATGTCCGCTCGCTGACACCCAGTCGGTGCGCAACATTGTCGGCACTCGCTTCGCCATGAGGCAATAGAGGCGAGATCGTGTTCTCCACCAGCGTCCATGGTCGACACACGCGCGGTGATGGCTTGCTCGCAAAGTCCGACAACAGCTCGGTGAGGAAGGGGTCTATACCGATGACCGGAAGGCCAAGGACGGCTGCGTCGAACGTCAGGCCATCAGAGTAATCGCCGAATTGCACGTCGCAGCCGAATAGAGACTTGATTTGAGCGAGATCTCCGGAGCAATGGTGTGCGAGCGACACACTCAGAGGGATAATCCGGCTTCCCATCAGTTTGCGGCATACGCGAAGAAGCACCGAGGCGACGAACTCGGCGTGATGTCTATCGGTATGGCGCGAAAACCGTTCGAAGGAAACTGCGGGTCGCAGTACGCCCCCCTGATTGTCGAACCGAAGTTCCAGCGTCTGATCTCCGGAAGGTCCAGTTGGGTCGCTAGACTCAGTCCGAACTTGTGCGCCTCAGAAGCGGCAGCGGATCGCTGTCTTCCCGCTTGATCCGCGCGAGCGCAAGCTGTGAAGCAAACCCTATCGCGGTCGCAGCAGCAGCTAGCCCCTGAAACTTGTTCTTGAGGACTTGAGACATCACTCCCCCTGGTCTCGTGCTTATAAGTGCCAACAACATGATGAGGCCTCTCTTAGCGGAGGGCAAATGTGGTCCTGGCGCGAACGGACGGAAATTTCGGAGAAAATTTCAGCCACCTGTCGATTTTCGCTTTTGTCAAACGTTCCTTGTCAGGATGGCGACCGGTGCAAGGTTCGCCGGCGTTTTAGAACAAAGGAGGAGTCTCGTGATGGATCAGAACAACCTTGTCTCTGCCAGAGAACTGGCAAGAAGAAACGCCCTCACCTTTCCAAACGAAAGTAGCGAATACAGGCAGGCGCGCGACGAACTCCTTGCCGAAGAAATCGAGCTGCGCCGCCATATCGAGCGCGTCGCCGAGCAGCGTCGGGCTTTGCCGCCAGGTGGCGAGGTAACCAGAGACTACACATTCCGGGGGCCGGATGGCGAAGTCACAATGCATGACCTCTTTGCCAACAAGACCACGTTGGTGATCTACAGCTACATGTATGGACCCAATCGCGAGCGGCCATGCCCAATGTGCACGTCCATGCTGTCTGCCTTCGATGGCGAGGTTCCGGACATATGCCAGCAGGTTGCCTTTGCGGTCGTTGCGCGTTCGCCGATAGACCGTTTGCTGGCGTTCAAGAAGGAGCGGGGCTGGCATCACCTCCCACTCTATTCCGATACAACGGACGAATTTAGTCGTGACTATCATGCCATCGGACCCGATGGCAGTGACGATGCCGCCTATAATGTCTTCACCCTGAAGAATGGCGCGATCCGTCACTTCTGGAACCCGGAAATGGGACCGGCAACCGCCGATCCCGGTCAGGATCCGCGCGGCGCACCGGATTTCATGCCTCTCTGGACCGTCCTCGACACAACTCCGGAAGGCAGACCGGCGACCTGGTATCCCAAGCTCACTTACGACCTCGCCCGGTAGCCGGCGCGTTTCGCGGGCGTCAGCGCACCTTGCCGACGCTCGCATACATGCCGGTCGTGCGGAACTCTGTCGGATTGGTTCCGTATACCCGCCGGAAGACCTTGGAGAAATAGTTTGCGTCTTCGAACCCCGAGCGGATCGCCACTTCCTTCACCGGCATGTTGGCGGTCTTGGTCAACAGCTTCACAGCCCGCCTCAACCGCTTTTGCAAGACGAACTCAGCCGGTGGGAGGCCCTCATTGGCTGCGAACATTCGTGAGAAGTGGGCCCGGCTGAGGCCGGCGATCCGGGCAAGATCCTCCACGGGCAAGGGACGCTCGAGGTTTGCCGAGATGTAGTCGATGACATGCTGCATCGTACGGTATTCCTCACTGAAAACCGGATGCGATCCAAAGACATCGTCGTACAGCGCCATCGCGGCCTCGTAGGCGATGGCGGAGGCGAGCCCCGGCGTTTCCGCGCCATTGATCAGGCGCAGGCTGCAATCCGCAAGATGCTCGATTGTTTGCGGCTGCAGCTTCAGGATCGGTCCCGTGACGGCAAGTATCGAGCGATGGATACGCAGCGCCTCCTCACCGTTCATCGAAATCCAGAAGAACTCCCAGCGATCACCGTCATCAAGCCAGTAGCGATGATTGTGGGGGACCAGGACCAAAAGCGTCTCGCCTTCCTTGACGCGAAGTTGGCGGTTCTCGTACCGCAGGTTTCCCGCCCCGCCGATCGTGTGCTGCAAAACGGTAAAAGGTGTTTGTCCGCGCTTGCGGCCGTCCCAGTCGTAGGTGGCATTTTCGCGAATCTCGTAGCCGGTGCTGGTGGGCATCGTATGCAGGCTCTGGCGGCCACGGGGCAGCGACACCGTCCGCATCACCGGTCCGTTGTCAATCAATTTCTGCAGCACAAAATTACCCATGAAAGCATAATCCTTCTCTGGCGGCATCGCCGAATATGCGCATAATCCGCCCTCAAGAGAGAGAACACCGCCAGCACCGAGGACCGGCGGGGAGGAGAATAAGCCCGTTTTCTGGCCTTTTCTAGCGTCGAGCGCAAGCCCGGGCGCTAATCTTCTTCTCATCGTTCAGCGACGGCAATTTTATCGCATTGAGGCAGGGATCATGAGTTTCAAAATCGCTATCATCGGCGCGGGCAGCGTCGGCTTCACGAAAAAACTGTTTACCGATATCCTTTGCGTTCCTGAGTTCCAGGACGTCGAGTTCGCGCTGACCGACATGAGTGAACACAATCTGACGATGATCAAGCAGATCCTTGATAAGATCGTCTTGTCCAACAAGCTGCCAACCAAGGTGACGGCGACGACCAACCGCCGCGAGGCCTTGACCGGCGCGCGCTACATCATCAGCTGCGTGCGCGTTGGCGGCCTCGAAGCCTATGCCGACGATATCCGCATTCCGCTGAAATATGGCATTGACCAGTGCGTCGGTGACACGATTTGCGCTGGCGGCATTCTTTATGGCCAGCGCAATATCCCGGTCATTCTCGACTTCTGCAAGGACATCCGCGAAGTCGCCGAGCCAGGCGCCAAGTTCCTGAACTACGCGAACCCGATGGCGATGAACACCTGGGCCGCGATCGAGTACGGCAAGGTCGACACCGTCGGTCTCTGCCACGGCGTCCAGCACGGTGCCGAGCAGATCGCCGAAGTGCTCGGCGCGAAGTCTCCTTCCGAACTCGATTACATCTGCTCGGGCATTAACCACCAGACCTGGTTCGTCGATCTGAAGCTAAACGGCCGCAAGATCGGCAAGGACGAGCTTGTCGCCGCCTTTGAGGCCCATCCAGTCTTCTCGCAGCAGGAAAAGCTGCGCATCGACGTCCTGAAGCGTTTCGGCGTCTACTCGACGGAGAGCAACGGCCACCTCTCGGAATACCTCCCCTGGTACCGCAAGCGGCCGGACGAGATCACCAAGTGGATCGACATGTCCGACTGGATCCACGGCGAGACCGGAGGTTACCTCCGCCACTCGACCGAAACGCGTAACTGGTTCGAGACGGAATTCCCGCAGTTCCTGGCTTCGGCCGAAAAGCCGATCGATCCGGCCAAGCGCTCGAACGAACATGCCAGCCATATTCTCGAAGCGCTGGAAACCGGACGCGTCTATCGTGGCCACTTCAACGTCAAGAACAACGGCGTCATCACCAACCTGCCGTCCGACGCGATCATCGAATCGCCCGGTTTCGTCGACCGATTCGGCATCAATATGGTCTCCAGCATTACGATTCCGGAAGCATGTGCGGCAACCTGCATGGCGTCGATCAATGTTCAGCGCATGTCGGTCCATGCTGCAATCAGCGGCGACATCGACCTCTTGAAGCTCGCCGTCCTGCACGATCCGCTGGTCGGTGCCGTCGCGACCCCGGAAGAGGTCTGGCAGATGGTCGACGAGATGGTCGTCGCCCAGGCCCGCTGGCTTCCGCAGTATGCGGATGGTGTTCCGGCAGCAAAGGAACGTCTCGCGAAATCGACCGTCGAGACCCGCGACTGGGCCGGTGCTGCCCGCCGCAACGTCCGTTCGATCGACGAACTGCGTGCCGAAAAGGCGGCGCTGAAGCAGGCCGTCTGAGTTTCCCGGAGGACGGGTGGCGATGGGGCTCCGGGAGGGACCCTATCGTCGCAAGCCTGTTGCCGGATCGTTTGAGGAGAACCGGGGTCGCCGCGCGCGCCTCCGAAACAAGAGGGAGAGACGATGAGAAATTTCCGCAACCTTGGCATTCTTGCCGGACTGGCGCTGAGCGTCTCGGTCCAGGCTTTGAACGCTTATGCTTCCGAGCCAACAGCACCGCCCGTTCCGCCGCAATTTCCGGCGGAAGGCAAGATCAAATACGTCTCGAGAGATTCCATCGAGGAATTCAAGGCACTTCCATCCTACAATGAACCAGACTGGGTGAAGAAGAACTTCGTCGACACCGGCAAGCTGCCCCCGGTGAAGGATCGCCTTCCCAAGGAGCCGCTCGTCTTCAAGACCGAGAACATGGTTGACGGCATCGGGGTCTACGGCGACACCATGCGTCACGTTATCGGCGGCCGGCCGGAGGGTTGGAACTACGGCGCCGGCCAGACACAAGGCTGGGGTGGCATCGATATCGGCCTTTCGGAATGCCTGACGCGCACCGCACCGCTCTTCCAGGTCCAGGCCAAGGACACCGAACCGCTTCCGAACCTCGCCAAGGGCTGGGAGTGGTCGCAGGATGGTCACAAGCTGACGATGCACCTTGTCGAAGGTGCGAAATGGTCGGATGGCGTGCCGTTCAACGCTGATGACATTATGTTCTACTGGGAAGACGAGGTCATCGATCCGAACGTTTCGCCGCTTGGCGGCGGCGCTTCGCCCGAGGCTTTCGGCGAGGGAACGACGCTCAAGAAGATCGATGATTACACCGTCGAGTGGACCTTCAAGGAAGCGTTCCCGAAGCAGTATCTTTACACGATGGCCTATCCGAGCTTCTGCCCGGGCCCATCGCATATTCTGAAGCCGCAGCATCCGAAGTATTCGAAGAACACGTATGATCAGTTCAAGAATGCGTTCCCGCCGGAATACATGAACATGCCGGTCATGGGTGCCTGGGTGCCTGTCGAATACCGTCCGGACGACATCATCGTGATGCGCCGCAATCCCTACTATTGGAAGGTCGACGAGAAGGGCAATCAGCTGCCTTACCTCAACGAGCTGCACTATAAGCTGTCGACCTGGGCGGACCGTGACGTGCAGGCGGTTGCCGGATCCGGCGACATTTCCAACCTGGAGCAACCGGAAAACTTCGTGGCGTCGCTGAAGCGCGCCGCCGAGAAGACCGCGCCCGCACGCCTCGCCTTCGGTCCACGCCTGATCGGCTACAACATGCGCATGAACCTGTCCGCCAACGGCTGGGGCGATCCTGATGCTCGTGGCCAGGCCCTCCGCGATCTGAACCGCAATGAAGACTTCCGAAAGGCGGTCACCATGGGTCTCGACCGCAAGGCGATCGGTGACTCCCTGGTTAAGGGTCCGTTCACAGCGATTTATCCCGGCGGCCTCTCCTCCGGCACGAGCTTCTACGACCGCAATTCCGTGGTCTACTACCCCTTCGACCTGAAGGCCGCCAAAGAGCTCTTGGGCAAGGTCGGCCTCAAGGATACCGACGGGGACGGGTTCGTGAACTTCCCTGCGGGGACGGCCGACGGCAAGAACGTCGAGATCGTGCTGCTCGTCAACAACGGCTATGCAACAGACAAGAGCCTTGCCGAAGGCGTCATCGGCCAGATGGAAAAGCTCGGGCTGAAGGTGATCCTGAATGCATTGGACGGCCCCAAGCGTGACGACGCCCACTACAGCGGCCGCTTCGATTGGCTCATCCAGCGCAGCTCGCCGGAACTTGCCTCGGTTGTTCAGAACACCGAGCAGCTGGCGCCCGTCGGCCCACGGACGAGCTGGCAGCATCGCGCCGGCAAGGACGGCAAGGTTGATCTGATGCCCTACGAAGAAAAGCTGGTCGATATCGTCACAAAGTTCCAGACCAGCCAGGACAACAACGAGCGCGTCGAGCTGATGAAGCAGTACCAGAAGGTGGCAACCGAGAATGTCGATACGGTCGGCCTCACGGAATACCCAGGTGCACTGATCATCAACAAACGCTTCTCGAACGTCCCGGAAGGCACCCCGATCTTCATGTTCAACTGGGCCGAAGACTCCGTCATCCGCGAACGTTTGTGGGTGGCCGCCGACAAGCAGGGCAAATACGAGCTCTTCCCGGAGCAGCTGCCCGGCAAGCCCGGTGACAAGGGTCCGATCAACTAAGACTTCCCTCCCAACCGAAAAGCCGGTCGCGCGTGAAGCGCGGCCGGGCAATATCAACAAGCCGGCCGCACCGACAGGCGCGACTGGCGGCAAGGAGAAGCGAACCGTCCGATGTTACGATTCCTGCTCGTGCGCATAGCCTCCGCGATCCCGGTACTGATCATTTTGAGCATCGTAACCTTCGCGATCATCCAGGCTCCGCCCGGTGACTATGCCGACTACATCCGTTCGCAGCTGATCAATCAGAGTGGAGCGTCCTTCGCAGCCGCCGATGCGCAGGCCCAGGCCTATCGCGTCGCTCATGGCCTCGATCAGCCGATGGTGATCCAGTATTTCAACTGGATCAAAGGTATCGTGACACAAGGCGATTTCGGCTACAGCATGTTTTATAACAAGCCCGTGGCGGACGTTGTGGCCGAGCGACTGCCACGCACGTTGGCCCTGGCTTTGGTCTGCCACATCTTCGCGTCGGTGCTTGGTATCGGTTTTGGCATCTGGGCGGCCACCCGCCAGTACAGCTGGATCGACAGCCTGCTCTCCGGCGTCTCCTTCCTCGGCATGACGGTGCCGCGCTTCCTGATGGCGTTGATCATCGTCTATCTCCTCGTCTTTCAATTCAACGTCTCGGAAATCGGCAGCTTCTTCTCGCCGCAGTATGGCGGAGCGCCGTGGTCCTGGGCGAAATTCGTCGACCTCGTCAGCCATGTCTGGCCGGTCGTCGCCATCGCCACCTTTGGCGGTCTCGCCTACAACATGCGCGTCATGCGGGGCAATCTGCTCGACACGCTGAACGCCCAGTATGTCGAAACGGCGCGCGCCAAGGGATTGTCGGGTGGTGCGGTCGTCATGCGCCATGCTGTGCCAAATGCGCTCCACCCGCTCGTCATGTATCAGGGCGTCGTGCTCCCCTACATGCTGACTGGCGAAATCGAGACTGCAATCATTTTCTCG
Organism: Rhizobium sp. BK661; assembly: GCF_024808825.1. Taxonomy (NCBI): domain Bacteria; kingdom Pseudomonadati; phylum Pseudomonadota; class Alphaproteobacteria; order Hyphomicrobiales; family Rhizobiaceae; genus Rhizobium; species Rhizobium sp. BK661. Next base: position 117,480 of record NZ_JANTYT010000011.1, on the reverse strand, counting down.
CTGCCGACCGTCGGCCCGGCCATCGTCGGCTCGATGGCAATCGGCGACGTCTACGTCACGGCAACCTTCATGATGGTCCTTTCGGCGACGCTCATCGTCGGCAACATCATCGCCGACATGCTGCTCGCCATACTGGACCCGCGGGTCCGCCAGTACGGAGGAGCATGATATGCTCGCCTTTGATTCTGCTCCCCCACCCCCGCACGAAGAAACCATCAAGAACGCACCGTACGGCAACGAAAGCTATCTGTCGCTTGTCTGGCGTCGCCTGAGGCGCTCATGGACCGGCATGATGGGGCTGATACTCGTTGGTCTCCTGCTTTTCATGGCCGTCTTTGCTGATTTCTTCGCGCCGATGGACCCCAAGGCGACGGACGTCGGCTTCGCGCCACCGCAGATGATCAGCTTCCACGACAAGGACGGCAACTTCACCTATTCGCCCCGCGTCTATGCACTCGGCGAATCCGAGGAGCTCGATCCCGTCACCTTCCAGCCAATCGTCGGCCCGGACTATGACAATCCGCGCCTGCTCGGCTTCTTTGTACCGGGCGCGGAATACAATCTCCTCGGGCTCATTCCGGCAAACCGACACTTCTTCGGGTCGATCGATGGCCAGCCGGTGCATTTTCTCGGCACCGACAAGTTCGGCCGCGACATCCTTTCGCGCGCCATTATCGGCTCGCGGATTTCGCTGACGATCGCGCTCACCGTGGTCTTCATCGTGACCATGATCGGCACGACGGTTGGCATGGTGTCCGGCTATTTCGGCGGCGCGTTCGATACCTGGGTGCAACGCTTCGTGGAAGTGGTTCTCGCCTTTCCGCAGCTCCCGCTCTACCTGGCACTGACCTCGCTGATCCCGGTGACCGCGCCAACCAATGTCTTCCTTGCATTCGTCATCGTCGTCATGTCGGCCCTCGGCTGGGCACAGATGTCGCGCGAGGTGCGCGGCAAGACGCTGGCGCTCGCACGCATCGACTATGTCCGGGCAGCGATGGCCGTCGGCGCTACCGACCGGCGTATCATCTTCCAGCATATCTTCCCGAACGTGATGAGCCACGTCATCGTTGCCGTGACGCTGCATATCCCGAGCGTTGTGCTGCTTGAATCCTTCCTCGGCTTCCTCGGCTTTGCCGTGAAGCCGCCGCTGATCTCTTGGGGCCTGATGCTGCAGGACACCGCCAATTACTCGGTGATTGGCACCTATCCGTGGATTCTGGCGCCCGTCGGCTTCGTGCTCGTCACCGTCTTCGCTTTCAACGCGCTGGGCGACGGCCTGCGTGACGCAGTCGATCCTTATTGAGGTGAAGAACATGGCACTTGCACTCGTCAACTCCTTCGCCCCATCCGTCCGTTTCGATCACGAAGCGCACAAGGAGAGCCCCGTCATCGACGCCCGCAACATCGGCGTGAACTTCAAGGTCGAGCAAGGCACCGTGGAGGCGGTGAAAGATATTTCCTTCCAACTCTACCGCGGGGAGACCATCGCGATCGTCGGTGAATCCGGCTCGGGAAAATCGGTGACAGCCAGAACCGTCATGGGACTTCTGTCGAAGCGTGCTGTGGTCGCACCGAAGTCGACCGTCAAATATGACGGCGCCAATATCCTGAAGTTCTCCGAGCGCCAGCGCCGCAAACTGCGTGGCGACCGGATTTCGATGATCTTTCAGGAGCCGATGAGCTCGCTGAATCCGATCTATACGATCGGGAGCCAGATCGTAGAGGCCATCCGGGTGCATCGCAAGATGAGCAGGAAGCAGGCGGAAGCCCGCGCGCTGGAGCTGCTGAAGCATGTTCAGATCCCCGATCCAGAAGCACGGCTCAAGCAGTATCCGCACCAGCTCTCCGGCGGCCAACGCCAACGCGTGATGATCGCCATGGCGCTCTCCAACGACCCCGACGTGCTGATCGCTGACGAACCGACGACGGCGCTCGACGTCACCGTCCAGGCGCAGATCCTCAACCTGATCCGCAACCTGCAGACGGAAATGCGGATGGCGGTGATCCTGATCACCCACGATCTCACGGTCGTGCGGCAGTTCTCCGACTACGTCTACGTCATGCAGCATGGCGAGATGCGTGAGCACAACACGACCGAGAAGCTTTTTGCCAATCCGCAGCATGTCTATACCAAGCACCTGCTAGGCTCTGAGCCGCGGGGGCAGGCCAACCCGCTGCCCGAGGGGTCCGACGTCATCCTCGATGCCAAGGGCGTACGCGTGTCCTTCATGATGCGGCATGGCAGCTTCTTCAAACCGCAACTGAAGGAGCTCGTCGCCGTCGACAGCCTCAGCCTGACACTTCGCCGCCACGAGACGCTCGGCCTCGTCGGGGAGTCCGGCTCCGGCAAGACCACATTCGGACAGGCGCTGCTTCGGCTGAACGACACCGATGGAGGCGAGATTTATTTCGATCGCCAGCCAATCCACGGAAAATCGCGTGCCGAGATGCGGCCGCTGCGCTCGCGCATGCAGGTCGTGTTCCAGGACCCGTTCTCCTCGCTCAATCCGCGCATGACGATCGGCCAGATCATCGAGGAGGGGCTCGTTGTCAACAAGCTCGGAGCAACAAGAGCCGAACGGCTCGACCGCGTCCGCGAGGCGCTGATTGCAGCTGGCATGCCAGGCAATATCCTGTCGCGTTTCCCGCACGAGTTTTCCGGTGGTCAGCGCCAGCGTATCGCAATTGCCCGCGCCATCGCGCTCGAACCCGAATTCATCCTGCTCGACGAACCAACGTCTGCCCTCGACCTGTCGGTCCAGGCCCAGATCATTGAGCTGCTGCGCAAGCTGCAGGACGAACGCGGCCTCAGCTATCTCTTTATTTCGCACGATCTCAAGGTCGTGCGTGCCCTCTGCCACCGTGTGATTGTCATGCAGCATGGCAAGATCATGGAGGAGGGGCCCGTCAACGAAGTTCTCACCAATCCCAAGACCGCCTACACGGAACGGCTCGTCAAAGCCGCTTTCGAGGTAGCCTGATTGCACATGCCGGAGGTTATAATGGCAAGAAATCCCAAGATCACGTTTATCGGAGCTGGCTCCACTGTTTTCATGAAGAACATCATCGGTGATGTGCTGCAACGCCCAGCCTTGTCGGGCGCCACGATCGCCCTGATGGATATCAACCCGCAGCGCTTGGAAGAAAGCGCCATCGTCGTCAACAAGCTGATCTCGACGCTCGGCGTCAAGGCCAAAGCCGAGACCTATTCGGACCAGCGCAAGGCACTTGATGGAGCCGACTTCGTGGTCGTCGCCTTCCAGATCGGCGGGTATGAGCCCTGCACGGTCACCGACTTCGAGGTCCCGAAGAAGTATGGTTTGCGTCAGACGATTGCCGACACGCTCGGAGTCGGCGGGATCATGCGTGGCCTTCGCACCGTCCCGCACCTCTGGAAGATCTGCGAGGACATGCTTGCCGTCTGCCCTGAAGCGATCATGCTTCAGTATGTCAACCCGATGGCAATCAATACTTGGGCGATCGCGGAGAAGTATCCAACCATCAAGCAGGTCGGCCTCTGCCATTCGGTGCAGGGCACAGCCATGGAACTGGCACACGATCTCGACATCCCCTACGAGGAGATCCGCTACCGCTCGGCCGGTATCAATCACATGGCTTTCTATCTGAAGCTTGAACATCGCCTGCCCGACGGATCCTACAAGAACCTCTATCCGGATCTCATGCGCGCCTATCGCGAGGGCCGCGCTCCGAAGCCGGGCTGGAATCCTCGCTGCCCGAACAAGGTGCGGTATGAAATGCTGACGCGGCTCGGCTACTTCGTCACCGAGAGCTCGGAGCACTTCGCCGAATACACTCCCTACTTCATCAAGGAAGGCCGCGAGGATCTGATCGAGAAGTTCGGCATTCCGCTCGACGAATATCCGAAGCGTTGCATCGAACAGATCGAGCGCTGGAAGGGACAGGCGGAGGCCTATCGCTCGGCTGACAAGATCGAGGTCAAGCAGTCGAAAGAATACGCCTCTTCGATCATCAACTCGGTTTGGACCGGCGAACCCTCGGTCATCTACGGCAACGTTCGTAACAATGGATGCATCACGTCGCTTCCAAACAATTGCGCCGCTGAAGTGCCATGCCTCGTCGACGCATCCGGCATCCAGCCGACGTTTATCGGCGATCTGCCACCGCAGCTCACGGCCCTCATGCGCACCAACATCAACGTTCAGGAGCTGACCGTCCAGGCCATGATGACGGAAAACCGCGAGCACATCTATCACGCCGCCATGATGGACCCGCACACCGCGGCCGAACTCGATCTTGATCAGATCTGGTCAATGGTGGACGATCTGCTCGCCGCCCATGGCGACTGGCTGCCGGCGTGGGCACGCACCGGCCGCAAGGTTCAGGCCGCCTGACCATCTCTCTCCCGGTCACGGCCATATGAAGTCCCGCGGCAATGCCGCGGGACTTTTCTTCTCCTACACTCTCACCAAGGTTGTTCCGGGCGGCTTCGCGGTCAATGAACGGAGCAATTCTCTCGCCACCAGGCAAGGCATTAGACGGTCTCCAGCAGCTTGTGCGTCAACCCAATCTCGTCGAAAATACCCACTCGAAAGCTGTGACTCGCCAGCCATGGCTTGCCGCATTCGATGGACTGCGCTTGCTCTCTGGGCAGACCATCAACGATGATCCGGCAAATTTCGTTCGGCCGGAGGCTGTTGAATGACCAGACCAATCCTGTCCCTGCAGCTCTTCTCGATGAGAGGCCTTGGGTCGCTCGATGCGCAACTTTCGGCCGCCGCCCGCGCCGGTTTCCGCTCGGTGGAGCCGCTGGAAAGTCATTTGCGCGATACAGACGAGCTGAAGCAAGGCCTCATACGCCATGGGCTAAGCGCGCCGACCGCCCATGTCACCCTGGACACACTCCGACGTGAGGCTGGGCCAATCCTCACAGCCTGTGAAGTGTGCGGAATAGGGGAACTGTACGTTCCGCATCCTGCACCGCCGGCCTCACAGGAGACCGCGAGCGCCTGGCAGCGCTTGGGTCGCGAGTTGGGCGCCTTGGCCGAACGGTTCAAGCGGGACCACATCGCGCTGGGCTATCACAACAAGATGGCAGGGTTTACGCGACTTCTCGGTTGTCGGTACGGGTTTGAACTCATGTTCGATACTGCCAAGGGAAGTCCGTTGACGTGGCAGGCAGACATTGCCTGGCTATCACGTGCAGGTGTGGTTCCAGAGGAATGGTTGCACAGATATGCGCCGATCCTTGCGTCGGCCCACGTCAAGGACCAGGCACCTGAGGGTGCCAGGAAGGACGAGGACGGTTGGTCGGATGTCGGCTCAGGCATTCTGGTGTGGCCATTGTTGTGGCGCGCAGCCCTCCTGAATGGTGCTCGCACCCTGGTAGTCGAACACGACAATCCGCGGCAGCCCACAGAATTCGCAACAAGGAGTTTTGCGTATCTGAGCCGCTTCATGTCCTGACCCGGACCGAGGCGGAATAGTTGGACCCCTTCCAGCCCGCAATTCGGGACAACATCGGCCAAGTTCCATTTGCCGCGATTGCCGAGCAGATCACATCGATTCGATGCCTGCCATGGAGAATGCATCAGGCAACGACACGCGTTGAGGCTCACTCCTGAAGCGGATGCCGCTATCAGTTGCGCAGCGCGCAACTGCATTAAGGGGCAGACATCGTCGGTGCGGTTTGGGTTGGCAACAGTTTTCCCCGTGCCAACAGCAGAATGGTCCCGACTGCGACAAGGATCACGACGATATTTGCCAGAATGAAAAGAAGCGGGGCGAAGACATGCATCGGTCCGGTATCGCCACGCGCAACCATTCTCGATACGGCTGTCGACAGTGCTGTGATCCCGAAGGTGAACGCCCAGTAGGATGCTGCAAACCGCTGCCGGACGATCCAGGGCAACATCCTCAGGAGCAGGAGCATCTGCAAGATGGCGTACCCGATCATCGCATGCGCCATCATGTCAGGCGTACCCGTTGTGACGCTGAGATAAGCGAGGCTGCCGACCGCCGGTGGCGCCAACTGAATGCCGAGCGTCGGACGAAACTGTTCAGCCAGGACAGGCGCCGTCAGCAACCGATTGAGGAGGACAGATTCGATTGCGAGCCACGAGAAAAGGCCCGCACCAAAGGCAAGCTGGCCCCAATCGCCATAGCCCATCGCCCCCGCGACCGTCGCCGTGACAAACGCTCCTGCGACGGTCGGCAGATAGAGAACCGGCGTCGTCGCTACCGGATCACGCCCGCCGCGCCACAGAATTCCGGTCCGCCATAATGCAAACACGACCGTGAACGTACCTCCTAGTCCGAAGATCAGTTCGGCGGCGGGACGAGAATAGGGAAGCAGGGCCAACGCAACCAGCATTGTCGCAACTCCAGCCAGGCCGATGAAGCAACATTGAACCGCATTCTCCGCCTCATCCCGTGCCGCCTGCGGATCCACGATCCACTTGGCGGTGTAGAGGACTACCAGCACCAGCCAGATTGCGACGGCGACAAGGTTCAGTGCGGCAGCGATTTCGGGGGGGAGCGGCCAAATCGCCGCCGCTGCCCGCCAGCTGTTGGCAAGACCCGCGACACCGAGAACGATGCCAAAGAATGCCGCAGGAACGCGCGGAAGGCGAAACCGCGTCGGGAGCGAGACCCTATCACCTGCCTGCGAGAGTTTGGAATTCACAGTCATGGAAAGCTCCATTCGCGTCGATCGACCTCGCACCGTCACTCTGTGACAGCGTGAGTAGCATCCACGACACGTGCAGAATAGACAAGCGCTGCGCCGGTATTTACAGAGATCGCAACACCGAGCGCCTCGGCAATTTCGGCTTCCGTTGCACCGAACTTCTTTGCCTCTGTCGTGTGAACCACGATACAACCGTCGCACCTCAGGGTGACTGCAACGACCAAGGCGATCAATTCTCGCTGTTTGGCATCGAGATGGTTGGTCTTCCGACCCGCCCCCGGCCAGCGTCTGATAGCCGTTTTTATCGTATCCGGTGCGAGCTTGGGGAGCTCCCCGATCCGGCCGAGAAGCTGGGTTCGATATTCCTTCCATTTCAACATTTGTCTCTCCATGATCATTGTTGCGCCGATGCTCCGGGGGGACCATGAACGCTTTTCATGCGCGTTTGCATGCCCAGCAAGCTCATGTTTACAACCGATCGTCTCAATGGACACTCTTAGCCGCCTGCTTGATCTGGCCGATCTGCAACTGCTGCTCGATTTGCGCTGCAGGCTCGAGGGGCGCGTTCGTCATCGATCATGACCATGCCACCCCAGGCGTCGTACACTTTCATCTCGTGCTCGGCCGCCAGTGTTCCATCCGCACGGCCGCAGGACGACTGGTGACGATGCGTTCCGGGGATTTTCTGATGCTTCCCCGTGGGGATGCGCACAGCATTGTCAGCGTGCAATCGGAACGATCCGATCAGCCGCCCCGAGTATTTCAGATTGCTGCCGATGGAATGTTGCCAATGCGGACAAACCGCGGCGGCCCGTGGGACGTCGACCTCCTTTGCGGCCATTTCACCTATGCGCCGGACTCGCCGAGCCTTCTCCTCGCCAAGGCTTTCAAAGCAAGCAGACAGGCAACACCGGCACAATTCCGGCGCTCGCTTTCCGTTTGGAAAGCCCGGACATCGTCAGCCAATCCCGCGTCCGTCGAACCATAGGAGGAGCGCCAGGCCGGTCATGCCGGCAACGGCACCGATGATGGCCGTCCCTGAATAGCCCCCGATACCGGTTCCGACTGCGAAGAGAAGCGCGCTCAGACCAGCGCTTACAAAAATATTGACCGATATCAACGCACTGCCGAGGCCCGGTCGATCTGCGATAAGATCCTGCAAATAGGTGATCGGAATGCTGATCAGGGCCGCTGCGCCGATGCCGCTGACGATGGTCAGCGCATAGACATGCCAAGGCGCCGAGGCAAAACCAAGCAAGAGCAGATAGACCACATAGATGACAGTGCCGAGCGCGAGCGCCGTGATGCTGCTCAAAATGCGTTGGGCACGGCCCCACACGACGATAAAGACGACTTCAAGGAACGCGACGATGCCAACGAGAATACCGACGTCGCCAACGGTCGCATGGGCAGGTCCCGTGACGATCAGGGGCAGGATGGCGGCATTGACGTGCAGGGTGCTGCTGATGAGTGAGACGGCCAGCACCCGCACGAGGACACGTGGCGATATGACCGCTGCGAGCGCTGCAATGTATGACAGGTGGTGTGTGGCCGCGTTGTCCGTTCCGTTCTGGCGGGGCAGGAAGGCGGCAATCAGGCAGAGGCAGACCATGCAGGCGAGGCTCGCAAACAGATAGGCCGGCAGCATGCTTGCCGATCGTGACAGGACGATCCCGACGAGGCCTGGCACAAGCACCCAGGAGAGCGAGATCATCGCCCTAACACCTGAATTCACCGATGCAATTTCATTGCGGGGCATTCCCCTGGTGCTGGCACGCACGTTGGCAAAGAGGAGTGAGTTAAGCGCGTTGTAGACCGGCAGCAAAAGAAGCGCGCAGATGATGAAGGTGCCCTGCGCTGGAAAGAGGTATATCGCCCCGTAGCCGAAGATCCCGAACACTGCGACAGTCACCATCAGCGACCGGTACTCGCCCAATTTGTCCGCCAGGTTGCCAAGCAGGATGCTGACAGTGACGTTGACCGCTGCGGCCGAAAAAATCAGCACCGAGTAGAGAGCATTGCTCATGCCCAATTCACGAATACCGATAACCGATTGATAGGGCGAGGTCGATGCACCGGCAAATCCAAATGCAAAGATCGCAAGCATGCTGACCCGGATCGTCGGGTCGCGAAAAACATCGGGAAGGAAACGGTTCATGACATATATCGTGCGGCAGTAACGCCGAGCATGCAGTGTGGATGGACGCGTCTAACAGGTTCGGCACGGGACCGGAACCTGCCAGACCGAAAAGATCATGCTCTCCAGCGCGCCGACAAGCGCGCCTGCGGTGCGTAATCAAAGTCTCGATCGAACGGGAAGGTCGGTCTGATGCGTCGCCTGCTGTCTAGCCCTTCGATGTCCTGGTTTACAACGCCTTGCGTCAGCGCCATCAGGTTCGGATTGGCAATCGGCGCCAGCTCAGGTGACAGATAGCCTGATTTGACGACAAGCAAACGCAGGGGTTGGGGATCGAGATCCAGTCGGGTAAAATCGGCTATGTTGTGATACGGACGACGGCGGGCAGATAGCACGACGGTAATGCCGCCTGTTCGCACCACCGCCTGGCGTTCGCCGACCGGGCCGGGGTCATCGAGGAAGACCACCTCTGCTTCGACATGAGCCGGCAGGCTGGAAGGATCAAGCGTGCCGCCAATGGCGAGTTCGATTTTCGAGCCTTTCCCGGCTCCGAAGCAGGCCTCGACTGCGGGTCGGTCGGTTATGCCCGCAAGCAGGGCTCCGTCGAACCCCCTGGCAATGAGCGCATTGAGAACATCGGCCCGATCGCCGACGCCGCCGCCCGTTGGATTGTCGGCGGAATCGGCAAGGATCACCGGCACCGTCGCAGCAGTTTCCGCGATATCGATCATGGCGTCGAGCGGACCGGTCACAGGCCCGAAGACGAAGTGTTCGCGTGCATTCCAGTAGGACAGCGCAATCTCTTCCGCGGCGCGTTCGGCGGCCGCACGATCCGTCGCAGTGACCACCGCGCAGGCGGTCGCGCGTGGTTCGTCTGCCCAAACGTAACCGATCATCAGGTTGGCATCGAGGATGCCGGCGCGCTTATTAATGTCAGGCAGGGATTTGTAAAGGCTTCTTGCAGGCTCGTCCTCGGTCGATGTTCGCTCGCCTGGCCAGAGGACGGGTACCGGTGCCCAGGCCACGCCGGGCCGTCGGCCAGACCTCAGGGCGTCTACGAGGAGGGACCATGCGCGTATCATCGTTTCACGCACGTCGATATGCGGGGCCGTGCGATAAGCCGCAAAGATATCGAGCTGGTCGATGATCCGTTGACTGACATTGCCGTGCAAGTCGTAGCTCGCTGCGACGACGCACTCCTCGCCGACCACCGAGCGGGCGGCGGCAATCCAGTCGCCCTCCGCGTCATCCATTCCCTCGACGTTCATGGCGCCATGCATGGCAAGGTAGAGGCCGTCAACCGGCAAGGCAGTTTTTAGCCGATCTAGAAATTCCGCCTTGAACAACTCATATGCCGCCCTTGATACCGGGCCGCCAGGCACTGCGCGTGCATGCAGGAGCGGCAGGTGTTCAATGCCATCCGCGTCGAGGAAGGCGAAGTAGTCGGAGACCATAAGTTCCCCGCCGCGCAGCACGCGGAAATCTTGAGCCGTCATCATGACCGGCGAATAGGTACTGCATTCCGTATGGATTCCGCCCACAGCTAACCGCATCACTTGCCTCATAATTCCGGGCTGAGCCGCACGATCGCAGCGAAGCGTTCCCAGTCCTTCATGGCCCTCGGTGTCCACGCGGCTTCGGCAATCGCCGGCAACCTCGGAAAGACGAGCCGGTTGAAGTAGCCGCGCGACAGGAAGTGTTCCGACCAGATGCACGCCTGTACACCCTTCATTCGGTCCTTCAGCGCTTCGGGGAAGTCACCCTCCGCCTCATAGGCATAGGTATGGGACGGTGGCACGGTTCCGGCCCAGCTTGCGCCCGGCTCCTGAAATGCCTCCGCCTGTACCATGTCGAGGTAATAGGCCTGCCCCGGCGTCATGACGACCTCATAGCCCTCGGTCGCAAGATCGATGCCGACCTGCGGATTTTCCCAGGCCATCAGCAATGTGTCCTCTGGGGCGACACCACCCCCATGTGCAACTTCATTCCAGCCCGCGAGCTTGCGACCGCGAGCCGTCAACATCTCTTTTACGCGGTTGAGAAAATAGGACTGCAATGCGAAAGTGCCCGAAATCCCTTCCTGCTTCATCAGCTTCTTGGCAAGCGGAGAGGCCAGCCAGGACCCGTTCGCCACCTCGTCACCGCCAATGTGGAGGTACAGTGACGGAAAAAGGTCCACCATCTCGTCGAGCACAGTTTCGAGGAATTCATAGGTCAGAGGCACCGCGGGATTGAGAGCATTGTTTGGGTAGCCCTGCACCGAATGGTAGCTCTCGGGCGCCTCCTGGCCGTCAGTCAGATCGGGTATCGCGGTCAGTGTCGCCGTGCTGTGGCCGGGAATATCGATCTCCGGGATGATCTCGACGCTCAATCTCGCCGCATGGGCGACGATATCGCGGACATCGTCCTGGGAATAGAAGCCACCGACAGGCTCTGCGCTGTTGCCGAGTTGAGGCAGGAGAGGTTCATCCGGGCCACGAAGGACGCCGGTCGTCGTGAGTTGGGGATAGGCCTTGATTTCAAGGCGCCATGCCTCATCGTCCGTCAGATGCCAGTGGAAGATGTTGAGCTTCAACCAGGCAAGGATGTCGATCAACCGCTTGACGTCGGCGGTCGGGTAGAATTGGCGCGACACGTCGAGATGGCAGCCCCGCCAACCGTATCGCGGCCTGTCCGAAATCGTACCGGAGACAGGAAAGCGGAAGTTTCTCCGGTCGGTGCGGGCGCCATGGAGGAGTTGCGCAAGCGAAGTCAACCCATATTGGCGTCCTGCCTTCGCGGAAAAGGACAACGCAATCTGTGTCGCGGAGAATTCGAGCTTGTAGCCTTCCGGAGCAATGGTTGCATCGACCAGGAACTGCACAGAACGCCCCTGCGGCGAGGCAGCAAGACTGAATGGCGCGTGACTACTCTCGAACAATCGGCGGTGAAGCGACAGAACTGTCGAGATAGCCAGCACATCATCGCGCGTCGATCCTTCGGCCGGATAGAGAACAACGGGGAAATCTTCTCCCGGCTTCGCGTCTATGTCCGCCGGCCAGGGTTGCAATGCAAATGGCAGCGCGACCTTGCCCTCCGGCAGAAGGATTGGCGGAGGCTCATTGACGCAGCCCTCCAGAAGTAGGTCGGATACGGCGACTGTGATATGTTTCCCGTCCTGGAGCGTGACATAAGCCGACTTGGCACCATCGGTGCAATGACGCGCCGGCCGGTGAAGACCGCTGACTGTGAAATTCCAGCTCTTACCCGGATCGACCCGAAGGCCCTCCGGTGGGGCGAATTCATGGAAATTCGCGTTACGACGTAAAAAGGTTGCATTCTCACAGGCCTTAGGATCGATGACGCGCGTCAGCGACGTATAGGCCAGCGTGAAGCCAAAGAGCGTTTCCTCGGAGAGATTGAAGAGCGAAAACGTAAAGCGACCGTTCGGACCGCCGTCAGGCTGCCACGAACTCTCCAGGCGATAGGGCGCCAACGACATCAAGGTTCCTCTCATGACGTGTATCGGGATCAATAGTGTTCGGACTGCGAGAACGTCCGCGCCAGCTCCGCCTGACCGGCAGTCAGCCCGCAGTCGACGGGCAGGCAGACGCCCGTGATTGCGCCAGCCTGTGGTCCCGCAAGAAACGCCACGGCATTGGCCACGTCACCTGGATCGACAACCCGCTGGAGCGGATACCAGCGTCGCGCCTCTTCGAAGACATTGGGGTTGGCCGCAGCACGCGCTTCCCAGGCCTTCGTGCGGACAGTGCCAGGTGCAACCGCGTTTGAACGAATGCCGAGCTTTCCGTATTCGACGGCAACCAACTTGGTGAAATGCAGCAGCCCGGCTTTCGCGGCACTATAAGCGGGGTGGCCAAACACGTTCATGCCATTTACGGAAGCAATGTTGATAACGGATCCCTTCGAGGCCTCCAGCTGGCGTTCGACAGCCCGGAAACACAAGAACGCAGCCTCGAGATTGAGGGCATTGTCCATCCGCCAGATCTCGGGTGTGGTGTCATGCAGGCTGACGGCACGCGCCGCGCCGGCATTGTTGACGAGTGTCCGCACCGAACCCAGCAAGGCTGCCTGGCTTGCCATTTCGGCGACGCTTGTTTCGCTGGTTACATCGCAGGCGTGCGCGACAAAGCGTTCGACAGGACCGAGATCGAGCGCGGCCTTGGCGGCGGCTGCGGGATCTATATCGACGATCACAATGACATCGTGATCGTCTGCAAGGCGCTCGGCGATGGCTCGTCCAATATCACCTGCAGCACCCGTTACGATCGCTACCGTCCTTGTCATTCTGCATCCCTTTTTGGCATGTTAATCCCCGAGGAGTTGCCGGTCGTCACCATCGCGATGGGCAACGAGTTGTTGCTTTATGCGGCGTAGCGCAACGGCAGCCTTCGGCTGAATTGCATAGGCGACCAGGCTGGCAAGAATGTCGACGATCGCCAGATAGGCAATGCGCGTCGACGTCGGCCGGAAGATGTTGCTACCTTCCTGCAGGTCGACAGGCACAACAATTTCCGCCACCTTTGCCACCGGGCTGTCGCTTTGGGTGAGCGCTATAGTGGTTACTCTTGACTCGCGGGCAAGCGCGAAAGCGCGCACGAGCTCGGCATTGCGTCCCGTAAAGGAAGAACCTATCAACACGTCTGTCGACTTCGCGGCGGCTGCCATCATCAACTGCATGCCATGATCCGAGCTCGCCGTGACATGCAGGCCGAAGCGAAAAAGCCGGTTCTGAAGTTCGCTTGCAATCATCGACGAGTTGCCGCCGGAGCCAAAGGCATAGATCATGTCGGCGCGTGAGAGCCGCTCGGCGGCAAGCTCGATCGCAGCCAGGTCGAGCGAACGATGAAGCAGGAACAGTGCGTTCTGTGCCTTCGTGATGATGTCCTGCGCGACATCACCCGGGTTGGTGCTCTTGGGTTCCGGCTTCAAGTAGCGCATGCCAACATAAGCTGTCCTGGCAAGCTGAACCTTGAAATCGGAAAAGCTCTCGCAGCCCAATCGGCGGCAGAAACGCGTGACGGTGGGCGGAGAAACGTCCGCCCTTTCGGCGAGCTCGATGATCGAGGCATTTACCGCAAACTCAAAGTCCTTGAGAAGGATATCGGCGATACGGCTTTCGGAGGGTGAAAGCCGGGGCTTCTCTTCCTGCAGTGTTGAGAAAATATCCATCCCGTCCCCCGGTCGTGTGCAGTTTACAGATCCTTCGACCTATACGCCACGCAATCGATTTCGACCTTGCAGTCAACCATCATCGACGATTGAACGCAGGCTCTAGCAGGGGGATGGTCACCGAAGTACTGCTGGTAGATTGCATTGAAGGTCCAGAAGTCGCGGGGATCGTCGAGCCACACGCCACAACGCACGACATGCTCCAGGCCGTATCCCGCCTCCTTGAGGATCGCCAGGACGTTCTCGATCGTCTTGTGGGTTTGCGCTACGATATTGCCATCGATGATCTCGCCATTTTCCATGGCGACCTGGCCAGATACATAGAGCCAGCCATCGGCTTCAACGGCCCGCGCGAAGGGCAGGGGCTTGCCACCGGCACCCTTTTGAACCGCGCCATAGCGCTTAATGGACATCGATCGATCCTTGCAAATTATTTTCGTATTAAGTTGACAAGTGACCATAGAAAGCCGAATTTGACCAGCGAAAAACGCCATTGATGAAAAGAATTTCAATCCGGTGGAGATAATGCGCGATCCTTTCAAAAACCCGTTTCCCGTTTCAGACGTCGCGCGGCATTCGATCTGGGAGATGCTGGTCCCTCGCGACATCGATGCATTCCTTGCTGGCGACTGGTCGATGGTCGAGCACGATTTTGTCGAGGAAGGCTTCATCGGCATCGATGGACGGAAAGAAGTCAGCCCCGATAAATGGCGGCTTGCGTTTCCGACGCTGTCTGCCTACCGCGACGAGTGGGTGCGTCAGGCAGAGGAATTTGCCACGCAAGCGTTTGCCGAAGACACCCGCACGGCCATCTTCACGACCACCACGCTCGAAGACATAGAGATCGAGGGTGACATGGCGCTGGTGCGCAAGAAGTTCGATGGCGGCCTCAGCAAGGCTGATGGCACGCGTGATATCATGCAGTGGCAGACACTTTATTACTGCCGCCTGCATGAAGGCCGCTGGAAGATCTGCGGCTTTACCGGCTACCTGCCGAACCCGATGGGCTGATCAACACAAAGGCCGAACCCTTGCGCATTTTCACGGCGGCGCTCGCAACCGAGACCAACACGTTTTCACCGATCTGCGTCGATCGACGCGCCTTCGAAGCGTCGCTTTATGCGCCTCCCGGCCAACATCCGGAAACGCCAACGCTCTGCTCGGCACCGATCACGGTGGGGCGTCGTGTTTGCGCGGAGAAGGGATGGGAACTGATCGAGGGCACCGCCGCCTGGGCGGACCCGGCCGGGCTGGTGAACCGCTCCGCCTATGAGGGATTACGCGACGAGGTGCTCGCGCAGCTAGAAGCCGCCATGCCTGTCGACGCCGTTATCCTTGGCCTGCACGGCGCCATGGTCGCCGCCGGCTACGAGGACACCGAGGGCGATATTTTGGCGCGTGTCCGCGAGATCGTCGGGCCAGAGCTCCTCGTCTGCGCCGAGCTCGATCCGCACAGCCACCTCACCGCCAAGCGCCTAAAGGCGGCAGACTTCTTGGTCTACTTCAAAGAGTTCCCGCACATTGATTTCGTCGACCGCGCCGAGGATCTCTGGCGGATTGCCGTGGAGACGTTGGAAGGGCGCCTGAACCCCGTCATGTCCGCGTTCGATTGCCGGATGATCGACGTCTATCCCACCTCGCGCGACCCGATGCGTTCCTTCGTCGACAAGATCATGCACATCGAGCAGGACCACGCTGATATCCTGTCGATCTCCGTGGTTCACGGCTTCATGGCCGGAGATGTGCCCGAGATGGGTACGAAGATACTTGTCGTCACCAACAACAAGCCGGAGGAAGGTGCGGCCCTTGCACGTGAGCTTGGCCTAGAGCTGTTTTCCAAACGTGGCACTTTCATGATGCCGCAGATCGACGAGGTCGAGGCTGTCACGCAGGCTATGGCAGCAACCTCGTGGCCTGTCGTCGTCGCTGACGTATGGGACAACCCCGGCGGCGGCACTGCAGGCGATGCCACCGTCCTCCTCCAGGAGCTCATCGAAAGAGGCGCCAAGGGTGTCGCGATAGGCACGATCTGGGACCCGATGGCAGTGCAGATTTGTATGGCAGCAGGCGAGGGCGCCGAAATTCCGCTCCGGTTCGGCGCCAAGTCTGGCCCCGGCACCGGCAATCCTGTGGACGGGATCGTCAAGGTCGTAAAGCTCGTTGCGAATGCCGAGATGCGTTTTGGCGAGAGCTTTGCGCCGTTCGGCGATGCGGCGCATATCGTACTCGACGGCATCGATATCATCCTGAACTCGACGCGCGCCCAGAGCTTCGATCCGAGCCTCTTTTCGGTTATGGGTATCGATCCGACATCCAAGAAAATCCTGGTGATCAAATCGACCAATCATTTCTACGCGTCCTTCTCCAAGATCGCAGCGGAAATCATTTACTGTTCGGCCGGAACGCCTTATCCCAACAATCCGGCCAAGACGCCCTATCGTCGCGCGCCGAAGAACATCTGGCCGATGGTCGCCGATCCCCACGGCCGCTAACACGGAGCGCGTCATATGCAGGAAAATCCGTTCGCCATCATCGCCAGGCCAGGCGACAGGGTCGCCGATCTCTCGACGCCACGGCCAATCATCGACGAGGATCGCCTGGCGGCGAACATCGCCCGTACGCAGGCCTACATGGACGAGCACGGGCTGAACTTCCGGCCGCATATCAAGACCCACAAGATCCCGGCGCTCGCAGCCGAGCAGATCGCAGCAGGCGCAAAGGGCATCAACTGTCAAAAGATCAGTGAAGCTGAAGTCTTCGCAGCGGCTGGTTTCCAGGATATCCTGATCACCTTCAACATCCTCGGCCCGCAAAAGCTTAAGCAGCTGGCAGCCCTCAACGACCGCATCTCCGACCTGAAGGTAGTCGCCGACAGCACGGCCACGGTCGATGGCCTGTCTGCCTATTTCGCATCCCGTAAACCGCTGACTGTGCTGGTCGAATGCGATACCGGTGGTGGCCGCTGCGGCGTCCAGACGCCCGATGAAGCAAGAGACTTGGCGAAGCGCATTCACAGCATCCCCGGCCTCTCTTTCGGTGGGCTTCTCAACTATCCGAAGCCCGGGGCTGCCGAGGCGGTACAGGCATTTCTCGGCGAAGCACTATCGCTTCTCGAGGAGCAGGGAATTGATTGCCCGATCGTCAGCAATGGCGGCACGCCGAGTCTGTTTGAGGCACATCTCGTCAGCGCCGCGACCGAGCATCGTGCCGGAACCTATATCTACAACGATCGGGCCATGGTTCGCGCCGGTCACTGCAGCTGGGATGACTGCGCCATGCACGTGCTCGCGACGGTCGTGTCTCGCCCGACCGGGGATCGTGCCGTCATCGACGCCGGTTCAAAGGCACTAACCTCCGACCTGCTTGGCTTCTCCGACTTCGGAACTGTGGTCGGTTACCCCGAGGCGGTGATCACTGGATTGTCTGAGGAACACGGCGTTATCGACTTATCGAAATGCGGCGACAGGCGTCCGGAGATCGGCGACAAGATCCGCATCATCCCCAACCACACATGCGTTGTATCCAATCTTTTCGACACGATGGTCTTTCACCGCGACGGCGTCGTCACCCGTGTCGAGGACGTGGCTGCGCGCGGACTCGTCTGGTAACGAATCTCGCCTTCCTTTGACATATGCCTCTTGACGTTACGCGATTGAAAAGCATCTTCTTTTCAGCGGCGTTAGGCGCGCGGGAGGTCAGGTCGATGAGAGTCTCCGTTGCATTGGGCATAGTGGCTAGTCTGTTGGCGATTTCGGCGGCGGAAGCACCGGCGGAATGGCAAAGCTTTCATGGCGTTCGGATGGATTCGGATCCCGTGCTTCTGGCGCGGTTTGAGCGGGCTTATCGCTATTGCGAGCCAGAGGCCAACTACCGGGGCTCTCCCTATCCAGCCAATCCCTGGCACGTCACGGCGCTCAGAAACTGCATGTCTAGATTGGGAATCCTCGACCGTGGCGCCTATTCCTACCCAGCTAACAGGCTCTTCTATCCCCTGTACTGAGGGCGGCGCTCCCCGGGTCGGCTGATCAGGCAGCCGCGGTGGGGTTGAGCAAATTCACGTCGATATCTGTCAGTTCGACATGGCGCTCGAATGATATCCCCTTGTCGTCGAACAGATGGCAGTCGACAACGTTAATCCCGGCCAACAGAGGCTGATCCGGCCGAACGGCAGCACCGCCCGGCAGCGTCGCGCAGAAATTCTCGCCTTCACCGTCAAGCGATGCATAGGCAACTGTCTGTGCGCCAAGTCGTTCGATGACCGTAGGTGCAACTCTGATCTGGATGTCACCTGATCCAATCTGGATGTGCTCGGGGCGCACGCCCAGCGTCAGCGTCTTGCCAACAGCGCCCTGCCGCGGCGTCACTGGGATGGTAGCTTTCTGCCCCTGATAATCGATCTCCACGCCGGCTTCACTGACTGCGCTACAGGTAACCGGCAGGAAGTTCATCTTTGGATTGCCGATGAAGCTCGCGACGAAGATATTCGCCGGTTTGTGGTAGAGTTCCAGCGGCGCGCCGGTCTGGGCAATCTCCCCGGCGTTGAGCACTACGATCCGGTCTGCCATGGTCATCGCCTCGATCTGGTCATGGGTGACGTAGATCATCGTCGCCTTCAGCTGGCGATGCAGCTTGGCAAGCTCGATGCGCATGTCGGCGCGTAGCGCCGCGTCGAGGTTAGAAAGCGGCTCGTCGAACAGGAAGATCTTCGGTTCGCGCACGATCGCTCGGCCGATCGCCACGCGCTGGCGCTGGCCGCCGGAAAGCATCCCCGGCTTCTGCTGCAGCCTCTGGTCAAGATGGAGAATGCGTGCGGCGTGCTCGACTTTGGCCTTGAGCTTTTCCTCTTCCATCTTTTCCACGCGCAGTGGGAATGCGATGTTCTCGAAAACCGACATGTGCGGATAAAGGGCGTAGGATTGGAACACCATTGCAATGCCGCGCTTGACCGGCGGCAGGTCGTTCACTCGGAGCCCGCCGATGACGATGTCGCCGCCGGAGGTCGCGTCCAGACCGGCGATCATGCGCAGCAACGTCGACTTGCCGCAGCCAGACGGCCCGACGAAGACCACGAACTCGCCGTTCTTCACCTCGAGCTGAATGCCCTTGAGAACCTCGAAGTCGCCATAGAACTTCTGAACATTGTTGAGAAGAAGCTGTCCCAAAACCTGTCTCCGGTTGCCGCGCCTGCAGCATGCATACTGTAAGGGGGATCGCGGTTGTTGCGCCCGCGATCCCGACAAAGGCTTACTTGAACGCTTCGATCTCGCCAGCAGCCTTCTTGAGGGCATCGGCCGGCTGGGCCTTGCCCGTCACGACGGACTGGACCATTTCGATCATCGAGTTCTGGAAGCCCTTGTAATCCGTAAAGAGCGGCTCGGGACCACCGAAGGCGATGCCGTCGATAAACGGCTTCCAGGACGGATCTGCCTTGACGAATTCATCGACCTTCGGCGACGGACGCAAAGGCGTGAGGCCGGCGCCGCCCTGAAGCTCATATTCTCCCTGGGGGCCCGGCGAGGTAATGAACTTGGCGAATTCGATCGCCTTGTCTTCCACGCCCGTCCCCTTGAAGACGGCCAAGCTGTCGGTGATGAGCAGTGTACCTTCGCCCTTGGCGGAAGGGCCAAGCGGCAGCGGTGCCACGCCCCAGTTGATCTTGGTGTCCTTCAGGCGGGCAGCAGCACCCGAGCCTGCCTGGATCATGCCGACCTTGCCGTCGAGGAAGATGGCACGGATCTCGTTCTGCTCGTAGGCGGTCGCGCCTTCGACGGAGTAGGGCGTGATGTCCTTGTAGGCCTGGAGCGCTGCCAGCACTTCCGGGCTGTCGATGACGATCTTGTCGCCGTCGATTACCTTGCCGTTGTTGGTGTAAACCCAATGCATGAACTGATGCATCGTGTTGTCGAAGGTCTTAGCCGGAAGGCCGTAGCCTGCGATGCCGGTCTTTTCCTTGATCTGCTTGGCGTCGGCGATTTCTTCAGCCCAGGTCTTCGGCGGGGTTTCAGGGTCGAGACCAGCCTGCTTGAAAATGTCCTTGTTCCAGTAGAGTGCCTTGGTCGAGAAGGCGACCGGCACGCCCCACTGATTGTTGTCGAAGGTGACCGTGTCGACGATATTCGGGTAGTAGCTCTTCTTTTCCTCGTCGGTCATCGGGACCGGAACGATCAGGTCGTTCTGTGCGAATTCCTTGAGTGTGCGCGAGCCGACATAGGCCATTCCGACCGGCGTGCCTGCAGCGGCAAGCGTCGTGGCCTTGTCCTGGCACTGTTCCCATCCGACGACCTCGGGCGTGACCTTCCAACCCGGGTTCTTGCCTTCCCATTCCTTGATGTATTTTTCGTGGATCGGATCGATCTTGTCGCCGCAGTAGATCCAGCTGATCTCCTTGTCAGCGGCCTGCGCGGTCATGGCGCCGAGCGCGGTAGAACCGAGCAGGGCAAGGGCCATCAGCCCGGTCTTGAAATGAATTGTCACTTTGTTAGCTCCCGTTTTTTCTCTGGTGGTTGACTTACTGTTTCACCGCGCCCGCGGTCAGCCCGCTGACGAGATACCGTTGAAGAAAGAAAATCACGATCATGGCCGGCGCGATGCCGACGAAACTTGCAGCCATCAGTTCATTCCAGACCACTTCCTGGCGACCGAAATAGGCGAAGAGGCCGACCGGTAACGGCGCAAATTCGGTCTTGGAATTGAAGGTGAGCGCGAAGATGAACTGCTGGGCATAAGAGCCGATGAAGGTGGTGATTGCAACCACCATGATGCCGGGCATGGCGATCGGCAGGATGACGCGGCGGAGCGTATAGAAGTGGCTGGCACCGTCAACGAAGGCGGCTTCGTCCAACTCCCGCGGGATGCGCATCATGTAGGTTCTCAACAGCCAGATCGCCGACGGGATCAGGAAGGCAACACCCGGAACCATGATTGCGAAATAGGTGTTGAGCAGGCCGAGCGTGCGCATCAGCCGGAACAGCGGGATGAGCAGTACTGCGCCCGAAAACATGTTGACGGCCAGAAACGCACCGAGCAGCAGCCCGGCGCCCTTGAATTCAAACCGCGCGAACGCGTAGGAGGCAGGGATCACCAGCACTAGGACGACAGCGGTGACGATGGTCGAGATGAAGAAGGAATTGAAGATGTAGCGCGCAAAGCCCGGCACGCTAATCCACATAGTCCGATAGGCCTCGAAGGAACCGTTTTCCGGGATGAAGCGATAGGGTGATGAAAAGAGCTGACTGAGCGGCTTAAGCGATACCAGGAAGCCCTCGACAAAGGGCGCGAGCACGAAGGTAAGGAAAATGAGGATGCCGGCATAGATGCCGATGATTTCATACCATTTGTACCGATGGATCAGCAGATGTGGCTGTTTCATCGCTTGTCTCCGGACGTAAGGCGACTGGTCACGCGGAAATAGCAGACGCAGAAGATCGACAGGAAGATGCAGATCAGCACGGCGCGCGCGGCGCCTTCGCCGTATTTGTTCGAGCCGATTGCGGTTTTATAAGTGTCGATGATCATCGTCGTCGTTTCGCCGCTCGGTCCGCCACGCGTCAGGATCCAGATGATGTCGAAGGAATTGAAGGTCGCGATCAGTGACAGCATCGACATGGTGATCATCGAAGGGACGATCAGCGGGAGGGTAATGCGCCGAAAGCGATAGAAGCGGCCGGCCCCGTCGGTCCAGGCAGCCTCGTAGAGGTCCTGCGGAATCGCCTGCATGGCCGCGAGCATATAAAGCGTGACCAGCGGAACGCCGATCCAGACGTCGGTGATGATCGTCGCCCAGAACGCCGTGGACCCCTGTGCGAGAAACGCGACCGGCGCGTCCACAAGGCCAAAACGCTGCAGCATGCCGGAAATCATTCCGAACTGGCCGTTGTACATCCAGCCCCACATGAAGATGCCGATCGCCATTGGGACAATCCATGGCGGCATCGTCAGCACGCGGAAGAGCGCCCTGCCGGGGACCGCGGAATTCAGCATCGTCGCCCCGAAGACACCGATAATCATCTTGATGGAGACAGAAAAGAACGTCCAGATGAAGGTGCGAACGATGACTTCGGCGAAGGTAGCGTTGAAGATCTTACTGTAGTTCACCCAGCCGACCCAATTCGTCGTCTTCTTCAGCGACGCATCGGTGAAGGAGAGGATGAACGTGTCGACCAGGGGATACGCGACGATCACAGCGACATAGAGGACTGCCGGAAGGAGAAGGATCCAGGCAAAGATGACTGCGTTGCGTTGGACGCTCATCTTGCCGCCCTCTCAAGCCGCTCTTGCGTGCAGGGCTTCGTCGAACCTGTCCCAAATCGGGCGCAGATCGATAACCGCCTTCTTCATCCTTGCCTCGTCCATCGATAGGGCCAGGATGCCGGCCTCGAGGGCATTGAGCGTCGAAACTGGAAGTTCGGTACCGGTACGCACGCTGTCGAGCAAATCTGCCGCCATCTGCTCGTCGGCACCGTAGTGCTGCGAAAGCTCTGTCGCGACGTATTTGTTCTCGACAACCTTCTTGCCTGTCAGCTGCTCATGAACATCGAGATAGCCTCGGACGAAATCGCCCTCGGCCATGCCGCGTGATCCCATAATGGCAAAGCGACGGAACTGGTCTGGAACGTTGAGATTGGTGTGGAAGTTCATTCCAACGCCGTTGGCGTATTCGACGATTGCCACCTGATAGTCGATGATGTCGGCGTCACTGTCGAACACCTTGTCGGACCCCATCCAGCCACTCGGCTTGCGATGAAACAGTTCGACGTCGTTGATACCTTCGCGCACGGGGTCATTTGCGGGGATGAAGCTCTTACGACCGCCAAAGCTTGCAACACGCTCGGGACGCGCGCCGACGACACCGTTATAAAGATCGAGGTCGTGGCAGCATTTCTCCAGCATGAAACTACCCGAATAGCGCTCATAGCGGCGCCAGTCGCGCATGAAAAACGCACCGTGGTAAGGCTCGATATGTTCCGCAGCCTCGATCGAGACAATTTGCCCAAGCTTGCCTGACGCCTGGATCGCGCGGAGATCCTTGTACAGCGGAGAGTAACGCAGAACGAGACCGACCATCAGCCGCTCATGACCAAACTTCGCCATCAGTCGTGCCAGTTCAATGCTTTCGGCAATCGTCGTTACGATTGGCTTTTCGCAGAAAACCTTCAGACCTTTCTCCAGGCCCAGCCTGATGTGGTCGAGATGCATGTGATTGGGCGAGCCAATCATCAGAAGGTCAAGCGTCTCGTTGGCGATGAGCTCTTCCGCAGACGCGTAGGCCGTTCCTGCGGAAATGCCCTGTTCGGCGAGACCAGGCAGGCCTGCTGGATCGGGGTCGACGTAACCGACGATCTCGAAGCTTTCATCCACTGCGGTGAAGACATGGCCAAGGTAGCCGAGCCGGAATCCTAGCCCGATAATTCCAACTTTCATGCTGTTATCTCGTTCCCAACGCGTAATTTATTTTCGTCAGGTTGGGACAAAAATTCGAACCCGTCAACTCGAATCCCATAAAAAGTTGGCTATATGAAATTAATTTTCATGAGCGCTCATTTTCCCAGTCCGATTTTCGTGTCTCCGCGAATAGGGGGCGCCGATGACGATCGAATGATCGTATGAACGGCCACGGTGTCGAACCCGGCAGGCAGGGACGGTCGACTAGCGGTTGCGCCGCTTGCCCTCCAGAAGATCCAGAACCTCATTTGCAGCATCGAGGACATTGGTCCCCGGTCCAAAGACAGCGGCAACACCGTTCTCCATTAGATATGCGTAGTCCTGCCGCGGGATGACGCCCCCGACGACGACAATAATGTCGCCACCGCCCCGCGCCTTGAGCGCCTCGACAAGCTGCGGCGCAAGTGTCTTGTGGCCAGCCGCCAGCGATGACATGCCAATGATATCAACCTTGCTTGCAACAGCAAGATCGGCTGCTTCTTCGGGTGTTTGAAAAAGTGGACCTGCCAGGACGTCGAACCCGATGTCACCAAATGCCGAGGCGATGACCTTGGCCCCACGGTCGTGCCCATCCTGCCCGAGCTTTGCGACCATGATCCTGGGCTCTCGGCCGAGAACCCTGGCGGCAGCAGCCATGCGATCCTTCAGCACCTCGAGCTCGGGCTCGTCCCGGTATGCCTGCCCGTAGACATCCTTGATGACCTCGGGCTCGGCAGCGTGATCGCCGAATACATGCCGCATGGTATCAGAAATCTCGCCAACTGTGGCGCGCGCGCGGGCTGCCTCAACGGCTGCCTCAAGCAGGTTACCCTGACCGCTCATCGCAACCAGTCCCAGCTGATCCAGAGCCGCCGTGACCCTTGCCTGGTCGCGGCGGCGTTTCGTTTCACCGATCCGCTTTACCTGGGCCGTTCGAACAGCCGCATTGTCAATGGCGAGGATCTCGATGTCTTCCTCCGTATCGAGCCTGTATTTATTGACACCTACGATCACCTCGTCGCCCCTGTCGACCGCTGCCTGCCGGCGCGTCGCCGCCTCCTCGATGAGACGTTTGGGAAGGCCCTCATTAACAGCCTTCGTCATGCCGCCGAGTGCCTCGACCTCACCGATCAGCGTCCACGCCTTGTCGGCGAGCTCATTCGTCAGGGTCTCGACGTAGTAGGATCCAGCCAGAGGGTCGACGACCTTGGTCACACCAGTTTCGTGCTGGAGGATCAGTTGCGTATTGCGAGCGATACGGGCCGAAAAATCGGTTGGCAAGGCGATCGCCTCGTCGAAGGAATTGGTATGGAGCGACTGGGTCCCACCGAGGACAGCCGACATCGCCTCGAATGCGGTTCTGACGATATTATTGTAGGGATCCTGTTCCTGTAGCGACACGCCCGACGTCTGGCAATGCGTACGCAACATCAGCGAGGAGGCTTTCTGGGGTTTGAATTCCTCCATGATCCGCGTCCAGAGCAGCCGTGCGGCGCGCAGCTTTGCCGCCTCCATGAAGAAATTCATTCCAATGGCAAAGAAGAAGGAGAGCCGACCGGCGAAATCGTCAACATCCAGGCCTTTGGCGATCGCTGCCCGGACATATTCCCGACCGTCGGCCAAAGTGAATGCAAGTTCCTGGACCAGGGTCGCCCCAGCTTCCTGCATGTGGTAGCCCGAGATAGAGATGGAGTTGAACTTCGGCATCTGCTTCGCGGTGTATTCAATGATGTCCGCAACGATCCGCATCGATGGTTCCGGTGGATAGATGTAGGTATTGCGGACCATGAACTCCTTGAGGATGTCGTTCTGGATGGTGCCCGACAGCTCGGCCTTCGAGACACCCTGTTCCTCTCCGGCCACGATGAAATTCGCCAGGATAGGTATGACCGCGCCGTTCATCGTCATCGACACCGAGACCTTGTCAAGCGGTATGCCATCAAACAGGACCTTCATGTCCTCGACGCTGTCGATTGCCACTCCGGCCTTGCCGACGTCGCCGACAACGCGCGGATGATCGCTGTCATAGCCCCGGTGGGTCGCAAGGTCGAAAGCAACCGAAACACCTTGCTGTCCGGATTGAAGTGCCTTGCGATAAAAGGCATTGGAGGCTTCCGCGGTTGAAAATCCCGCATATTGCCTGATTGTCCATGGCCGGCCGGCATACATTGTTGCCCGCGGGCCGCGCGTGAACGGCGCAAATCCGGGAAGGGACGCGAGGTGCTTGGCATTTTCGATATCGCCCTCGGTATAAAGCGGTTTGACATCGATCCCTTCTGGTGTCTTCCAGACGAGCGACTCCGGCGGCGCCTTGAGCTCTTTCTCCGCAAGAGCCATCCAGTCACCAAACGTTTTCTTCGCCATCCTATCCTCCGGCATTCTTCTTTTGCCGGAAGCTAGCATTTTATTTGCCGGTTGCGCGATAGAGCCATTCGATAATTTGCCGCAAAGCGCAGCGTCAGACGGCAAGCGCGGTCCGTCGATACGACGACTGGATCTCCTTCCGTGGTGAGCAGTTCCTGTCCCGCCGCGTCACGACAGGCGACGCTCCCATTCGATCACACTGCTGCTTTCTCCTCCTGGCCTCTCATGCCGAAGAGTGGGGTCAAGGCGTCAGATCGCAAAAGGCGACTGGGCATCGAACACGGGGTTCTTCGGACCAATCATCCAGTGATTGGGAGATTGCGTTTCCGGCAGCTTCCTCAAGATCGCAGCATGGAAGGCCGCATAGTCGCGGCTGAAGCGGCCATGGTCCCACACGCTGATCAAAGCCGCGGTAAACGCACCATTCCCGGGGCCGTCGAGCGACACCTGATTATCTTGGCATCCGGACATCAGCCGGACACTGCACGAGATCGGTGTATCGGTGGCGCGCTTGACACTTTGCGCTTCCACGCTGGAGAGCGAACTTCCGAGCTTGCTGTAGAAGTCGCGGTTCTGCCGGAACGTCCGACTGGCGATGTTGATGGGCATCGCCCGTGCCAGCGGACTGCTGACAACAGCGACATCGGTAGTGGCGTCGGGAACGACTGCCCTGATGACGGTACCGCTGTGGCAGCTGTCCGAAACCACCAGAACCCGGACACCGGGCCTGAATTTTGACCAGAACTGATAAAGCTCATCGTCAATAAGCTGGCCATCAAACAGGCACCAGGTTTCGTCGACGCCATCCTCTTCGTCGCCATTGAAATCGGGAACCTGGCCACCGTGGCCCGAATAGCTGACGAAGAAGATATCACCCTCCTTCAGCTCCTGCGCCGCCTTCTTGAATACTTTGGTAACGTTTTCGCGTGTCGCATTTTCCGTGAGCAGGAGGGTCGCGTCGTATCCCAGGCCCGTGGCAATCTCATGCATGTCCTGTGCATCGAATTCGCAGGCATTCAATGGGCCGGCCCATCCCGCATAATGAGCAGGATCGATGGCATTCAGACCGATGTGAAGCGCGATGCCGCGAGGACCGTCACTGGGCCTAGCACTCTGTGGAACCGCCCTTGACGGTCGCACTGCAGGACGGGCACTGCTGGTTTCAGTTGCCCTCGCAGCCCGCGCCTTATTAGCCCTGTAATCGACATCTCTGGTCCTCGGCTTTAGTTGCTCGATGACGGTCGCGAACTTTTTGGCAACTTTCCTATAGCCATCGTTTGTCGGATGGAGCTCGTCAAACCATTCATCTGCCGGCACCGTGTTGCGGCAATCGATATAGTGGAGCCTTGCTGACGTGGACTGCAGGAGACCAAGTCTCTCGTTGAAGCGATCGATCATCACCCGAGCGATTGCCCGCTGAAGCTCAGGATCGGTGATGCCCCTGGATGCCATGGGCTTGCCGATCCAGGGCCCATTCGCAGGCCTTGCGTAGTCATATCCATGACAGACAATATGAACGTTCGGAAACTTCTGGGCGACCTGCCTGACCAGTTTCGAGTATATCCCTATCGCTTCATCGAGGATGAGATTGAAGGAAGGACGCAGATGCGCGGCCGGCGATTTTGCCGGGTCGAAGTCGAATAGGTGTGCGGCCAGGTTTCCGCCAGCAACGACATCATTGCCGCCGCCACTGAACAGGAAGATCGAGGCTCCGGTATTGGCAATCGCGTCCAGATATTCGGCTTCGCGAAACATGTTTGACAGTGTGTCACCAGCGGCATCCAGACTGAAGACTGCGTAGTCCTGCATCAGGTCGTCTATGACGTCTTCCAGCTTGAAGGGATATTGGAACCAGCTGTCTCCTTCCGAGACAAGGATCGGCCCCCGGTAGCTTCCGCTTCCCACGCGGGCATTGAACGCGAAATGCCTGCGCAGGCGCGCGATGAAATTGGCACTGTTGAGCAGTGCCGCACTCCGCTCCGTGCCTTCTGCCGTTTGCGGCACGCTGACCGTGTCCGGGTTCACGGTCAGAACCGGGTTGAAGGGACCAGATCGGTCTTCATCAACCAGAAAATACCGGGCGAGTTCCTCGTCCGAAAGAGATGCGTCGGCAAGCCGGCGATTGAGTTCTTCAAGAGATATTTTTCCGTTGGAAGGCATGGACTTTCTCCTCTGGCAATGTCGCGGGCCTGGTCGCTCGGATCCGGCTTAGGATTCGCGAAGCAGGTTCGCTTCTCAGATCGGGTCGGGTTGGGAACCGGCCGCATGATGCATCCATCAAAAACTCGTCGAACCTGACTGGCCCCGCCATCGCCTCTGGATCGAGCCACGTGCTGGTCTCCGTTCAGGCCTTTGCAACGGACGTTCCGACGCCTCCTGCGAGCGGAAGAACGAAAAGGGCTATCGTTGCGGTCGGGCATCGACCGTGAACGGATGCCGACGCTGAGGCGGACGGCCCAGTCGTAAAAACACCTTTGCCGTTCCGATGTCGTCGCTCCCACCCAACCGGTGCGGGCATTTTACGCGAGCAGATGACACGTTGGCAGGCAGCGTGTCCGGCGGGGAGGGGCCGAACGATTGGCAAATGGACATAATTGCAAAGGTGCGCGCCATCTATCAGGACTCTCGGCTCTGTAGAAACGCGATCAAGGATGCTCACTATCACGCCCCCCAGGCAACGCGAGCGGACAAAAGTATGCGGCGCATCAACGCCATGACCACCACGACAGGTTAGCCAAGAAAAGCAACCTGAGACAGCCGATCCGGCTCAAGCGAAGATTATCAGAGAATTGGACTGCCAACCTGTCGAGCTATTGGCAATGATGAAATGCAGCCAAGCTCGCGTTGCATTCCCGCAATGATACACCGCAATGTAGAGGTGGCAAGCAGTATATTCAGCGTCCGCTAACATTCGGAAGGCACGACTGTTGAAGTAAATGATTCCAACGATTAGCCTACCATAGATGGTTGAATTTAGACAATATTGGGCCTAAGATACTACTATCGCGCACATTCCCGTAATACGAATGTGGAGGGACGCAAATGACAAAGAAGACTTTGTTTATTGTGGCTGCCTTTGCGCTGGCTCTGGCCATGACAGGCTCGATGGGCCTGCACCCGTCCATTGCGCTGGCCGGTCCATGCAATCCACAGCAACAACAATGCTAGGCTGAACCAACGTTTGCGAGGAAGTCGCAAGGGTGTACTCAAAATCCGCGTACTGGCCATCGACGGTTCCCGATTCATTATGGCAATTTGGTTTGCTTGTACCAGGGAGCCGTAGGGATTTTCCGTTCGTTGGCATCGCGGTAACCGGCCAGTTCGTCCTAGCCTTCGCAGCTGGGTGCGCTCTGATTTGTGCGTTTGCCTGGAAGCGATTTTCAGAACCCACCTACGACGTCAATGCAAGCGCGTTTCGCGACTTCAGGGATTTGACGATCTGGAACCTGAAGGACAGTTTCTCGCTGAGGCGGGCCTACGCGATATACTGCATATCCCTGATCTTCATTTATGCGACGCTTGCGTTCTTTGGGCGGGTGATCGTCCAGCTCTTTGACGCACTCAATGTTTCCGGTCTGCAGATTGGTATGGGGACCATCGAATTCGACTCCTGGAAGTGGCCCCTCTTTCTGGCGCTTGGTATCTCGGGTTTTGCTCCTCTGATCAATCCACTGGTTCCCGCCGAAAACTGGCTACGCCGGTTCTCCCATGAGGTGGTAGGCATTCCGACTCGTCTCAAGGAAAAGACAATCCGCATAAAGACGCTGATCGATGGTGCTCCATCCGATGACAGTCGTCGTAAGGCGTCAGCGCTTGCG
Organism: Rhizobium sp. BK661; assembly: GCF_024808825.1. Lineage (NCBI taxonomy): Bacteria > Pseudomonadati > Pseudomonadota > Alphaproteobacteria > Hyphomicrobiales > Rhizobiaceae > Rhizobium > Rhizobium sp. BK661. The sequence goes on along the minus strand of NZ_JANTYT010000011.1, from coordinate 87,902 downwards.
CAGCGCGTTCTCGGTCCGAAACTCAACAGCTTTTTTGCGTTGGAGCGAAACCTCAAATACGTCGTCCATTGGTCATATGAAGAACACGTGGAATGGTCCGACCCCGAAATCCGAAGAAAGCTGAACGAGTATGAACGAAACGTCCGCGACGAGGCCGAGAATGCCCTGACGGATTTCCAGTATCTGACCGATCCGGCGAGGACGCCAGACCGGTCAACGGCAGACGAGGACCGGATCAAGGATCTCGAAAAGCGGTTATTGAACAACACCCGCCTGCTCGAAGATCTTCGGGATCGGTTCTCCTTGATCATGGCCATTTACTGCGAGTATGGCTCTCGCTTCGACAAGATGAAGCCCGGCCGCCTAAGAGACAGCATCATCGAGAAAGTGGTCGACAAACGCGAGATGGCGGCGACCGGATTGCCGCTCTACGGGTTCGTGATCGTCTTCGTCGGATACTTCCTCGTAATACGGGCGCAATGGCACCCGCTCATTTCCTCGGTTCCGCTCACTGATCAGGCGGTGGCCATGAGTGCGGCGCTCGAAACAGCAAAGGTCTTCCTGCTGGTGTGGCTGCCGTCGACTGTCGTCGCATCTTTTGTCAGCGTTGTTTACGGCACCGGCCTATCGGAATCTCCGCTCAACAAGAGCGTCGCGTGGGCGACGATCTCCGGTGCAATTGGCGCTTTCGCTGTGGCGGCCAGCGGAATGACTCTCGTTGCAATGCTCTATTCGGCGCTGCCGGCCAGCAACGTTTCCCAGATGTGGCAAAGCCTCTTCGGATCAGGGAGCTGGACGGGTGCACTTCTCTACTATCTTTTGCTTACGCCGGTTGCCATCATTGCCTTCTGCTTCATCAACTCGGTAAGGGCACCGGACAGACCGCCGCGCTTCTCCGTCATTCTTGGCCTTGCCTCGTGTGGCGCGCTCGTGACCCTCGTCTATCTGATCGTGTTCGCCAGTATCACTGTTTCGCAACCGTGCATGGTGGGGAGTCCGGCGCAACCCGCTTCAATATTGAAGGTCGTGTCTTTGTCGGGTCACGACCTGGAGACGTGCTTTGCCTATTACAGCACACTTGACCTCATCGTGATGCCACTTACAGTCTTCTTCTCTGTCCTTGGATTGGCGCCGCGCCGTCTGCGCAGGTCCAAGATCCTCGGCAAGGCGCAGGAAATCGCCGCGACAGGTGTCGCAGTGCTGCTTGCCTGCGCGATCTTTCTTGTTTCAAGCGCCTCATCGGCGCACACGCGGGAAATTGTCATCGGGTTCAGGACAGATATCCCCCCGTTCTCCTACCTTCCTCCGCCGGACGGTAACAACGAAAAAAGGCCATATCTCGGTTATCTTGCCGAGCTTTGCTACGAGATCTTTGACAACAGTGACTATCAGCTGATCCAGGTCCCCATCAATGGAAGGAACCGGTTCTCCGCCATGAGGCAACCACTGCCCGAGCTGGGAGACAGGAAAGTGGATGTCCTCTGCGACGCGGTCACGGTTCGTCTCGACGACCCCGAGCGGACGGGTGCAGGCGTCTTTTCACCCATCGTCTTCGTGTCGGGGGTGTCCTATCTCTGGCGCTCCGTTCGAAGGTTCCGCGACGTCGAGGTCGGCTATCTCGGCAACTCGACCGCCGAACGGGTTGCGAAGGAAGCGTGCACAGTGGACGCGTTGAGGCTGGGGTCCTCAGGCAAGACCCCGGATTGCTTCACGGGACAGCCGACGGAGTGCCGCGCTGAAATGACAGCTGTCAGAAGCCGGGACCCTGAGCCGACGAAATCGCTCAAGGAGATCGGTGCGGCCATCCCCGCCTATGTCCTTTGTCCCATGCAGGATCACGATCAGCTCATCGAGTGGTTCTGCAGCAATACAGACCGGGACAAGGTATATTTTGGCGACCGTGAAATCATCCTGGGAAAGCTGGCCGCCTGGAGAGCGGCAGGGCGAAGCTGCACGGATGTGCGAGACCCGTTCCAGTCCTTTACATACGAGCCGTATGCCTTGTTGATCGCCACGCAGGACATGGCTCTCTTCGCTTTCGTTCAGCATCGGATCTACGAGCTGTTTTCACATCGCGCCGGGGCGGAAGCCCTGTTTTACAAATGGTTTCCTCAACAGACCATGTCCGAGCCTCTGGCGTGGCTTTTCAATCTCAACAGCGTCATGGACCAGGAGCAGGTCATTAGTGGCAAAAAGGAGTTCCCGAACGTCAAACAACGCCACACTCCATGACCCGGAAAAAGCCGCCGCAGAAGTAGCGTAAGTAATTCCCTACCGCTGGTCTACCGTCGATGACATCAGCTGATTGCGTTCGCGTTCGTCGCGCGTCTAGCCATACCTGATCGCCTGGCGCTCATCGTATCATGTCGCCTGGCGCCGGTAAGGAACCAGGCGATCTTGGGTGTTTGTCAACTCGATGCGTGGTAACTACCTTGGAGGAAGAGGAGAACATCATGCCCCGCGACGTGATCTTGGTAGACCCATTGCCGCGAACACTCGACCTGATCATGGAGCCAGGCGTGCGACACCGCCTGGAACAGCTCGGCGAACTTGTCATCTCGGAGGACAAACCGATGTCCGCCGAACAGATCGACGATCTGCTTCCCGAGACCGTCCTTATCTTCGGACAGACGGATATGCACACGGCGCGCCTTAACCGTGCTCAAAGGCTCAAGGCAATTATAAATGTCGAGAGCAATTTCCTTCCAAACATCGACTACAAGACCTGCGTCGAGCGTGGCATCTGGGTTATCACACCTGCAGCTGCCTTCGCTTCGCCGGTTGCCGAGGCAGCATTGGGGCTGGGGCTTGACCTCGCGCGTGGATTTACCGAGGCGGACAGGGACTTCCGTGCTGGACGCGAACAGTATGGCCTTGCCGGCAACGAAGGCACCTTCCGCTTTGCAGGGGCCCCCGTCGGCATCATCGGCTTCGGCGATCTCGGACGCCAGTTCAGAGAACTGATCCGCCCGTTCAAGAACCCTGTTCGCGTCTTTGACCCATGGCTTCCCGCAGAGGTTATTACGACCGCGGATTGCATGCCGAGCAGTCTCGAAGACCTGCTCTCCGCAAGCCAACTGGTTTTCGTATTTGCAAGCGTTACCAGCGAAAACCAATCCTTTCTCGGCGAGCCTGAATTCGCCATGATGAAGAAGGGAGCAGCCTTCCTCCTCATGAGCCGGGCAGCGGTTGTCGATTTCCCGGCAATGATTGCGGCGGCTGGATCCGGCCATATCCGGGTCGCCACCGATGTCTTCCCGCAAGAGCCGGTGGCATTGGACGATCCAGTGCGAAAGACACCCGGAATCCTGCTCTCCGCCCACAGGACCGGTGGAACGCGTGACGCACTCTATGCGCTGGGCTCGATGGCGGTCGCCGATGCCGAGTTGATCATGCGCGGCCTGCCGCCCCAGCTTTGCAGACGTGCCGACCTGGCAACGGTCAACCGGCTGCGGTCCAAGCCGGTTGATATCTCGTGACGTCGTTCGTCGCCCATTCTCAGGGCAGAAATTCGGCCTGATGAACGACGTCGGTCCCTCAACGGAGAGCGCTTCTGACGGAGCTGAACATTTCGAACGCCGAGGCACGCAGTGACCGAGGAAACATCGGCGCTACATCTGCGGAATCGTTCGGCCCTCAGGCTGGATAACGAACGATTTTGGGCGCAATCGGCACTGTCATTTCCGAAGACATCGGCATCAAGCTCGAATTTGTATCGTTCGACATGCTCGGCCGCTCGTAGAAGGTTTCGATCTCCAGGGAAAAGAACGACATACGCCACTCTCCATCTGTTCCAGGTCAGGTTTCGCTGACGGGTGCCTTTTCGCCGCGCCCCGTCAGCCTTGCCTGCAGCACCACGACCACGAGCAGAAACAGCCCACGGATCACCGATTGCCAGTAGGCAGACAAGGAGATCCAGCCCAGCCCATTTTCGAAATTGAGCACGTTGAATACCATGCCAAGCAACAGCGCACCTGCCAGTGTTGCACCCACGGAACCCGCCCCGCCAGTCAGGAGGGTGCCGCCGACAACGACCGAGGCGATTGCAAACAGTTCCCAGCCCACACCTTCTGTTGGCTGCCCCGCGCCAAATTGTGCCGCGAGGATCACACCGGCAAGACCGGCAAGCAAGCCTGAGCTGGCGTAGACAGCCAGAAGCGTCCGCTCCACCTTCAGCCCCATGAGTGCTGCGGTCACTTCTCCGTCGCCGATCGCCAGAACATGCCGTCCGGATGGCCGACGCTCGAGAAACAACCAGCCGACAACATAGGCGGCGACGGCAATCCAGGCGGGGATCGGAAAGCCAAGCAAGTCGTCCTGTCCGATCGTGGTGAAGCCAGTATCATAGGAAACCGATACTGACTGGTTGTCGGCAAGAAGCAGCGCCGTTCCATAGGCGGCCAGCATCGCCGCAAGCGTCGCGATGAAGGGTTGAATCCGCATGCGGGTGATGACAAGCCCGTTCAGCAGTCCGACGGCAAGACCAGCGGCGACGCCGCCGGCAAGTCCAGCTATCCAATGATAAGGAGACAGGAGCGCCGAAACGACACTTGCCAGCGCTGCCACTCCCCCAACAGACAGATCGATGCCGCCGGTCATGATCACAAATGCCATCCCAAGGGCGATCAGCGCGAACATCGAATTGTATCTGAGGAATGTCAGTATGTTGAACGGTGAAAGGAAGTTTTCATAACGCAGCGCCCCGAAAACAATAAGGGTAAAAAGCGCAACGACAACCCCAAACCGCGCAAGGTCTCCGGATGACTTCGGCACCAATGGTCTGAAAATCGCAGATAGCATCAATTCATCTCCTCAGGACTTGTGGGCGCGCTGCTGAATGAACACGGCAATAATGATCAGCGCCGCCTTGACGATCAGGGCGGCCGCGTCAGGAACACCATTGGCGAGCAGCGTGTAGCGCACCAGCTGAATCACGAGGGCGCCAAGCAGGGTGCCAATGATATTGGCTCTTCCGCCCGTCAACAGCGAGCCACCGACTGCCACCGCGGCGATGGCATCGAGCTCCATACCCATGCCAACAAGGTTCGCGTCGCTCGCTGAATTGCGAGCCACGACGATCAACCCGGCGAGACCAGCCAGGCCTCCGCTTATGATGTATACGACAGTCTTGACGTGGCGGACGGGAATACCGGTCAGGCGCGCCGCCTTCTCGTTGCCTCCAACGGCGATGATCTGGCGACCAATGACCGTGAAACGGATCAGGCAGAAGGCAAGCGCAGCAACGACAAGCATCAGGGCGACCTGGGTCGGGATTCCGGCGACACGGCCCATCGCAATGAACTGAAAAGCTTCGTTCTTGAAGACCTGCAGATTTCCGTTGGTGATGACCTGCGCAATACCGCGGCCAGCAATGAAGAGCACAAGAGTCGCCACGATTGGCTGGATCGCGAACCGCGTGACCAGAAAGCCATTGAACCACCCAAGCGCCATCGCGATCAGGAGGGGGATGATGAAGGCAAGCGCGACAGCCAATTCCGAGCTTTCGATCCTAAACAACGTACCCATGAAGATCATGGGAGCCACGGCTCCCGATATCGCCATCAGTGACCCAACCGAAAGATCGATCCCTCCTGTGGCAATGACAAGCGTCATGCCTGTCGCAACGATCACAATGGTCGCTACCTGCGTCAGATTCACGTTCAGGGTTTGCCAGGACAGGAAATTCGGGGTAACAACGATGTTGAATAGTATGAGGGCGAGGAAGGCAACGAATGTCCCATAGCGGCTAAGCATCACGAGGAGTGAGCCACGTGACTGCGACTGGGTTTTGACGGTCGTATCTGAAATCGTCATGTCAATTCACCTGGTGGGCCATAGCCGTCAAAAGGCTGGCCTCTGAAAGCTCTTGACGCGGGAGCTCTGCGACTGACATTCCGTCGCTAAGGACAGTGACGCGGTCTGCCGCTGCAAGCAGTTCCTCGAGTTCCGAGGAAATCATCAGGACACTCAACCCTTCATCCGCGAGGCCCCTAAGCAGCTTCAGTATCTCGGACTTGGCGCCGATATCGATGCCGCGCGTCGGTTCGTCGACGATCAGCACTTTAGGATCGGTGCAGAGCCATCGCGCCAGGAGGACCTTCTGTTGATTCCCACCGGAAAGCTCCTTGATCGGCTGGTCAGGAGACGCGCACTTCACGCCCAACGATTTGATGAAACGTTCGACGATAGCGTCCTGCCTCGCACGATCAACGATCCCTGACTTCTTCAACTTTGGAAGCAATGCGAGCGTCATGTTCTCACGGATGCTCATATCGGGAACAATGCCATCCACCTTGCGATCCTCGGAGACCAGTCCGATTCCATCGGCAATCGCGTCAGCAGGTTCGTCATAGTGTCGTTCGGAACCCTCAAAGCGGATTGAACCACGTTCCAGCCGGTCGACACCGAAAATAATCCGCGCCGTCTCGGTGCGACCGGAACCCAAAAGCCCTGCCAGCCCGGAAATCTCTCCTTTGCGCACCGAAAGGCTCACGTCGCGTACCCTCACACCCGAGCCGACGGCCGATAGGTCAAGCCGGACGGGCTTCTCCGGTCCTTCGGGGCCATCGCGACTGATCGCGGCGAAGGCTGCAAGCTCGCGTCCAAGCATGTGCCGGACCAGTTCCACCTTCGGCATCGCTTTCATGGTGCTGACGGCGACGGTCTGTCCGTCCCGCATGATCGTCACGCGATCACAAATCGCGTAGAGCTCATCCAGTCGATGGCCGATGAAGCAGACTGCGACGCCGTTACCCTGAAGTGTGCGGATCGTATCGAAAAGAACAGCGACCTCTCTCTCGTCGAGGGAGGACGTCGGCTCGTCCATGATCAGGAGCCTGGCATTTTGCGTAACCGCCCGTGCGATTGATACCATCTGGCGCGTTGCGGCGCTGAAGCTCGCAACAGGCCGATCGACATCGATATCAAGCTTGAAGGTTTTCAGAACCCGCCGGGCGCCTTCGCGCATGGCGTGGCGATCCAGAAATCCAAATCGACGCGGCTCGCGCGAGAGGTAGATGTTCTCAGCCACCGAACGCTGCGGTGCAAGATTGATCTCCTGGTAGATCGTGGCGATGCCTGCCGCCTGGCTTTCGGCGGGAGACGAAAACACTATGTCCTGGCCATTGAACCGGATCGAGCCATCGTCACGATGATAGGCACCTGTCAGGATTTTTATCAGCGTCGACTTGCCGGCGCCGTTCTGGCCAACCAGCGCCATTATTTCCCCTTCGGCAATCTCGAGTGAAGCCGAGCGCAAGGCCGCTACACCGGAAAACGACTTTGATATTCCCTGCATGGATAGAAGCATCGCCATACGCTCCACGACATCCTGACGCACATGCTTTGACAGAAAAACCGGCCGGTGCGGCAAAAGCCGAACCGGCCGGAAGCGATCAGACTGGGAGATCAATAGGCGCCGGCAAGCTCCGCCTTGGCGTTCGAGCTGTCGTAGAACTTATCATCATTGATGAGCTTCGGCTCAATCTTTTCGCCCTTGGCATATCGAGCCATCGTTTCGAATGCCTTGGGGCCAAAGCGCGGGTTGCACTCGACCACGGCACCGATCTTTCCGTCGACCACGAGGCCTACGGCTTCCTTGCCACCGTCGATCGAGAGAACGAGAATGTCCTTGCCGGGGACCTTGCCGGCTGCCTCGATCGCCGAGATTGCGCCGATCGCCATTTCGTCATTGTGGGCGTAAACGATGTCTGCATCCGGATGGGCCTGAAGGAGTGCCTCCGCAACCTGGCGGCCCTTGTCGCGAGCAAAGTCTCCTGATTGCGATGCGACGATCTCGAAACCACCGGCAGCCTTGATCGCCTCATCGAAGCCCTTCTTTCGGTCGTTTGCAGGAGACGCGCCGGTTGTTCCTTCGAGTTCGATAATCTTCGTCTTGCCATTTGCATTCTTGATGAGCCACTCGGCAACGCGCTGGCCTTCCTTGATGAAGTCGGAACCAATGAAGGTCAGATAGTCTTCGCCGGCCTTGGCAAGCTTAGGATCGACACTGCGGTCCAGCAATATGACCGGAATACCGGCTTTTTTCGCAGCCATGACTGCGGGGATGAGTGGCTTCTCTTCGCGTGGCGCGAGGAAGATCAGATCGACACCCTGAGCAATCATGGAGTTGACGTCCGCGACCTGCTTGGCAGCGGAGCCGGCAGCATCTGTATAGACCAGCTGATAGCCGAGCTTCTCGGCCGTTTCCTTCATACTGTTTGTCTGCGCAATTCGCCATGGATTGTTGGACTCGGTCTGCGCAAAGCCAACCTTGTATTTCTCTTTCTGCTTTAGTTTCGGAACATCCGCCATTGCGGTGGCGCCGGCAACGGCAATCGCTCCGAGGGCCGTGGCAGTAAGCATGAATGTACGACGTGAGAATGTAGCCATCTCAGTTTCTCCTCCCAAAATATTCCGGTATTCCTCCGACCGGCCGTGAGCAATAGACGCTTCACATGGGCGGATATTGTCGCTAATATTATTAGCAGTCAAGCGCCATTTTATGAGCACTTGCGAAATGCTGATTTGCGACGCAGCAAATCGCGGGAGGAAAAGTATGGGCAATCAGAATGGCGGCGACGTTGGTCGGCGCGGTGGTAAAACCCGGCCAACCATGACTGATATAGCCAAAATTGCAGGCGTGTCGCAATCGAGCGTGTCACTGGTTCTAAACGAGATGTCGGGATCGCGCATCTCTCCCGAAACACAGGCGAAGGTGAGAGATGCTGCTCATAAAATTGGTTATAAATTACCTGGTGTCCGAAATGAGGCTCCCGCCGAGACGATCGAGAAGGACACAATCGCTTTCATCGTCGACGAAATCTCAACCAGCCCGCATCCCGTCGTCAGCCTCGATGGCGCACGCGACTACGCCTTTGAGCAAGGCTTCCTCGTTTCCGCGCACGCAACCCGTTCCAATCCCGAACTCGAGGAGGCTGTGCTCCGGTCGGTTCTGCGCGACCCAAGCATCATCGGCGTGATCTACGCGACGATTTTCACGCGAAAGGTTCACGTGCCGGAAGGCCTCAGGAACACACCGACCGTCCTTTTAAACTGCTATGCGGAGCCGCGTCAGCAAATGGCAATCGTTCCGGGCGAGGTCGCCGGCGGCTTTTCCGCCACTGCGCACCTGACCGCGCTGGGACATCGACGGATCGGCTTCATCAATGGCGAGCCCTGGATGGATGCGGCAATCGACCGGCTCAAAGGCTACAAGCAGGCGCTTGCGACCGTCGACGTAGCCTTCGACGAGGCTCTGGTCCGCAATGGCGACTGGCTGCCCCTCAGAGGCTACGAGGCCGGCCTTGAACTTCTTTCGCTACCCAGCGCTCCGACCGCGATCCTCTGTGGCAACGATCTGATGGCAATCGGCGTGATGGAGGCTGCAGCGGAAAGGGGCCTGCGTGTTCCGGAGGATCTGTCGGTCATGGGTTATGACGATCAGGAGCTCGCTCGTTACACGCATCCTCCATTGTCGACGCTTGTTCTTCCTAACTACGAGATGGGCCAAAAAGCTGCAGAGGCGCTGATCGACATGGCCGTCCACGGCAAGAAGCTTCGCCCGATGACCATCAAGGTCGACGGTCCGCTGGTGGTCCGAAATTCCACTGGCAAACCCTCCAGTCAGGCAAGAGCAGTCGCAGGAGCAGAGGTGCGCTAGGGCTCTCGCCACGTCCATGCACAGCGAAGACGAACCGACATTGAAGCCGGTGGATCGGCGCCTATGGAGCTGAGAACCAGGAGAAGCAGGCAGCAACACTGGCGTCCGGACCGAATGGCTACCGGCGCGATAGGGACATTACGAGACCGTTGGCGCCACCCCAACAGCAATTGGGGCAAAGCTGCTCAGCGCCAATAGGTGTAGTCATCTCGAGCTGAAGCACGGCCTGCGAAAAACCCTAGCGTGAAGGCGATGGCGCCAATCCCCAACAGCAGGCTCGTCGCTGTTTGAGGATGTGCAGCCGCACCAGTTGCGAGCGCTGTCGTTTCCCGCCTTACAGCTTGGGTGGCCGTCTTCGCCGCCCTGCGAAGCCCTTCGGGAGGATCACTTGGAGATCCGGTAAAGCCTGCCTTGATGTCTTCTGCCATCTTGTCCTCCGTTCCATCAATCAACAAAGGAAACTGACGGGAAGGAAACGTGTTCCGAAAGAGGTAGCTTTCGCGCGGCAAACAATGGCTTGAGTGGTACGCGCGCTTCCCTGGCGCAATTGGCTTGGAACAAATTGGGGGCTTACGCGCGTTCCTCCCGGACAGGTCGTGGCAGCCAACCGGTTGAATACGACGCATGGATAGCAATAGTTGGGATGAACCACATGAGAAAGTCCATTTTTCCTGTAGTTGCAGCCGCCATCACGGTCAGCAGTTTCCTTGCGGCAACCGATCCTTCGCTCGCCCGGTCCCATCATCACCACCACAATACCGGAGCGGCCATAGCGGGGGGCATTGCCGCCGGAGTGATCGGTGGGCTTGTCGGTGGGTCCATCGCCAATAGCCAGGAACAGCGCTACGTCGATCCGCCGCCGCCTCGCTGTTGGCACGAAGATCGACGGGTGCAGAACCAGTACGACGGCGATTGGCATATCGAAAGCGTGCGTGTTTGCGAGTGATTTGCACTGGCAAGGTCTGGCGATGCGAAAGCTTCTTTTTACAAATGCGCTTCCCGAGAGCCAAGGTTCTTGCCAGGCTTCGTGCGCCCCGGCCAACTCCACGCAAACTGGTGATAGTGAATGGGATCGACCGTGAACATGCGTGTGCTCCAGATCGATTTTGGGAACGTTTCGAGCTAAGTCTTGTCACCGGCAATATCATCAGGGGTCTCGAGGGCGATAATGGACTGGACTGGAAAGCGGGTTCTTGTCACAGGCGCAGGCAAGGGAATTGGGCGGGCTACAGCCGTCATGTTAGCGCAGCGAGGCGCCTCGGTCGTCGCACTGACGCGCAACCCGGACGATCTGCAGTCACTGCAGCAGGAAATGAAATGCGAACCGATCTGTATGGATCTCGCCAATCTCGATCGGATCGGTGAGGAGGTCGCATCGGCCCTTCCCGTCGATATGCTGGTCAATTGCGCCGGCACCACGATCCTTCAGTCCTTCATTTCCAGCACTGTTGAGGACTTCACCCATGTCCTGAACGTCAACACGGTCGCTCCAATGGTCCTGGCGCAGGTCATAGTACGCGATTGGCTTTCTCGCGGACTTAAGGGTGCAATCGTGAACGTTTCGAGCGATGCGGCTCGTCGAGGCTTGGCAAACCATACGGCCTATTGCTCGTCGAAGGCGGCCCTTGATGCCATTACCCGTGTTATGGCTGTGGAACTCGGCAGCGCCGGCATTCGCGTCAACAGTGTCAATCCGACCGTAACTTTGACCCCGATGGGGGAGCTGGCATGGAGTGACCCTCTTAAGGCGGACCCGGTCAAAGCGCGTATTCCACTAGAACGGTTCCTTTCCCCGAATGAAGTCGCCGAAGCGATCCTCTTCCTGCTGAGCGACGAAGCATCAATGGTTACGGGCATATCTCTGCCCGTCGATGGCGGCCTTGCTGTTTCGTGAAGGGGGCGGCGCAGCAGTCACGCTTCGGCCTGCGCAGGGATGGCGTCTGAAGTCCCGTCATCACGATCAAGCAAACGATCAACGATCATTCGACCGATGGGAATGGCCGATGTCGCCGCAGGGGATGGGGCATTGCAGACATGCAGCATCCTGTCTGTCTGTTTGAACAGAAAGTCGTGCACGAGAGTGCCATCGGCCATGACCGCCTGTGCGCGAATGCCGGCCTGTGGGTTTTGAAGATCGCTGATCGTCAGCGACGGGCAGTATTTCTGACACTCAGTCAGATAGCGTGTACGCGAGGCGGAATTGGCAAATTCCAACACCGCCGAACGCCAGTTCTTCCTCGCCATTTTCCAGAAACCGGAGAACGTGGCCATGCTGTAAACGTCTCGAGGTGAGAAGCTGCCTTTAGCGTAGCCTTCGCGTGAGAATCCAAGCACTGCGTTGGGTCCCACGGTCATTCCACCATCAATCGTTCGCGTCAGATGTATTCCGAGAAAGGGCAAGTCAGGATCCGGGATCGGATAGATCAGGCGCTGCGTCACCTTCGCCTTGGATGCAGGCAACGAATAATATTCTCCTCGGAAAGGCACAATCCGATGATCGATCTTCATCCCGGCCATCAACGCGATCCGGTCTGACTGAAGGCCGGCGCACGCAACCAGTCTCCGGGCTTCGACGACCACCGCCGATGTTTGGACCCGTACGCCTTTCTCATGCTCAAGGATGGCCAGGACCTCTTTCCCACGGATGATTTCGCCGCCCCGATCCACGATTCTCTTGGCCATGGCGCGGCACACAAGCGCGTAGTCGACAATCCCCGTGGAATGAACGAGAAGGGCGCCCATGCCCGCAATATTCGGTTCATCGGCTCTCAACTGGCCAATTGTCAGCCTGGTAAAGTCAATTCCATTGCACTGCGCCCTGTCCTCGAGCGCCTCCATCCGGCGCATCTCTGCTTTGCTCGTAGCGACAAGCAATTTCCCGCAGGTTTCGAAGGGGATGCGGTTCTCGCGACAGAACTGCTTTGTTGCTTCCGCCCCTTCACGACAGAGCTTTGCCTTCAGGGTACCGGGAGCGTAGTAAATCCCAGCATGGATGACACCGCTATTGTGGCCCGTCTGATGCCTCGCGAGCTCTTCCTCTTTCTCGAGGACAATAACTTTGGCACCAGGAACTCTTTCCTGCAACGCCATCGCAACGGCCAGACCGACGATGCCGCCCCCAATGATGCAATGATCATACATTCCGGTCCCCCAATGGTCCGCCCTACGCCAACAGGCTAGCATCCACGCACGCCATCGTCTTGCGATCCTTATGGCGTATGTCGCAAAACGTCGTTCACCCATCTCTGCCAGAAAGACTAACCGCAGCCGCCAGGAGAAGCATCCGCGCCTGTCGTGGCGGCCACTGGAGATGCGCGCAGCCCGCAGTTCTGTCAGTTGCTGCCGGACGTTTTGAGCAATCCTTGCTCCAAGCAACAGGATCAAGTGCCATGAGTCCGTTCGAGGCAAGCGCTTCCGAAAACAACGAACGCGCAGTCAAACGGCCAACCGACCTGGCGCATCTCACGTCTACCTCGAACCGGCATCGATAGCGTCGGCAATCCATCGCATCGGCTGCTCGCTGCGAACAGATGCGAACCGCTCCGTTTGACAACGGCATGAGAAGCCGGAAACCATGGCGTCCTTCTGTCCTTCGTGCTGCCCCGCCCAGGACAAATCGAAAACCCGCGTGCTCAGGTGCTGATGCCGCTTCTGGTGGCCAAACAATCCAGCCATGCCGCAACATCCCGTTGCGGCGAGTTCGACAGGCGCATCGAGTGCGGCGAAGACCTTCTTCCATGCGTTCGCGCCGGGACGCCTATTTTCGCTGCAATGAAGGAAGAGTTTACGCGCAAGCCAGTCATTCTTTCCGTCATCGCGTTCGTGATCCGAGGCGCAATTGCAAATACCTTGCGGTACCGCTCGATGATCCATGAATACTCTTCCAGTCGCGACACCCCGTCAGCGAGAGGGCGCCGACGTTTCTGATAAAGCGTGCCGAGGAAGTGGGATTTCATCCGGGGTATATCGGTCTGGACTGGACATCCAGTGGCACAGCCCTTGCAGCCAAGACATCCGTCGAGTGCCGAGAGCATATCGCTCTCCAACTGTTCGTCTGCGTAATGTTGCCGATAGGCCCGGTGCCAGTGTCCCAGTGCGTCAGCGCGGCCCTTCGGGGAGTGATGAAGGTCTCGCGTCACCTTGAACGATGGGCACATGACATTGCTGCGTTGATAGCTCAGACATTGAGCATTGCCGTTGCATTTGAACGAAGGCTGAGCGGATCATTATCCGCGGCATTCACGGCGCGAAACGGCGTTGTCTCAATGCGACGAGCTTCCCGGGATTGAATCCGTTGTCCCGATTGAACGCCTGCTTGATACGGCGAAACGCATCATGCCGCAGCTCCGACAAACGCCACCAGGTATGCTCTGCGCACACCTTGCCGTGCTCCCAGAAAATTCCCCCACTCGGCCAATCGCCGATCTCCGCCTCGTCCGCTCGCTGTCCCTGCTTACCCGCAGCCGCTCAACTCCGTCGCCGACCGCTGAACGCTTCATCTGACACCGTCGAGGAATTCGTACGGTATCCTTATTAAATACCGGAGCGGCGATGGACCGCACCGGCATATCATGTTGCCTCAGCGTGCTGCCCAGTTCGCGCCGCGTCGGAAGATCGTCTTCATCTCGGGCACCAAGAACTCCTTGGCCTGATGACCGAGGGAGGAATAGAAAACCCGCCCCTTTCCATATCTCCGCTTCCATGCAACCGGCATTACAACGCCGTCGATCCAATAGGCATAGTCGCCGGTGAAACGCGTTGTCGCCAGCACCTCGTTCGACGGGTCGACATGCATGTAATATTGCTCGGACGTGTAGGGGAAGTCGCCGATGCCTTCCATGACCGGATCGTCAGGGCGGGTAACGTTGACCGTGTAGTCGATGATATTTCCAGGGTGGGCGACCCACTGGCCGCCGATGATGAACTGGTATTCAACGCAGTCCCGAAAGCTGTCACCGGCGCCACCATGGTATCCGGCAATGCCAACCCCACCTTCAATCGCCGCCGCCAGGTTTTTGATCTCTTCCTTCTCGATCTTCGACATCGTCACGATGGGCACCACGAGGCTGAGGTCGTGGACCGATGGGTCTGCAAAGGCTTCGGTCGTATGCTCGACGTAGACCTTGAAGCCGTCCTCCTCCAGCATGTCCTTGATGATTGCCGCGCATTCCTGGGGCTCATGGCCACTCCATCCGCCCCAGACGATCAGTGCTTCACGCATATTTTCCTCCTGATGATTACTTCGCCAAGCGGCCGTCGACGAGCGACTGTGCCAGCGGCGCGGGCCGTTCTGTTTGAGTGCTTATGTTGACCGTACGGCCGCTCGCGGAAGCAGTGTGGAACGCTTCCATGACCTCAAGGACATGCAGGGCGAGGTCGCCATTTGCGCGATGCGTACGGTTCGAGCGGATCGCGTGCGCCATGTCGGCAACGCCGATCGAGCGATAGTTTCCGTCGCCATAAGGCGCTGTTGGTTGCTGCAGCTCGAAGGTCCCACCCTTCCTCAGCACCTCCACGTCGCCACCGAAGTGGTTCGGGTCGGGGACGATCAGGGTTCCCTCGGTTCCGTAAAGCTCCAGCGGAACGTGCCTATGACCGGCGACGTCGAAACTCATGCCGATCTGGACAACAGCACCGTTCACGAAGGCCATGAGGCCCGCGACATGGGTAGGGACGTGCACGGGAATATGCTCACCATTTCGCGGCTCACTGGTAATGACCCGTTCTTTGCGCGGCGTGACGGCGAAGCCCGCCACCTGCGCAACCGGTCCAAAAAGATTGACAAGATCGGTGATGTAATAGGGTCCCATATCAAGCATCGGTCCCCCGCCCACTTCATAGTAGAAGGCAGGGTTGGGATGCCAGCGCTCGTGGCCGGGGCACATGAAGGTCGCAGTTCCCCCGACGGCCTGGCCAATCACGCCCTGATCGATCAGCGTGCGCGCGGTCTGATGGCCGCCGCCGAGGAACGTGTCGGGTGCGGCGCCAATGCGCAGACCCCTGGCTTTTGCCGCGTCAGCAAGCCGCTTGCCTTCCGCAAAATTGATGCCGAGCGGCTTTTCCGAATAGGCGTGCTTGCCGGCCTCAAGCGCCTGCAGGCCAACCGCAACATGCGCCTTCGGTATCGTCAGATTGACGATGATCTCGACCTTGGGGTCGGCAAGCAGCTCATCGATGCGTCGTGCCGGCACGTTGAATTCGTTGGCCCTTGCCACAGCCAGATCATGGTTCAGGTCTGCCACACCACGAACATCCAAGATGGGGAAGGACGCCATCGCTTTGAGGTAGGCGCCTGAGATGTTCCCGCACCCAATAATGCCGATACCGACTGGTTCCATTATTTCCTCCCGTTGAATGTCGTGATTTGTTGATCAGAGCGCCGGACCGGTAGTGTTCCACGGCGACTCGTAGAGTTCATACAGCGCTACCGCAGCTGCCCCCTGCGCCCAGAAGTCGTCGGTCGAATCGTCAAAGACAAGTTCAGCAACTCCCTTCAACGAGGGGGGAACCGCGAGTGAATAGGCGTTTTGCAAGCTGTCGAGAAACGGCTCGCCGAGCGCCAGGCTCGAACCGACAAGAATGACGCGGGGGGGCGCAAACAAAGTGACGATGTTGGCGATCGCCACGCCAACGGCTTCTCCAGCGCGGATGGCGGCACTGATCAAGGTGTTATCTTCGGCCTTGATAAGGGCTTGAGCATGCGTCATTCCGCGCCCAAGCCGGATCGCCTCGGCAAAGCGGCCACTGGCAGGTTGGTCACCCAGAATTTCGCTCTCTCCAGCCTGGCTGGATAGTCTCACGACGCCGCGCGGTCCCATCCCAAGGACCAGATCGCCGAGGTTGTGGCTAAGCCCGCCGGCGCCCCGGAACAACTGATTGTCGTGGAGCACCCCGAGACCGAGCGTCTGTTCCAGAGAAATAAGGACCATATCCTCTAGATCGCGCGCCTTTCCAAACCAGTGATGGGCAAGCGTGATGGCGTGTGCATCGCTCTCCACGATTGTTGGCGTGTTTAGGCGGGCTGTCATCTCGCCGGCAAAATCAACATTCGTGTCGCGGAATATCTGGCTGCTGCGAATATGACCGGTGCGATGCTCAATCACGCCGGGAAGGCCAAGGCAGACCGTATCGATATCTTCGAGCGAAAGCCCGGCATCGACCACGCAGCGCCGCACGCCATCTTCCACAAGATCGGCAATCACACCGATCGGCTGTCGATCGATCCGAATGGGAAGGGTGAGTTGCGACAACACGTCGCCACGAAAGTCGGCCACCACGAAAACGAGGCGGTTCGCGGCAATCTTGGCGCCGACCACTCTTGCGGCATCCGGGTTGAGCTCGAGCATCACCCGTGGCCGGCCGCGTGCCGCTTCATTGCGAATGTCGCCCTCGTGGCGAGGCAGGATGAGCCCGTCATCGAGGAGAGAGCCGGTGATCGCCGACACCGTCGTCGTCGACAGTTGCGTTCGCTCACTGATCTCGACACGCGATATCGCCCCGTGACGGCGGATCGTGTCCAGCACATTCAAACGATTGATCGCGCGCATCAATTCGGGATCTGCGGTCTTCATGTGGGCGAGCCGGCTCTTCCATGTCCCGTAAAGCGCACGGGACTCATAATTTCAACGGTATGCGAATTAAATAACGCGTCGCCGCCCCCCGATGTCAAGGAAAAACTGTCATTTTTCTGCAGGGTAGTTGACATTCGCCAAAACCTCCCGATGATTTAATCCGCATAAGGGAAAAATTGAAGAGGACGATTTTTGCCCTTACTGGAGGAGAAATCATGTTTGACCATATGAAGGCGAAAGCCATGCTTCGCAGCCGTTTCATCTCTCGCTCTGCAGCGACCGGACTTACGCTCCTGATTGCTGCGGGAAGCGCGGCAGCAGACACGACAGTCAGGTGGCTGCATCTTGAACTCGATCCGAATTACGTCGCGATTTGGCGCAAGATCGCGGACAAATACCAGGCCGAACACCCCGGCGTGAAGATCGAAATGCAGTTCCTGGAAAACGAGGCCTTCAAGGCGAAGCTTCCGACGTTGTTGCAGTCGAGCGACGCGCCGGATTTCTTCTACAGCTGGGGCGGTGGCGTGCTGAAGCAGCAGCTGGCCACAGGGACGCTGATGGATCTCACAGAGGCGATGAACGCGAAAGACGGTGCCTGGGTAAAAACGTATAACCCGGCGGCAGTCAAGGGCCTGTCTTATGACGGAAAAATCGGTGCCGTGCCATTCAAGATGGGAACCGTCTCTTTCTTCTATAACAAGGCGCTCTTTGCCGAGGCCGGGGTCGATGCCGCCGGCATCAAGTCGTGGGACGACTATCTGGTTGCCGTAAAGAAGCTCAAGGATGCCGGCATCGTGCCGATTGCTGGCGGTGGTGGCGAGAAATGGCCGATCCATTTCTACTGGAGCTATCTGGTCATGCGTAATGGCGGCCAGAAGGCATTCGAGGCGGCGAAGGCTGGTGATGGCGAAGGTTTCAACGACCCGGCGATCGTCAGGGCCGGCGAACAGCTAGCCGAGCTCGGCAAGCTGGAGCCGTTCCAGCCGGGGTATCTCGGCGCCACCTGGCCGCAAACCCTCGGCGTCTTCGGCGACGGCAAGGCGGCGATGATCTTGGGCTTCGAAAATACGGCGGCGAACCAGCGCACCAATGCCGGTGACGGAAAGGGGCTCGATCCCGACAACATCGGTCGCTTCGCATTCCCAGCGGTTGCCGGCGGCGCTGGCGCCGTCACAGACACTCTCGGCGGCTTGAACGGCTGGGCGGTAACGAAAAAGGCGCCCCCTGAAACGCTCGATTTCCTCGCCTACCTGACGAATGCCGAAAATGAGCGCGAAATGGCAAAGGCCGGCATGCTCATCCCTGTCACCGTCGGTGCCGAGGATGGTGTCACGAACCCCTTGTTGCACCAGTCTGCAGAACAGCTGGCGCACTCGACCTGGCACCAGAACTTCTTCGATCAGGATCTTGGCCCCTCCGTTGGCCGTGTCGTGAACGACGTCTCCGTGGCCATCGTGTCAGGTCAGATGAGCCCTGCCGACGGATCACAGCAGATCCAGGAAGCCTTTGAGCAGGATCAGCTCTGATCACGACTGTCGCGGCGCGGAGAGATATCCGCGCCGCAATCAATCTGCATCAGAAGGATCTGCCGACATGACCACTATAAGCGCAACTGGCGTCATCCGTCAGCGCTCGGCTGTAAAATCATCGGCGCGCAGCAAGGATCCCAGCCTAGCGCGACGGCTGCCGGTCCTGCTCCTGTTTCTGCCTCCAGCCCTGTTGCTCTTTACGATATTCGTCATTCTCCCAATGGGCGAGGCAGCGTGGTGCAGTCTCTACAAATGGGACGGCTACGGTTTGCCGACGCAGTTCGTTGGAATGCGGAACTTCGAGGTTCTGTTCAAAAACACTGCCTTCCTTACGGCTCTGAAAAACAATGCCCTGATCATCGTCGTTTCGATCCTGATCCAGATTCCGCTTGCCATCTGGCTGGCGATGATGCTGGCACACCGGATCGCCGGGGTGGTTCTTTTCCGTTTGATCTTCTTCCTGCCCTACGTCCTCGCCGAGGTTGCGGCCGGTCTCATCTGGCGCTTCGTCTATGACGGCGACTACGGATTGTTTGCCTCGGCGGCCCACCTCATCGGTGTCGAGACACCCTATGTCCTTGCGGACAAGGACCTGGCAATTTACGCAGTACTGGCCGTGGTCGTCTGGAAGTACTTCGGCTTCCACATGATGCTGTTCATCGCCGGACTGCAGTCGCTTGACAAGAGCGTGCTTGAGGCCGCCGAAATCGACGGCGCCAGCGGTTGGCAGCGGTTCCGCTATATCACGCTGCCACTGCTCGGCTCGACGGTCCGACTGTCCGTCTTCTTTGCCGTCGTTGGTTCACTACAGCTCTTCGACCTCATCATGCCGCTGACCGGCGGTGGGCCTTTCAACGCGACACAGACGATGGTCACCTTCCTGTTCAACTTTGGCGTCACGCGCATGCAGGTTGGCCTCGGGAGCGCCGTCGGTGTCGTCCTGTTCGTCATCTGCGTGACGCTCGCTTTCGGTTACAAACGGATATTTATGCGCAATGACTGACACGGCCTCAACCGCCCGGATTGCTACCGGCACGAAGATCTACCTCTACGTCTCGCTGACGCTCATTGCCGCGATCGTGCTGGTGCCGCTGTTGACGACAGCGCTTGGCGGCTTCAAGGATCTCGGCGATCTTCGCACCAACCCTTTCGGGTTGCCTGCCACATGGCATCCGGAGAACTACACCGACATTCTCTTCGGAGACCGCTACTGGCGGCAGATGATGAATTCTCTGATCATCGCGACGTTGACAGTTTGCCTGACCGTTTCAGTCTCTGCGATGGCCGCTTTCACCTTCGCACATGTGAAGTTTTTCGGTGCCGGCTTCTTGCTCAACTACTTCCTGATCGGCTTGATGTTTCCGGCAGCGACCGCAATCCTCCCTTTGTTTATACGAATCCGTGACCTGGGGCTGTTGAATTCCTACTGGGGCGTGGTCTTACCGCAGGTCTCTTTTGGGCTCGGCATGAGCATTCTCTTGTTCCGGAACTATTTTCGTAACCTTCCGGAAGAATTATTTCAGGCGGCTATCGTCGATGGCTGCGGATACATCCGCTTCTTCTGGCACATCTCTCTGCCCCTATCGCGGCCGATCATCGCGACCGTTAGTATCATCTCCTTCGTCGGTAGCTGGAACAGCTACATTCTGCCATTGATCATGCTGAATTCCGAGACGATGTATCCATGGCCCCTGGGGATCATGGTCTATCGCGGCGAGTTTGGCACTGCGTGGCAGCTTGTACTCGCCTTCATCACGCTGACGATCATGCCGACCATCGTCGTATTCTTCCTGGCCCAGAAGCATATCATTGCAGGGCTGACAGCGGGAGCGGTCAAATCCTGACGCCCCGCCACATGTCAATCGCCAGCGTCTCAACGGCTCTCAAGCAGAGGCCAGAACTGATGGAAATGCAGGACCGGACCATGCCCCGAGCCTACGCTTAACGATCCGGAATGCTCGATAGCACGCGCAAGGTAACCCTTTGCATTGGCAACCGCGTTGGGAAGCGTCGCACCCTTTGCGAGCTCTGCAGCCAGCGCGCTCGAGAGCGTGCAACCGGTGCCATGGGTATTCGCGGTCGCAATCCGGCTTGCTTCGAACCAATCCAGTCCCGCGTCCGACGCAAGGACATCCGGGCTTTCACCGCCAGAAAGATGACCGCCCTTGACGAGGACTGCTTGCGGGCCCATTGCCCTGAGGCGTCTTGCGTGATCCGCCATTTCCTCCCGTGACTGAGCCACGTCTTCACCAAGCAGTGCGGCAGCCTCTGGCAGGTTGGGCGTCAGCAGTGAGGCGAGCGGCAACAGGCGTCGCGTTATGACGTCAACAGCAGACAGGTCGAGGAGGGCGGCTCCACCCTTCGCCACCATGACCGGATCAAGAACGATCGGCACCTCCTCATGCTCCACAATCACATCGACTATGGCGGTGGCAATTTCCGCGTTGGCAATCATGCCAATCTTGATAGCGTCGACACGCACATCCGCGAACACAGCTCTGATCTGATCCGCAACGAATGCAGCGGGGACGAGATGTACGCCGGAGACACCCTGGGTGTTCTGCGCTGTCAGCGCGGTCAACACCGCCATCCCATAGACACCGCATGCAGAGAATGTCTTGAGATCGGCTTGGATTCCCGCGCCTCCCGAGGGATCTGAGCCGGCGATGGTGAGTATGTTGCGGATCATTGATTTACCTTATGCTTCTGATGTTCGAGGATATCCGACGGCTGGCGGCCTCAGGATCCGCAGATCCGCAGATTGCGGAGACGACAGCAATACCCTTGGCTCCCGCCGCAAACACCTCACGCACATGGCCAGCCTTCAGTCCCCCAATCGCGACGGATGGAACGGGACAACACGTTATCAGGCAGGCAAGGCCATGAAAGCCAATTGGCTGCTTGTGGTCCGCCTTTGTCGGGGTCGCAAACACCGGGCCGATCCCGGCATAGTCGACAATTGTTGGATCTACCGCCTCTGCCAATGCCTGCGTTTCCACGGATAGTCCGAGGACCATGTCGGGCCCAATGCGGGCGCGTGCCAGGCGGACATCCATGTCGTCCTGACCGACATGGACGCCGTCTGCACCGACCGCGAGCGCAGCCTCGACGTCATCATTGACGATCAATCGCGCACCTGTGCCCGACAAGGCCATCTTCAGCGCGCGGCCCGTTTCGATGATTTGATCGGTGGCAGCTCGCTTGTCGCGCAACTGAACCACGGTCGCCCCGCCGGCAACTGCAGCAAGCGCTGTCGCCACGAGCCCGAAGGAAGCGCAAAGGTCTGGATCAAGGACAAGATAGAAAGAAAGATCGAGGTTCTTCATGCGCCCGCAACCTTTGCGCTGTGATCAAGACAAGGCCCATCAACCGTTGCCAGCGCGTCCAGGAACCGCCAGGAAAAAGAGCCCGGGCCCTGAGACCTGCTGGCCGCCAGTTCACCGGCAACAGCGAAAGTGGCAAGGGCCGCAACCGTCGCATCGAACGGCACGTCGGGTCGCGCAGCCGCAAATGCCCCGACAAGGCAGGTCAATGAGCAACCCAGTGCTGTCACCTGCGGCATCAATTCCGAGCCACCTTCGATGCGAACCGCGCGCTTCCCGTCAGTGATGAAGTCTACGGCGCCCGTTACCGCGACGATCGCACCGTGCCTGTCGGCAAGCAGCCGGGCAGAATACTCAGCGTGTTCGACGCCGTCCCCGCTGTCGACGCCCTTGCCTCGGTAAGCACCCCCGGCAAGAGCGATGATTTCGGAGGCATTGCCGCGGACGATGGTGGGACCGAGCTCGATGAGTCGGTCGGCAGCAGCACGGCGGAACGACGTTGCGTAATGGGCGACGGGGTCGAGAACCCATGGCTTGCCAGATTGCCTCGCGGCAATCGCAGCTGCCTCCATGCCACGCAGCCACCCGGATGATAGCGTACCTATGTTGATCGTTAGTGCCCCGGCAATCTTGGCAAACTCGGCGGTCTCCTCCTCTGCATGCACCATGGCAGGAGAGGCCCCGACTGCCAGAAGGACGTTGGCAGCAATGTTCATGGCAACGTAATTGGTGATGCAATGGACAAGTGGAACATGCTCTCGCAGCTCGTTCAGCAATGTCCCAGGTGGGATTTGAAACAGCATGGTTCGCCTTTCGATCGGGGAAGGAAGGCGCTGAGACCAATGCATTAAGCGAAGGATCCCGAGCGACTCCCTCCGCCGGCATTATCCGGTTCAGGTTCAAAGGGTACGTCTCAGCCAACCAGACGGTGGCGCCCCTGTCTCTCACGCCAAGCTTCTCGCAGAGAAGAGAGCGCCTGTCATCCCCTAAATGCACATGGCGAAACGAACACGAGAGACTGCCCGTAAACGGATGCGTCGGGCACTCCACCGCGGACTGTCTCAAAGTCTCACCGAAGCAGACATGCCAGCACCAAGCTCGCAGATATCGACCTGTCGGAGCTGCCACCGCGTGTTCGGCAACTGCGGGAAGGAAGAGTTGGTGTATATCGAGATCGCCCCTATGCAGTCTGCGCAACTGAATGCATTGACTTCTAACAGAACTGCATAGATTCAACGATTATTGAAAGACAGTCTTCTCATTCTGATGCCTCAACATGAGTGGAGATGCAATCAATGGCTAATTTCCTTGAAAAGTGGTCTACCAAGAAGGCAACCAAGCCGACTCCAGGTGCCAAAAACATCGTTGACGTATTTCGCGGACGAGTGGCTGAGCAGAAGGCCTATCTAGAGGAATACGAGCGCGACACATCTGGCTTTAGCAAGTGGCGTTCAACGTGGTTTCAGAAGGTACCGGGCGGGTTCGGCGTTACGGTCGGTCGAGACTCCGTCGATGCAGGCCACGGCCTGAGCTATGTCGTCGTCTCATCGACATCGGATGTAGCCGAGTTTCTCGATGACCTTGCCTATCACGCAGAGAACGACGTTGGCTTCCAGCAGGCGCTCGAACAGAACCGGCTTCGGCGGGTCGGGTTCCTGAATGCAGCCAAGTCGGCGGGTGCCAAGTCAATGGACAAACCGTCCAAGCCCGCTGCGACAGCAAGCTCTGCTACAACGAAGACAATCGTTTCCCGTGCGAAACCAGCCTCGAAGACGAAAGCAACAACCGCCCCGCAACCGGGCGCGGCAAGACGTGGACGCAAACCCAAATCTGACGCATCGGCCTAGACCACGAGCGTTGCAGGCCATACAAGTTGGCGGCGAATATCACCGCAAGGAAGCGGTTGCACGGGCTCGCACAGTGTGAGTTTCGTCAGTCGCCCTCATGATGCCTCCAGGGGCGAGCATGATACCATGGCATCGCGCACGCGCTGGATTCAATACTCCTCCAGGGAAGCGCGCTGTCCGGACGTGAAGGCGAAAGACACCAAGGCGTTAACGTCGAGTGGATCAATAGTTCCTTCCAGGAAGTGGCTTTGGGCTACTGTCGCAAAACGCCATGTTTCGGCGACCTCTCACCGTGCAAAAGACTCTCTGTTGTTCGAAGCTTTTCAAATCGAAAGACTGGCGACAAGAGGTGCGACTCGTGCACCTTTGCGCAGGGACACGGCCTGAAGCGATATACTCTTCTCGCCGAACGCGAGATCGACGCGCAGGACGCATTCCGTGAAGGTGGCCGTCCTTGTTGGGGATCACTAAATACGCCGAGTAACGCTATATAGCTCCATCTTCCGCCGGACCAGTCCGCACGATTCGACTTCAATGAGGTCCCGGCACATCTGACGCCCATGCTTCGGAATGGCATGCCTTTGTCTGGCGCCGGTTGTGACGATCCCTGAGTATCACTGCGCTCCGCACCCACAACTTTCGTTAGGAATATGGCGCATCCAAGGCTGCCCTTCGGCCCTGCCGTCAGATCGTCGAAGTGGGCGCAACCCACGTCCACGAGATCCAAATCACTGCAAAGGGTGCGTTTCTCCCAAGCGGCATCACTGTCACGTCCACGAATTTCGCAGCGTATTTTTTCGCCGAGGCGGGGTGTCCGCGACGTCCTCGACGGCTCTGTCTCAACTGTGAATGCCACCGCGCAACGGCGATCCGCCCTCAGTCTCGTTGAAGGGAACCATGCGTACCGCACGCGTCCATCAGCACGGCAGTCCGGAAGACATGCTGCCGCGTCTTTTGTTGCTATTTCATTTCCGGGACACCCGGCACCCACTTGAAGTGGTCGCCGTCGGCCTGGATGTGGCCGACACCTGGAAATGGTAAGTGTGGTGCAAAGACAAGCTGATCTGACTTCGCCAGCTTTTTCAAGGTCTCGATGCGGTTCTTCTCGGCGGCTTTTTGATCGTTGTCAAAGCCAACCGGCCATTCAGGCTTCACGAGCGAAATGATCGAGCTGTGCACCGTGTCACCGATGTCGAGCAGCGTTTCTTTGCCTGACGCGATTTCATAGCCCACATGCCCGGGCGTGTGACCCTTCAGTCCAACCGAGACGACTGCCGGCACGACCTTTGCACCTGGTTTGAACGTCTGCACGTGGCTATTGATGACCTTGATGATATCGGCGAGTTGTGTGTCCTTTTTGGCGAACGTCCATTCAGCCGAGGACATGCGGATCGTCGCCTTGGGGAAGGCAAGCTTCCCGTCTCTGACGAGACCGCCTATGTGATCAGGGTGCGAGTGCGTGATCAGGACGTCGGTGACGTCTTCCGACTTGATACCAGCCTGAGTGAGAGACTTCTCCAGTGCGCCACCCACCCCGGTGTCGACCAATATTACGCGCCCCGGCTCCTTAATGAGCAGCGCGTCGACGCTGAGGGTTACGGTGTCAGTTGGGACGCCTGCGGCCTTGAGGACGTCGCCAACTTCCCCAACTGTGTGGGAGACACCAAATATCTTGCCATCATTCGGCCGCACAAATTCAGCGTCGTGCAACGCCACGACCTCAAGAGCACCTATCCTGAAGGCTTTGAAGTCGGGTTGCTGAGGAGGCATCTGGGCGGAGGCGCCAGCAGCGACGGTAAGGGCTGCGAACGACGTCAAAGCGAATGAAGCTCTTGTCGAAGACATACCGAAGGTCCTTGTACTTGTGGCGGCAGATGTCTTGTACGTCTCATCACAGCTTTGGTCATCTCTCATTGTCGTGAACACAACATATCGGGACCGAGCAGCTTTGGTCGGCCGCAAGAAGAGTGTGGGACGACGGACGGCCTCGACCTGGCCGGCCGCCTCTAGTGGACGGCAATATTTCCTCCCATACGGGCGACGGTGGTCGCGCGGTCTCACTATCCTCGTGCGCTGGTCGAAGGCGAGGCGATTTTTTTGCCTTCTGCAGATTGGGTTGACGCGAGCATGACAAATTCGAACTGAAAACGCCGGTAAGAGACTTGCATTTGTCGATTTTGGAATATCTGTTCGCGATCACTAAAACACGAGCGGAGTCGAACAGTGAGCATACGGCAGCGGGTGAGTTTGAAGTTCAGGGATGAGATCGAGTTTTTGAGGGGATGGAAGCGCGACCGTACAGCGGTGGGCGCAACTACCCCAACCTCGGTTGCGACGGCCACGAAAATGGCGAGCATCATTTAGCCGGGCTCCGGACTTCCCGTACTGGAACTCGGACCGGGGACGGGGGTCACCACCAAGGCAATCCTGGAACGTGGTGTTCTCCCAAGGAATCTTATTTCGATCGAGTATTCGCAGGAATTCTGTCGCCATCTCCGCGAGCAGTTCCCTGCAGTCGACGTGCGATGTGGCGACGCCTTCGCCCTCGATCTTACGCTGGGAGCGCAGCGCAAAACCAAATTTGACTCTGTCATCTCAGCTATACCGCTTCTGCACTTGCCACCGGAGAAGCGGCGGGAACTCGTCCTCGACCTCCTCGAGCGCGTCCCGGCGGGCAGGCCGGTCGTCCAGATAACCTATGGCTTGCTGTCCCCCGTCGTCGCGCTGCCCGCGGGATACGAGGTCCGCCACCTCGCGTTCATGATGAGGAAACATTCCACCCGCGCAGCTTTGGATGTATGCGAAGAAGCAGGGGCAGAATAAATCGGGACCACCTCGCTAACGACGAACGACCTTCGGACCTTCACCGCTCGAGGCCGCACCACCAACTTCTCTTTTCAGTGGGTCAATAGTCAGGCACGCTCGACAGCGCGCCTGGCAGCTTTTATCTATAAATGATGACCGCTGCCACTGAGGACACAATTGCCAATCGCATTAGCCGCGTTCTCGCGGACCGCATCATTACAGGTGCACTTGAGCCTGGGAGCAAGCTGAGGCAGGACCACATCGCCGACGAGTTCGACACCAGTCACGTACCGGTGCGAGAAGCATTCCGCCGGCTCGAGGCCCAAGGGCTTGCCATTAGCGAGAGCCGCCGGGGCGTTCGCGTTGCAAGCTTTTCCCGGGCCGCCGTAGAGGAAGCCGCGCTGATGCGTTCGGTCCTCGAGGGACTGGCGTTGCGGCAAGCCGCGCCGAACTTGACGACATCCATCATGGACGAAGCAATGGCGGCGATGATTGCTGGTGATACCGCACGCGACGCGCGAACCTGGGACGAGGCAAATCGGCGCTTCCACCACCTGTTGCTGGCTCCAAGCAAAATGCCGCGATTGTTGGCAACAATCGATGATCTCCAGATGGTGGGTTCGCGCTACGCGTTTGCGACCTATGGCGCGGTATGGATCCCGCGGATCGACCTCGATCACCACTTGATCCTCGACCACCTTCGAAAAGGTGAAGTCAGTCAAGCCGTCGTCGTTCTTGAACGGCATGTGCAGCGGATAGGTCCCATTCAGCGCTGACTTGCGACGTGCGGGTTGTTAACCCCACCCTGGAACCATTGCTCTGGGCCTGGCCGGCTCAAGAACGCGCGCCTCAAATCCCGCTCAGGTTGATTTCGCACTGCCGAAATTCTTCGGCTGGTTTGTTGCACATAGTCGTCTCGTTTCATTTTATAGATAATTATGGATTCTATCTATCAATATCGAAGGGAGGCATCGCATGGAGCAGGCGGACGCGACGATCAGGGTAAAAATCGGTTACGACGAGGCTGGTGTTATCTATAATTTACCTTTCAACGATCTCGTTTTCCGCGCCCAGCAGATCCATCGCGAGACCTTTGATCCAAACGCAATTCAGATGAGCCGGCTTTTGTCCATCAAGACCGGTGGATGCGCCGAGGACTGCGGTTACTGCAGCCAATCAGCTCACTATCCGACGGGCCTCAAGGCCTCCAAGCTGATGGAGGTCGAGCGGGTCCTTGCTGCGGCACGTCAGGCTCGCGCCGGCGGAGCGACCCGTTATTGCATGGGTGCGGCGTGGCGCAGCCCGAAGGACCGAGACATGGACACGCTTGTGGCGATGGTCGAGGGCGTCAAGGCTCTTGGCATGGAGACCTGCATGACGCTCGGCATGCTCACTCCTGAGCAATCTGAGCGCCTAGCAGATGCCGGCCTGGACTATTACAACCATAACATCGACACCTCCGAACGTTTTTATCCCGAGGTCATCACCACCCGTACCTTTGAGGATCGGCTGGAGACCCTCGCCACCGTGCGAGATGCTGGTATCAAGGTCTGCGCAGGCGGTATTCTCGGAATGGGTGAAACCACTGCTGACCGGATTTCCATGCTTGTCACATTGGCCAACCTTCCGGAGCACCCGGAGAGTGTGCCAATCAACATGCTGATCCCAATCCCCGGCTCGAAGCTTGCCAATGCCGTAGCTGTCGATCCGATCGACTTCGTCCGCACCATCGCCCTTGCCCGCATCCTGATGCCGAAGTCCCATGTCCGCTTATCGGCAGGACGCACCGACATGAGCGATGAGATGCAGGCGCTCTGCTTCTTTGCCGGAGCCAATTCCATATTCGTCGGCGAGACACTTCTGACGGCAGACAATCCCGGTGAAGACAAGGACGCCATGCTGTTTCGGCGCCTAGGCCTGGAACCAATGCCACTGGAACATCGCCCTTGAGCGGGGTCGCGCTTGCCCGTTATGCGAAGACCATGGCCGGGTTGGAGCGCAAGTCGCGCATCCGTTCCGTAACCGTGGCATCGGGCATCGACTTTGCGTCGAACGACTATCTAGGGTTCGCCAATTCAGCTCGCCTGAAAGCGGCAATTAGGGCAGCGGTTGACCGGGGTGTTCCCGTGGGCGCCGGTGCCTCGCGGCTGCTCCGCGGTAATCACATCGAGCACGAGATGCTGGAAGCGGAAGCGGCACGGCTCTTCGGCGTGGAGAAGTCGCTATATTTCGCCAGCGGATATGCCGCGAATGCGGCGATCTTCTCCACCCTGCCTCTGCGCGACGACCTTGTCGTCTATGACGAACTGATCCACGCAAGTGCAATGGAGGGGATCTCAGCCAGCAAGGCAATCACCCGCGCCGTGCCCCACAACGATGCCTGTGCAGTCGAGCAGGCAATTCGGGAATGGCGGGACAAGGGAGGAAAGGGGGTTCCTTGGATCGGCGTTGAGAGTCTCTACTCGATGGATGGTGACAGGGCGCCGCTGCGTGAGTTGGCCGAACTTGCCCGGCGCCATGACGGTTTCCTTGTCGTCGATGAAGCGCATGCAACCGGTGTCTTCGGCCAAGAAGGTCGAGGCCTTGCCGCCAATCTCGGGGCGGGTAGTCATGTCCTGACGGTCCATACCTGCGGCAAGGCGCTGGGCGCTAGCGGGGCGCTCCTGGGGGGGCCGAAGATCCTCGTGGACTACCTTATCAATCGCGCCCGCAACTTCATCTACTCCACCGCGCCATCGCCGCTAATGGCAGCGGCGGTCCGTGAGGCGCTTCGTTTCCTGGCCGATGAGCCGGAGAGGCTGACCCGCCTGGAGAAACTCGTCGCCTTTGCCAGCGCACAACTGCAATCCCGACTAGCCAAGACGCCGAGCGGCTCGCAGATCATCCCGGTCTTGATTGGTGACAACGGACGCGCGGTCTCGATTGCCCGCCAGATGCAGGCCGAAGGATTTGATATTCGCGCAATCCGGCCACCGACGGTTCCCGAGGGTACGGCGCGGTTGCGGATCTCCATTACTCTGAATGTGGAGGAACAGCAGATTTCAGCAATGTTCGAACGGCTCTTCACGATCCTGAAGGAGAATGGGCAATGACGGCACACTTTGTCGTCTCCGGCACGGATACCGGCCTTGGCAAGACCGTATTTGCTGCTGCGCTCACAAATGCGTTGGGCGGTCATTACTGGAAGCCGGTGCAGTCAGGTCTCGATGGGGAAACGGATTCACAAACCGTGTCCCGATTGGGCGGCGTGCCTTCTGAACGCATCCTCCCTGAGGCCTACAAACTCTCGACACCTGCCTCGCCGCATCTTTCAGCCCGAATCGACGGAACTTCAATCGATCCGCGCAGGCTTGTCCCACCCGATGTCGATGGACCACTTGTGATCGAAGGGGCAGGGGGCCTCATGGTCCCGCTCTCTGAAAGTCTTGTGTTTGCCGATGTGTTTGCCGCTTGGCAGATTCCCGTCATCCTGTGCACGCGGACGACGCTTGGCACCATCAATCACACGCTGTTGTCCGTCGAAGCGATGCGCCATCGCGCGGTTCCGATCCTCGGCATCGCCTTTATCGGTAATGAAAACCTGGAAACCGAATCCATCATCAGCAAATTGAGCGGCACTCGGTCCCTCGGTCGATTGCCAATCCTGACGAGCTTGACAGCAACGGGTTTGAGGAGGGCGTTCCACGACAATTTTGATCTTTCCGCATTTGGAGAGGTCAGCCCATGACCCGATCGATTATCTGGCATCCGTTCACCCAGCATGCGCTGGAACCTCCGATGAAGCGCATCGTCTCCACGGAAGGAGCCTACCTCGTTGATGAGGATGGCAATCGAATTCTAGATGCCATCTCCTCATGGTGGGTGATCACCCACGGCCATCGACATCCGGCCATCATGCAGGCAATCCGCGCCGCGACCGAAGCGTATGATCAGATCATTTTTGCCGAGTATTCACATGAGCCAGCGCAACGTTTGGCGGAAGGATTGGTTGCTGTTGCGCCCCCCGGATTACGGCATGTCTTCTACTCCGACAGTGGTTCGACGTCTGTCGAAGTCGCCTTGAAGATGGCGCTCGGCTTTTACCACAACACGGGCGAAGCGCGCGATCGAATTGTCGTGATGGAACACGGCTACCACGGGGACACAATCGGCACCATGTCCGCCGGTGAACGCGGTGTCTTCAACGCTTCATACGCGCCGCTGCTCTTTGGAGTCGACCGAATACCGTTTCCGGAACCGGATCTCGAGCAGCGGGCGCTAGACGCCTTCGAGGCATTCTGCCGCACTGGCCGCATCGCGGCCATCTTGCTCGAGCCGCTGGTGCTGGGTGCGGGGGGCATGAAGACCTACACCCCCGAGGTCCTCAAGGCCCTCAGGGAAATCGCTCACCGCCACGGGTGTCTGGTCATCGCCGACGAAGTGATGACAGGTTGGGGCCGAACCGGAACAATGTTTGCGTGTCAGCAAGCGGATGTGTCACCCGATATTTTGTGCACCTCGAAAGGATTGACCGGAGGCGCCCTGCCACTGGCGGCAACGCTCTGCACATCCGATATATATGAGGCGCATCTGTCGACCGATCGGCGCAAGACATTCTTCCACTCGAGTTCCTATACCGCCAACCCCGTTGCCTGCGCCGCCGGTGTCGCAAATCTCGAGGTGTGGAAACACGAGGATGTAGGCTCCCGTATACAGAGATTGGGAAGTCTCCACCGTCAGCACTTGCCAAAGTTTGAGGATGACGACCGGTTCTCTGGGGTGAGACAGGCAGGTACCATCGTTGCGCTTGACCTGGATGTAACCGCCGCTGGCTATCTTGCAGAAGTCGGTCCGCGCATGCGGCGGCTCTTTCGCGAGCGTGGCTTTCTCATTCGTCCGCTTGGCAATGTCATCTACCTCATGCCGCCTTATTGCGTCAGCGCCCCAGAGCTCAGCCTCGTTTACGACGCGATCGACGAGGTTGCCACAATCATTCAGGGAGGATCGCGATGAGACCAGCAGCTTCCTCGCGTATGGCGGGTTTCGGGCATGCGGTACCCGGCCGGCGCGTCGACAGCACCGAAATCGAGGCAACGCTTGGGCTCGAACCGGGTTGGATCGAGCGCCGGACCGGTATTCGCAGCCGATATTGGGCAAGCGCTGGCGAGACGCTCAGTGCACTCGCAGCAGAAGCAGGCCGGATGGCACTCGAAAATTCAGGTGTCTCACCGGACGATGTCGCCTTGACCTTGCTAGCAACCTCGACGCCATGTCATCTGCTTCCGCCATCCGCGCCACTGCTCGCGTATCAGCTGGGGCTCACGAGATCCGGCGCGATCGATCTCGCCGGTGCCTGCTCGGGCTTTCTTTACGCGCTAACCCTGGCCGACGGATTCGTGCGCCTGCATGGTCGTTCGGTTCTGGTTGTGGCCGCCAATATTTTGTCCCGCCGCATCAATCCCAACGAGCGCGCCAGCGCCGTCCTGTTCGCCGATGCGGCCGGCGCGGTCGTCCTTTCACCTTCCGCCGAACCCGAAGCTGGACTGAGGGGGGTCGAACTCGCCTCCGATGGCAGTGGCTATGACCTGATCACCATTCCAGCGGGCGGGAGCAACCGCCCCTTTACGGGCAAAATAGCCGGAGAGGAGTTCCTGATGTCTATGAAGGACGGGAGAGAGGTTTTCTCGCGCGCCGTCGCAGTCATGACGCAATGCTCACGCGAGGCACTCGCGAGGGCCGGCCTGACGGCATCTGAGGTTGACCGGTTCGTTCCGCACCAGGCCAATGCCCGGATTTTCGATGCCGTTTGTAACGATCTTGGCATCGATCCATCGAAGACGGCGCGAACAATCGAGGCCTTCGGGAATTCGTCCGCCGCGACAATTCCCCTGTCACTGTCAATCGCCAATGCGACGAAACCATTTGTTCCCGGTGAATGCCTGCTTCTCGCCGCGGCCGGCGCGGGAATGATTGGCGGTGCCTGCGTATTGGTCACGTAGTCGATCAGGACAGGGCAAGGCCGCCCCATGCTGACCAGGTGATCATCATGACGCGCGTCGATCGACGTCATGCGCGACAGCAAGGCTGGCGCGGCGAGAGATAAAGAAAGGTTGGAATATGAGAAAAGTGGTCGCCGGCAAGCTGCACGGCATCTATGTGACAGAAGCGAACTTGAACTATCGTGGGTCGATCGCCCTCGATCCAGACCACTGCGAGGAGGCAGGTATCCTGCCGATGGAGTTTGTCGAGATCTGGAACAAAAACTCTGGAGCGCGAATATCCACATATGTCATTCTTGGCGAACGCGGCTCTCGATGCTGCATTTTGAATGGCGCGGCCGCTAGAACATGTCAGGCCGGCGACCAAATAATCATTTGCAATTCGATCTATCTTGGCGAGGCGGAGCTGACGTCCATCAAGCCGAAGATCCTAACCTTCGATGAAAACAACGTTGTCCGCGACAGGCTGAGTTACTCGGTGTCGCTGGATGAGAGGGGGCGCTATGCCTTCGATATTCGCGATGAGAATTCCAACCCTCTCCCAGTACCCACACTGGTGTCGGACCGGTAAGGCAAATGCCCACCCCAGCATCGCGCCTCGAACGCAGACCTCTTCAGGCCCGGTTAGGTCACCGCTCAGCGACATAACTTCTGCTCCGACCATCGCCACTCCGTTGATTTTTGAATTTGTCGAAGTGGCGCCGCCCGGTCTGGCGGCGTTCTCAAAGAGCGAGGCACGTTGACTCGTAGGACGCACCGGACCAAGAGCAGTTGACTGGTTGGCAGCTTTGGTCCAACGCGCAACTATGGTAAACCAAAGCGGCCAGAACCTGTGCTGTTGCGGAGCAGGCCGCATGGAGGCTCAGCAAGGCCTTCTTTGGCAAAACGTTCGAGTATCGCAACGATATCCCCAAGTCCCCGTGTCTCGGCGTAATGCATCAGACCGCCTCTGAAGCGTGGGAATCCATAACCGTGAATTTGAACGAGATCGATGTCTTCAGACCGCGCAGCAATCGTCTCGTCCAGGATTCTTGCGGCCTCGTTGATCATGGGCAATACGATGCAATCAACGATCTCGCCTTCGCTCCACTGTCGCTGCGGCGTGGCCAAGGCTTCGGCAGCGATTATGCCAGCAACTGCAACGGACGGCTTGGGCGTCCGATCGCCCTTGTCGTAGTCATACCAGCCACCACCGCTCTTCTGCCCGAAACGTCCCAAGGCATAGAGCCGATCGGCGACCGGTGCAAAGGGCGTCTCTCCCCTTACGCGGGCAGCCCGACGCTGAAACGCAGCGATGTCGAGACCACCAAGGTCCTGCGCCTCGAACGGCCCCATCGGCAGGCCAAAGGCACGCATGGCGGAATCGACGGTCTGCGGTTCTGCACCCGACAACAGCAGGCGTTCCGCCTGTGCACGTGTGACCTTGAGTATCCGGTTGCCGATGAAGCCATCACAGATGCCGGCACGGACCGGGATCTTGTTCATCATGCGGGCGAGTGCGAAGCCAGTCGCGAGCGTGACCGGGGCCGTATCCGGTGTTGGCACGATCTCCAGCAGCTTCATCACCTGAGCTGGACTGAAGAAGTGCAGGCCAAGAAAGCGCTCCGGATGCGCGATGTCGGCCGCGATCTGCCCCGGATCGAGATAGGAGGTGTTGGTGGCCAGCAAAGTATCGGGGCGGCAGACTGCCGACAGTCTGGCGAAGACATCGCGCTTGACGCCGAGATCCTCAAAGACTGCCTCGATTACGAGGTCGACGTCAGCGAGGGCACCGTAGTCGGTCGTGGCGGTCACTGCGGCAAGCCGCTCTTCCGCGACATCGGGGCTGATCTTGCCGCGCTTGACGGAGCTTTCGAAGATTGCGCGCAGATTGGAAAGCCCGCGGTCGAGCGCCTCGCTGTCACGCTCGACCAGTGTGACTGGCAATTGGGCATCACAAAGTGCCGCAGCGATCCCGGCTCCCATCGTTCCGCCGCCAATCACCGCAGCGGATCTGATCGATTGCGGGACTGTCGCGCGAAGCTCTGGCGGCCTTGGTGCTGCACGCTCCGCGAAGAAAACGTGACGCAAGGCTCGAGCCTGGGGCGAGCCGCGCAAGTCAAGGAATGTCTCACGTTCAAACTCCATTGCAGCCTCGAACTCGTATTCGCAGGCCTTGCGGATACAGTCGAGAGCCCGAAGGGGAGCCTGTTCCCGCTTGGCGCGCAACGCAACTGATTTCGCAGTTGTCTCCCAAAAGCTCGCCTCCACGGCAGGGACGTACCGTTCGCAAAGGGGAGGCGGGAGGGGTTGGGCGAGAGCCAGGCGGAGGAAGTCGATCGTGCCGCTTTCCAGGTCGTCTTCGACAACGGCATCGATCAACCCTTGCGCGCGAGCCCGCAGGGCCGTGACAGGTTGGCCAGACGTGACCATGTCAGCGGCGAGCGCCGCTCCGGCCAGACGCGGAAGGCGCACCGTGCCGCCAGCACCCGGGACGATCCCCAGCCGTACTTCTGGCAGACCGATGCTCGCCGATGGCGAGGCCACGCGAAAACGGCAGCCGAGTGCAATCTCGAAGCCTCCGCCGAGCGCACTGCCGTGGATTGCTGCGACCCACGGCTTGGCCGTCTTCTCGATACGCGTGACGAGGTCTGGAAGGTGAGGGGGGAGGGGCGGTTTGCCGAATTCGCTCACATCGGCCCCGGCAATGAATGTCCGTCCGGCGCAGATCAGCACCACCGCGTCAACCGAGGGGTCGCGGTCGAGCGCCTCAGCGGCGTTCCAAAGATCCTGTCGTACAGCCTGCGAAAGGGCATTGACCGGCGGGTTATCAACGGTCACGACGGCGATCTTGCCGATCTGTTTTATTGTCAGTGTCATTTGCTTGCATCCTCGTCTGCATCGCAAAGCTGTCTGGTTCCGTTCGTTCCTATGCCGTCATTGCGGGCAGGGAGGGAATAAGGCTTCGCGTTGTTGGCGTCTTGGTAACCGGTCAGACCGTCCTCGGTTGGCGCCACATCACTGTGCTAAACCGCTCTGCCACGAAGGCGGCGTCGGTGAGGCTGGCATTACCTGCCGGGTTTGCACCTGTGACGTGGAAGTCGCTGAAGGCAGCGCTCTGGTTCACGAAAATTCCTCCCGTCAAATTGATCGAGAGGTTGACGCCAGCGTTGCAAAACGCGTTTACGGCGTTCTCAATCCTGGTGTCATCCGTATCATAGAGCGCCGCCGTGATCGCACCCTTTCGACGGGCTAGGCTTGCCGCCCTCTCAATGCCTTCGGCCGCATCGGCTACCGCGACGACAAAGGCGATCGGACCGAAGCGTTCTTCCTCGTGTGCATCTGTCTTTTCGGCATCCACGCCAAGGATAAGAGGGGTTGCCGTGCGCGCATCCCCGGCATCGATCGGGGCAGAGTCGCGAATGAGCGTTCCAAGGCCGCGAGCTGTCTCGATCCGCGCCAGGGTTGCCGAATTGGCAATTGCGCCACAGACGCCGTTAGCACGCGCAGGATCGGCAAGAAGGTCATCGATCGCCGAGGCAATTCCCTTCGCGACGTCCTCAAAACCCTTATGGCCTTGGTTCGTCGCGATGCCACTCCGGGGGACATAGATGTTCTGCGGGGCGGTGCACATCTGGCCGCTATAGAGCGAAAGCGAAAAGGCAATATTCGCGCACATGCCGGCAAAGTCGTCAGTCGTTGCGACGACCACCGAATTGACACCGGTTTCTTCGGTGTAGACCTTCGCCTCTCCGGCATGCCGCCGCACCCACTCCCCAAAGCTGCTGGAGCCGGTGTAGTCGATGATGGAAACGGCTTCGCTCTGAACGAGGCCAGCGGTGATTTCTGCACCCGGAGCGTCCGGTGCGAGAAGCGCGATATTGCGGTCAAAACCTTCTTCCGCAAGCACCTGTCGAATAACCGAAATGGTGATCGCGAGAGGAAGAATTGCACCTGGATGCGGCTTGACGATGACCGTATTGCCGGTCGCGAGGCTGGCAAACAGGCCCGGATAGCTGTTCCAGGTCGGAAAGGTTTGGCAGCCGATCACCAGCGAGACACCTCTGGGAACGACCCGCCAGTGCTTTTGAAGAACGATCGGCTCGGCTTTGCCCTGCGGTTTCGACCACACGGCCTGCGCAGGCGTGCGGCTCATCTCCGCGTAGGCATAGGCGACGGCCTCAAGGCCGCGGTCTTGCGCGTGCGGTCCCCCAGCCTGGAATGCCATGGCAAAGGACTGCCCCGTCGTGTGCATGACAGCATTGGCGATCTCAAAGCTGCGGTGATTGAGACGTGCGAGTACTTCCAGGCAGACGCCGACACGGGTCTTGATCGGGGCAGTTGCCCATGCGGATGCTGCAGCCTGCGAGGCGGCAATCAGGCTGTTTGCATCGGCCGCCGGATAAGTGACGCCGAGCGACGGGCCGAATGGCGAAACTTCGGCCCCGACAATCCCACTTCCAGGATGACCGGGCAGGTCGAAGGGCCTGCCAAGCTGGGCGTTATAAGACGCCAGACCATCGTCCTTGGCTGTTTCGCCATAAATCTTGCCGCTTGGGATTTCAGGATAGGCCGACCAATAGCCGCGGTCCTGCGTGGCCTTGAGGGCCGCCACAAGGGTCGGCTGGTAGCGGTCAAAAAGGGCATCCATTATATGTTCCTCGCGTGGTGTGGATTTATAATTGACCGGCCGGTCGGTTTATGCAAGAGTTTTTTAATGAACCGCCCGATCCTGGCGGAACTGGAGGAAACATGTCCGAATCCGACACCGTCCTGTCGGCGCTTGCCGATGGCGTCCTTGCCTTGACGCTCAATCGCCCAGACAAACTCAATGCCTTTAACGAGGAGATGCATGTGGCGCTGCGCAACGGCTTCGAGCGCGCTCACAACGATGCGGCGGTGCGCGCCGTGCTCCTGACCGGGGCAGGACGTGGCTTTTGCGCCGGGCAGGATCTCGGTGACCGTGATCCGCGAAAGGGTGGGATAGCCCCGGACCTCGGACGTACCATTGAACTGTTCTACAACCCGCTGATCCGGCTGATCAGGACGCTCGACAAACCAGTCGTCTGTGCGGTGAATGGCGTCGCCGCCGGCGCCGGCGCCAATATCGCGCTTGCCTGCGACATCGCTCTGGCAGCACGATCAGCTCGCTTCATCCAGGCCTTCGCGAAGATCGGTCTGGTACCCGACTCCGGCGGCACCTGGAGCCTGCCACGCCTGCTTGGAGAGGCGCGCGCCAAGGCGCTCGCACTGACGGCTGAACCGCTCGATGCGGAAACGGCGGCGAGCTGGGGCCTGATCTGGAAAGTGGTCGACGATGCGGCACTTCTGGATGAAGCCCATGCGCTTGCCAGCAGACTGGCAGCCGGACCAACGAAGGGTCTCGGCATGACCAAGCGCGCCCTCCAGGCTGCTGCCACCAATTCGCTGGATCAGCAGCTTGAACTCGAACGCGATCTGCAGCGCGAGGCCGGCCGTAGCGCGGATTATGCCGAAGGCGTCGCCGCATTCCTGGAAAAGCGCAAGCCGGAGTTTAAGGGACGATGACGGACCGGGTAGTTCTGACGGCACAGGAGCTTGCCGATGCCTGCGCGGATGCGATGTGGCATGAGGACAATGCCACCCGGCATCTTGGCATGAGAAGAGACCGCGTTGCGCCGGGCCTTTCGGTGATCTCCATGATCATCAGACCCGAAATGACCAACGGACACGGAACGTGCCATGGTGGATATATCTTCACATTGGCCGATTCCGCCTTCGCCTTTGCCTGCAACACGTACAATCAGCGCGCCGTCGCGCAGCATTGCTCGGTCACCTTCATCGCACCCGCCTTTGTCGGCGACCGATTGACGGCGACCGCGCGCGAGGTCTCGCGACGCGGGCGCGGCGGGATCTACGATATCAACGTGACCAATCAGAATGGCGATCACATTGCTGAATTCCGCGGCCATTCGCGCACGGTCAAGGGCACTCTTTTGCCGGACGAGGCGTAAAGCCGCCGGCCGCTTATCTCGGAGGAGACAGACATGGAAGACCTATCACCACGCCCCGGCGACCTTGACGCGATCGAAAGGGCATCGCGCGACGAGATTGCCGCGCTCCAGCTTGACCGGATGAAATGGTCGCTGGTCCACGCCTATGACAACTCATCGTTCTACCGTGTCCGCTTCGATGAGGCAGGCATCCACCCCTCGGATCTGAAGTCGCTCGCCGATCTTGCGAAGTTCCCGTTCACGACCAAGAAGGACCTTCGCGACACCTATCCGTTCGGAATGTTTGCCGTGCCCAGGGAGAAGCTGGTGCGCATCCATGGTTCTTCGGGCACCACCGGCAAGCCGACGGTCGTCGGTTACACACAAAAGGATATCGACACCTGGGCAGACATGGTGGCGCGTTCGATCCGGGCTGCCGGCGGCCGCAGAGGCGACATGGTGCATGTTGCCTACGGCTACGGGCTCTTTACCGGTGGCCTTGGCGCCCACTACGGCGCCGAGCGGCTTGGCTGTACCGTCGTGCCGATGTCCGGTGGGATGACGGAGCGGCAGGTCATCCTGATGCAGGATTTCAAGCCCCGCATCATCATGGTCACGCCCTCATACATGCTTTCGATCCTGGACGAGTTTCGTCGGCAGGGGATCGATCCGCGCGAAAGTTCGCTGGCGGTGGGCATCTTCGGTGCCGAGCCCTGGACCAATGCGATGCGCCAGGAGATCGAACAGTCGTTCGACATGCATGCCGTCGATATCTACGGCCTCTCCGAGGTCATGGGACCGGGCGTTGCCAGTGAGTGCGTCGAGACCAAGGACGGCCTGCACATCTGGGAAGACCACTTCTATCCTGAAATTATCGACCCGGTGACGGGCGAGGTTCTTCCCGACGGAGAGATGGGCGAGCTCGTCTTCACGACCTTGACCAAGGAAGGTCTGCCAATCATCCGCTACCGCACACGCGACCTGACGCGGCTGCTGCCCGGCACGGCCCGTTCCATGCGGCGCATCGAAAAGATTACCGGCCGCTCCGACGACATGATGATCCTGCGCGGCGTCAACGTCTTCCCGACGCAGATCGAGGAGCAGATCCTCAAGTGTCAGGGCCTTGCCCCGCACTTCCAGATCGAACTCAATCGGGCCGGGCGGATGGACCAGATGACGGTTCATGTCGAGTGTACGCCTGACGCAGCCGACGAAATCGCCCGCGCCTCATCGGCAAAATCCCTTGCCCACTACATCAAGAGCATCGTTGGTGTTACCACAAAGATCGAGATTCGCGATCCGGGTGGAGTCGCCCGGTCCGAGGGCAAGGCGAAACGGGTCGTCGACAACAGACCCAAGGAATAAGGACAGACGCTTCCCGGCACGGAGACGTCGGGAAGCGTCATTAAGAGCTTACAGCGGCTTATCGCGTGGAGGGCGCGAGAGAAGGACAGGGACACAGGATCATATGGCACGCACGCGCGCGATCGACTTTGAAGAAAAACAACGCAGCCTTTTGAGCAGCGCCGCTGCCGTCTTTGCAGAGATGGGGATGGAGAAAGCGTCCATGGCCCACATTGCCTCGCGCAGCAACGTCTCCAAGGCTCTCCTCTATCACTATTATCCGAGCAAGGACGCGTTGATATTCGACATCATTCGCAACCATCTCGAGGAACTGGAAGCCGCCGTTGCCGCTGCAGACGAGCCGGGGGCGACACCCCAGCAGCGTCTACGGTTGCTGGTGCGGCAAGTGCTTGAAAACTACAGAGACGCCGACAACGAGCACAAGGTGCAGCTGAACGGCACGAGTGCGCTGTCGCAGGACCAGCTTGATGAGCTACGCGCGATCGAGCGTCGGATCGTCAAGCGCTTCTCCAACACCATCATTGAGATCAACCCGGATCTCAACGCCAGCAAACCTCTCTTGATGCCCGTTACGATGTCGCTCTTCGGCATGATGAACTGGGTCTACATGTGGTTTCGCCCGGGTGGCCCGGTCAGTCGTGACGAGTATGCCGATATCGCCACGACCTTGATCCTCGAGGGCGTAAAGGCTGTCCGATAGGGA
Organism: Rhizobium sp. BK661; assembly: GCF_024808825.1. Lineage (NCBI taxonomy): Bacteria > Pseudomonadati > Pseudomonadota > Alphaproteobacteria > Hyphomicrobiales > Rhizobiaceae > Rhizobium > Rhizobium sp. BK661. Next base: position 47,169 of record NZ_JANTYT010000011.1, on the reverse strand, counting down.
TACTCAATCCCCGAATTTCAGCCGCTCCAGGATCAAGGGATCATAGTCCGGGGCCCTGATGCGTCGACGCTCTGGCTCCGGCGCGCTAAGCGGCTGGGCTGGCTGAAGCTTTTCCCTGGCCTCAAGTGCGAGGCGTTGATAGACGCCCGTGCCCTGGCGTTTCCAGGCCATTTCCTTCTCGCTGAGTTCGCGAACGACCCGGGCAGGGGAGCCGACGGCAAGGCTGTTTGCGGGGATCTCGGCCCCCGCCTTGACGAAGGCCATGGCGGCAACGATCGAATTTTCCCCGACGATGGCCTCGTCCATGACGACCGCATTCATCCCCACCATTGCATTGCGACCAATCCGACAACCATGCAAAACGGCGCCATGGCCGATATGTCCCTCTTCGCCGATCACCACTTCGACATTGGGGAAGCTATGGACGACGCAGGTTTCCTGGACGTTCGACCCGCGTTCCATCACGATGCGTCCGAAGTCCCCGCGCAATACGGCGCAAGGCCCGACATAGCAGGCAGGACCTACAATGACGTCGCCGATCACCACAGCGGCCGGATGGACGAAGGCCTCCGGATGGATGACGGGCACGACACCATCATAGGAATAGACCTGCGCCATGTCAGTCAGTCCCTTCTTTTGGCGACCATCGTCAACACGTCATATTGAGCGACCGTCGCTGCATTCTGGTTGGTTACCCGGCAGTCCCAGCGCACTTCGCCGTGCTCGGCCCCGATGCGCGGATTGATCTCCTTGCAGGTCAACTGCACCTGCAAGGTATCACCGGGATTGACTGGCGTGAGGAAGCGCAGGTTGTCGACGCCATAATTGGCAAGAACCGGGCCCGGGGCTGGGTCGACAAAGAGGCCAGCGGCAAAGGAAACGATCAGATAGCCGTGGGCAACGCGCCCGTCGAAGAACGGATTGGCCTTGGCCGCATCCTCGTCCATATGGGCGTAAAACGTATCACCGGTGAAGTTGGCGAAATGCTCTATATCTTCAAGCGTCACCGTCCGTGTGCCGGTGACGAGCTGATCGCCGATCTGCAATTCCGCAAGCGACTTGCGGAACGGATGTTCCTGGTCCTTGCGCACCTCGGCATCCGGGACCCAGCGGCCGGTGACCGCCGACAGAAGCGTCGGCGAGCCCTGGACCGCAGTGCGCTGCATGTAGTGCTTGACCCCACGAATCCCGCCCAGCTCCTCGCCGCCGCCGGCCCGTCCAGGACCACCGTGCACAAGGCCTGGCAACGGCGAGCCATGGCCGGTCGAGCTCTTCGCGCTGACGCGATTTCCGATCAGTACGCGGCCGTGGAATGGAGCCATACCAAGGACCACCTCTTCGGCGAAGGCCGGATCGTTGGTGAAGACCGAGGAGACTAGGCTACCCTTGCCGCGGCGGGCAAGATCGACGGCCTCCTCAGCGCTGTCATAGGGCATGACCGTGCTGACCGGACCAAACGCTTCAACGTCATGAACAGCCCGGGCGTGCGAGGGATTGTCGCAATAAAGGAGCACCGGGTTGAGGAAGGCACCAGCTTCGACGTCACCCGAGACGATGCGGGGAATGTCCGGATCACCCGCAACGATCTCGGCGTCGGCCAGGAGATCGCGGATGCGCGCGCGGACCTCGTCGCGTTGGGCAAGGCTAGCAAGCGGTCCCATTCGAACGTTTTCATCGGCGGCATTGCCGAGCACCGTTTTGCCAAGGCGCTCGCCGAGGGCTGAGATCAGAGCGTCGCAATAGGGGCGGGGTGCGATGACGCGACGGATGGCCGTACACTTCTGACCTGCCTTTGCCGTCATCTCTCGGGAGACTTCCTTGACGAAAAGGTCGAACTCCTCAGTACCGGGGGCGGCATCGAGACCGAGAACAGAGGCATTGAGACTATCTGCCTCCATCGTGAAGCGCACCGAGTTGTCGATGATCGCCGGATGGGTTTTCAGCTTGCGGCCGGTCCAGGCCGAGCCGGTGAAGGTGACCACGTCCTGTCCATCGACATGGTCCAGGAGGTCGCCTACGGAACCGCAGACAAGCTGCACCGCGCCTTCGGGAAGCAGGCCCGTTGCAACCATGTGACGTACGACGAGTTCAGTCAGGTAAGCCGTCTGGCTCGCCGGTTTGACGATCGCCGGCATGCCGGCAAGCAGGGTCGGCGCCAGCTTCTCGAGCATGCCCCAGACCGGAAAGTTGAATGCATTGATATGTATGGCGACGCCCTGCAGCGGCGACAGAATATGCCGGGCGGCGAAAGTTCCGTCGCGCGACAGCGGTTCTACTTCTCCGTCAACGAGGACACGCGTGTTGGGCAGTTCGCGCCGGCCCTTTGAGGCATAGGACAGCAAGGTGCCAATGCCGCCATCGATATCGATCCAGCTGTCTGTCTTTGTCGCACCGGTTGCCGACGAGAGCGCGTAGAACTCCTCCTTGCGCTCCATCAATGCTTGGCCAAGTGCCTTCAACATAGCGGCACGCTCGTGGAAAGACATGCGACGCAGTGCGGGGCCTGCCTTTTCTCGGCCGTAACCCACGGATGAGGCAAAGTCGACGCCAGTGGAATCGATTGTAGCCACCGGCACCCCCGTCGAGGCATCAAGTAGCTTAGTGCCATCCTGCGTGCCAGGAACCCAGCGGCCATAGACATAGCTTTCGAGACGACGGGGCGGGTTTGCCAGAACGTTCATTGTCTTGTCCTTCCGGGTCAGTTCAGATTGAGCGCGTTAAGCTGCTCGTCAACGGCCGCCTGCCATTGTGAAAGCAGCGCCTCGTTGGGGGTGTGGCGCAGGCCAAAGCGCGCCAACGTCTCGTAGCGCGCCGAGCCGGAGAGCCCGAAGCTTGCAGCAACACGCGGGCGCCAGTAGGAGATCGCTGCTCGCGCCGCTGTCGTCCCGTCTTCACTTTGGACAATTCGCTTCAGTCCCTCGACGCCGAGCTCGGTGTGATGTGCCTCGCGCGGTAAAATGGCACGGAACACTTCGGCAAGCGGCTGATAGGAAACATGGGTAAGCTCGCGCAGCTGGATGGCACTCGCACTGCCCATCAGCACGTTCATGACCACAGCGTCGACCCAGCCCTGCAAGGGATAGTGGAAGACCGAAAGGCGCATGTCACCGCTCTGCCGGGCGGCACCGATGTCGGTTGCGCGGGCTAGCCGGGCGTCCCAGGGATGATGAACCGCATAGCGGCCAGTGTCTGCGCCGAAACTCCCCATGATATCAAGGACCCGACCGGCATGGTCGGTTTTCTCAAGCACTATCTTGGCAGAGGCGATACGTTCCTTGATACCGGGCGCATCGTTGATCGTATCGGCAAACCCGGCAGCACCTGCAAGCTCGCTGTCAACGAAACTTGCCATCAGCCGCAAAAGCTCGCCGCGATAGCGTGGTGGGACGTTGTCAGGCGACGTCAGCGCGCCACCCTTGAGCAGGTATTCCTCGATCGGCATCGTATCGGACATCGGCTATTCCTCCTTCGCTGGCGCGCCTTATTGGTCGTAGCTGACCACGACACGGTCGCTCAGCGGATAACACTGACAGGTCAAGACGTAGCCCTGGCGCACTTCGTAATCCTCCAGCGCGTGGTTGACCTCCATCTCGGTCTCACCCTCGATGACCTTGGCCCGGCATGTGGAACACACACCTGCCTTGCAGGCGTAGGGGGCGTCCATACGGTTCTCCAACGCCGCTTCCAAAAGAGTTTGTCCCTGCTTCGGCATCTTGAAAACACGCGTTGCGCCGTCGAGCGTGACCGTTGCCTCACAGCTCGCGTCGCGATCGTGAGAGGCTGTGCTTTCGGTTTTGCGGCGCGCCCGACCCGGCTGCGAGGATGCAAAGAGCTCGAACTTGATCTGCTCGTCGCGCATCCCGTGATCGCGAAGCGCGGCTGCGATCGTCAGCATCATCGGTTCGGGACCACAGATGAAGGCCGTGTTGACGGATTTGAGGTCAACCCAATGCCGGAAGAGCGCCGCACATTTGTCCGCATCGATCCGGCCGGTGAAGAGGTCGATATCCTGTGCCTCGCTTTCCAGAACATGCAGAATTGACAGGCGGCCAAGGTAGCTGTTCTTCAGGTCATCCAGTTCCTCGCGGAACATGATCGAACTGATCTGACGGTTCGCGTAGACGAGCGTGAAGCGCGATTTCGGTTCACGCGCCAACGTGGTTTTGATGATGGAAAGAACCGGTGTAATCCCGCTGCCGGCAGCAAATCCGAGGTAGTTCTTGGATATTTCGGGTTCGATCGCGGTGAAGAAGGCCCCCGTTGGCGGCATGGCTTCAAGCGTATCACCGATTTGCAGTTCCTCGTTCGCCCAGGTCGAAAAGCATCCGCCATCCACCCGCTTGATGCCGACCCGCAGTACACCCTCGTCGCGCCCGGCACAGATCGAATAGGATCGGCGCAACTCCTCGCCGTCAAACTTGCGACGGAACGTCAGGTACTGTCCCTGCGTGAAATCGAACGAGCTTCGGTCCTGGTCAAGCGGAGCGAGCGTGACAACCACGGCATCACGCGTCTCGCGCCTGACGTCGGTGACCTGAAGAGAATGGAAACGTGCCATGTTACGGACCTCACGAGGCAAAAGTCAGATGCACTTGAAATAATCGAATGGTTCCAGACAGTCGGTACAGCGATAGCTCGCCTTGCAGGGCGTCGAACCGAACTGGCTGATCTTTTCCGTCTTCGTCGACCCGCACCGCGGACAGGCGATCGTCAGATTGGAGCGGCCGGATAGGCGATCGGCGCGCAGGCGCAGGAGGCCATCTATCGCGGTACCATCAACGGGTGGCGTGATACCGTAGGCCTTGAGCTTTTCGCGACCATCGGCACTAATCCAGTCCGTCGTCCACGCCGGCGAAAGCTGACGCTCGAGCCGCAGCTTATCGATCCCCTTGTCGTGTAGAGCCCGCTCGATATCCAGGTTGATGATCGCGGTTGCCGGACAGCCCGAATAGGTCGGTGTTACTGTCACAACCAGCGTGTCGCCTTCAAAAGCGATGGCTCGGATAATGCCGAGATCGACAAGCGAGATCACCGGGATTTCCGGATCCGGAACCTCCCCAAGCCACTGCCAGACATCTGCGGTCGATGGCAAAGTCGCGGTCGTCATAACCGCCTCCCTCCGTTACCAGGTCGCGCCCGGATAAGCCCGCTGCAAAAACTGCAGGTCAGCGAGGATGAAGCCCATGTGTTCGGTATGAACACCGCGTTTGCCGCCCTTGTGCATGTAACCGTCCGTCGGCTTCTTCAGTGTCGCCTCTGACAGTGCCTCGCCAACCAGTTCGTCCCACGCAGCTTTCAGGCTCTCGGGTTCCGGCGCGATGCCCGCCTCGGCCAGCTCCACGTCGGACGTGTCGCCCATAAAAAGCTCGCCGGTATAGGCCCAGAGGTCGTCAAGTGCGCCCTGCATGCGGCGATGGCTTTCGGCAGTACCGTCGCCAAGGCGGATGATCAGGTCACGGCTGCGATCGAGGTGGTAGGCAACTTCCTTGGTGGCTTTTTCGGCAATGTCTGCAATGCGTTTGTCGGTCGAGCCGCAAAGTGCCTTCAGCATGAGGAAGTGCCAGGCGTCAAAGAGAAACTGACGCATCAGCGTCGTCCCAAAATCGCCGTTCGGACGCTCGACGAGCAGAACGTTGCGGAAGTCGCGAGCATCACGCAGATAAGCAAGATTGTCGGCGCTGCGACCACGACCTTCGATCTCTCCGGCAAGGCCGAGCCAAAGCTGCGTCTGACCGATCAGATCAAGCGCCGTATTGGAAAGCGCGATGTCCTCTTCAAGGGCCGGTGAATGCCCGCACCATTCTGAAACGCGATGACCGAGGATCAGTGAATTGTCGCCGAGACGGGTCAGGCACTCGAAAAGAGTCGCGTCACTGACTGATATATTGGAGATCGCGCTCATCACATGTGCCCCACTTCATCCGGAATGTCGAAGAAAGTCGGATGCCGATAGACCTTCGAATTCGACGGATCAAACAGCGGGCCCTTGTCGGACGGCGCGCTGGCCGTGATGTCGCTGGACCGAACGACCCAAATGCTCACACCTTCATTGCGACGAGTGTAAACGTCACGGGCGTTGTTGACGGCCATCTCGGCATCGGGCGCATGAAGGCTGCCAACATGCCGGTGATTCAAGCCGTGCTGGCCACGGATGAAAACTTCCCAAAGGGGCCATTCGCTGGACATGGTTGTTTCTCCCTGCTCGCATTTCCTCGGCCGAAGGCGCGAGATCGCGGATTTGTTACGATAGCAACTACTCAAAGAGCGCCTCGCGGCGTTCTGACATTATTCGGCGGCGACCTGCGCAGCGGCACGACGCGATTTCATCTTGTCGGCATGTGCAACGAGACCGTCACGGAACCAAGCGCCGTCGTTCCATGCCTTCTGCCGTGCGCCAAGGCGCTCGGCATTGCACGGACCGTTGCCAGCGATGACGGCGAAGAACTCGGTCCAGTCAGGTTCGCCGAAATCATAGCCACCCTTTTCCTCGTTCCACTTCAGATCCGGGTCCGGGACCGTGAGGCCGAGGTATTCTGCCTGCGGTACCGTCTGGTCGACGAACTTTTGGCGCAGCTCGTCGTTGGAGTTCTGCTTGATCTTCCAAGACATCGATTGTGCGGAATGCACCGATGCGTCATCGGAGGGGCCAAACATCATCAGCGATGGCCACCACCAGCGGTTCAAGGCGTCCTGGACCATTTCCTTCTGCGCGGGCGTTCCCTTGACCATCTTCATCAGGATGTCGAAGCCCTGGCGTTGATGGAAGCTTTCCTCCTTGCAGATGCGGACCATGGCACGGGCATAAGGCCCGTAGGAACAGCGCTGCAACGGCACCTGGTTCATGATCGCAGCACCATCGACCAGCCAGCCGATCGCGCCGATGTCTGCCCAGCTCAGCGTCGGGTAGTTGAAGATCGAGGAGTACTTTGCCTTGCCACTATGCAGCTGTTCATACATTTCGTCCCGGCTAATTCCGAGCGTTTCAGCGGCACAGTATAGGTAGAGCCCGTGTCCGGCCTCATCCTGCACCTTGGCGAGTAATATCGCCTTGCGCTCCAAGGTGGGCGCTCGGGTGATCCAATTGCCTTCCGGCAGCTGACCGACAATCTCGGAATGGGCGTGCTGGCTGATCTGACGCATCAACGTCTTGCGATAGCCTTCCGGCATCCATTCCTTTGGCTCGATCTTCTGGCCGGCGTCGACCCGTTCCTGGAAGGCGCGTTCGACGGGATCCATTTCGTCGAGCGTCTTGACGTGGGCGCTGTCGGTCTTGACCATCTGTGCGTACATCGTTTGTCTCCCTTGCCTTCGCGCGTCAGACGCGCTCGAGGATGATGGCGATGCCCTGGCCGACGCCGATGCACATCATGCAGAGCGCATAGCGGCCGCCACGGCGGTGCAATTGGTAGGTTGCGGTCGTTACCAATCGGGCCCCGCTCATCCCGAGTGGATGCCCCATTGCGATGGCACCACCATTCGGATTGACATGGGGCGCGTCATCGGGAAGGTCCAGATCGCGCAGCACGGCAAGCGCCTGCGCAGCAAATGCCTCGTTAAGTTCGATCACGTCCATCTGCCCGATAGCGAGTCCAGCACGTGCGAGGACTTTCCGGGCAGCTGGCGCCGGGCCCACTCCCATGATGCGCGGCTCAACGCCGGCTGCAGCCATCGCGACGATGCGTGCTTTCGGCGACAACCCCTGTGTTCTTGCAACTGCCTCGCTTGCGATAACGAGGGCCGCAGCGCCATCGTTGACGCCCGAAGCATTGCCCGCGGTGACACTGAGGTCCGCACCGTTGACGCCTTTGAGCCTTGAAAGTTGCTCGGCAGTCGTGCCCGGACGGGGATGCTCGTCGCGGTCAACAACAACTGCATCGCCCTTCTTCTGAGCTACCCGGACTGAGACCAGTTCGTCTGCAAACAGGCCAACCTTCTGCGCAGAGGCCCACCGCGCCTGGCTGCGGGCGGCAAAGGCGTCCTGATCGGCACGGCTGACGCCAAAATCTTCAGCTACATTGTCGGCCGTCTCTGGCATGGAATCGACGCCAAATCCCGCCTTCATTTTCGGATTGATGAAACGCCAGCCGATCGTGGTGTCGTAGACCGCGTTTGCCCGGGAGAAAGCACTGTCTGCCTTTGGCATCACGAAAGGCGCTCGGCTCATGCTCTCCACACCACCCGCGACAACGAAGTCGCAATCACCTGCGCGGATCGCCCGCGCTGCCATTCCGACGGCATCCATGCCGGAACCGCACAGCCGGTTGATCGTGGTTGCGGGGACGGTGACCGGCATTCCGGAAAGCAGCACTGCCATGCGGGCGACGTTGCGGTTGTCTTCACCCGCCTGATTAGCACAGCCGAGGATAAGATCATCGACCCTGCTCCAGTCCACACCCCTATTTCGTTCCATAAGGGCAGCGAGTGGCAAGGCTGCGAGATCGTCCGCGCGCACCGAAGAAAGTACGCCGCCATAGCGGCCGATGGGTGTGCGAACGGCATCGCAGATGAACGCTTCCGGCATGCGCAATTTCCTCCTGCTCCCGATCGGCTCTCGCATCAAATACATTAACCGACCGATCGGTCATGTATTTAGCACGCACTATGTCACAGATCAATGAAAATTTCCGATAAGTTGTGACGTTTAAATTCACCCCGAAATTCTAACACAAAACCAGCATGTTCGTGACCTTGGGAGCGCATCAATGCAAGCGCTGCCGGCGGCGAAGCGGGCAGGGCACCGAATCCACGAGGGAAGGCTCGCCAAGTTGCTGCTGCCTGTTCGCAAGCGTCATGGTTGGCTGCTGGCTCCGTGGGCGCCGGTACGGTGAAGGGACGACGGGAACCTTCGGATCCGACCCAGTAGCCGACGCACCTCGCACGCGCTCGGGTCAAGCACATGTGCGCCGACAGGAACGTCATGCGGCCGGCGCTTGCCTTCAGCAAAACCTCGGTCCGCTGCAGATAACGCAACCGCAGTCATCCCATTCGCAGTCTCCGCCGTCATCGGTGAGAGAGTGACACTCCTACTTTGCAGACGCAGGACACTTTTGTCTTGCCGTGGACGCCGCCGGTCGATTTTCAAACAAGATAAGGCGAGGGTGCTTTGGCATTGACCGCGTCAGGGCAATCGTTTCAGCAATCGAATCCTGTTTCCCGGCGCAAACGCGACGATCTTGTCCTGCTCCAGAGCATAGAGGATTGCCATGATTTCTTCCTGAGAAAACCCAGCTGCGTTCAAGGGAACAGCAATGTCGAACAGGTTGATTGTCATGTCTGGCTTCAGCTTTCGTGCGCGCAGCTTCTCGGTCACGGCAGCTTCTGTATCCTCAAATCGGCTCATAACGCGATCCAAGCAGGGACCCGACTGAAAATGCGCTTGTCCCGTTGTCCGCTCTCAAAGCCAGATCCGACGATCGCTACATCCACTATCACTGGTTTGATGGCGCTTCCACCCGATGGTTGAGCGGCCTCCGCATGTTCGCCGCTCATTGCTGGTTGAAACCGGGCGTAATACCGGGAGAGGCGTCGCCCGCCAATTTACCGTCGGTGTTCTCGCCAACAGCTTCTCTACGCCGATTTCTGAGATATTCGGCGATGCCGCCACCACATGCTCTGTAGAGATCTGCGGCCAAATAGCCGGCAGCTTCCGCTTTCGCCCGAATGATCTCGGCTTGCTGTTCCAGGGCGGGTTCCCCATCGAAATTCACATCGTCATTGTCTACGTTCTCTTCGAGCCAGTCTAGGATGTTCTTCATGGCGTTCTCCGCTGTTGCACGGCGGCGCATTCGGGCCGCGTCATGGTGCGATAACGTCCGACATCGGCGAGGGTTGCGGATTGTAGCCGGGTGCGCGCGCAGAAATCTCCTATGTCGGTTACTGCCGTTCGGCGGCCGGGTGAGATTCTCAGCCCCTGCAAGTCACTGGCCGAGATCGACGATCTTCTACCGATGCCATGGCCCTCTGGATCGGCGTCCTTACGCCTATGACGAACTAGGCGGCCTTTTAGCGATTTTTCTCCAACTCCATGACTGCTATAATTAAACAAGCTTTGGCCATCACGTTGAAGGGAGCGGCCATGGGAGGTGAGTGGACGAAACATTCCTTACTCCTAGCTTCGGCAACAGCGGGGTGGCTCGCATTTGCCGTAGCGACCGAAGCGACACCACTCGATGAGTTGGTTGCGGCCGCCAAGGCTGAAGGCCAGCTCAACGTCATCGGTTTGCCCCACGACTGGTGCGGGTACGGTGCCATCATCGACGGTTTCAAGACAAGGTTCGGGATACCGGTGATCGAGCTTTCGCCGGACATCGGATCCACCAAGGTGATCGACGAGATAAGAAACGCGCGGGCGGTGAGTGCTGCGCCTGCGCCTGACGTGATAGACGTTGGCCACCCTTTCGCTTCGTCAGCGAAAAAGGAGGGGTTGCTTCAGCCCTACAAAGTGAGGACCTGGGCGACCATCCCGGACGCCGCCAAGGATGCGGACGGATACTGGGCCGGCGCCTACTATGGAACGATCGCGATAGAGGTGAACACGGACATCATCAGGATATTGCCGACCAATTGGGCGGATCTTCAAAAGCCTGCATATAAGGGCGCGGTTGGTCTAGCCGGGGATCTTGGTTCCAATCAGGCAATCCAGAGCATTTTCGCCGCCGGCCTTTCGGCAGCGGGCGGCAACCATGAGACGGCCGCCGAATTGGGGCTGACGTTTTTCGCCACCCTCCATGAGAAAGGAAACTTCGTCTCGCTCGTCGGCAATCTCGCTACGCTTGTCGACGGACGAACGCCGATCCTCATCCGTTGGGACTATCTTGCTATTGCGGACCGCGAGAGACTGAAGGACAAGAGCAGGATCGAAATCATCAGGCCGAAGACCGGCGTGGTCGCGGGGGTTTATGCGCAGGCGATCAGCGCTTTCGCCGCACATCCGAATGCCGCCCGTCTGTGGCTCGAGTACCTGTACTCGGATGAAACCCAGCTCATGTTCGCCGACGGCCATTGCCATCCAATTCGTTCAGGGGAAATGGTCCGCAGTGGCAGGATGCCCAAATTGCCGATGCCTGAGGCACAATCCCGAGGTTCAGGCACCGAGGCCGATCCACTCTTTCCAACGGTTGAAGAGCAGGAACGGGCGAGGGATGTCATCATCGACCGTTGGGGCAGCGTCGTCGGGGTGACGATCGATTGCGACTCGAAGGGCACTGCTGCCGATATCCCTATGGTTTTCAATGATATCCCCGTCGGACAGTGCTCAATACCTAATCCATAACGACCGTGTATGGCACGGTTGGCCTGCTGATCAAGTTCATGGTGACCATGTCGCCCACCCGGCAGCCGCTGCTCAATCTCGCGCGAGCGCTTCCGTGACCGCCGGGTTCCATCCGAGACGGCACGGGCGACCAAGTGCTCGGATGCGAGAGTGCCGAGTGCTTGAGGCTTCCACGGCAGGACGTCTAGGAATGGGGCCTAGGAAAGGCGCCGGAGGTTCGAGAGCCGCTCGTCAACAAGGGACGACATCAGGACGTCGCCGGGAGATCCCACGCAAAAGTGTGGTGGACCAGGCAGGCATAAGATATAAAGAGCCCCACCTGAACGCGGAGCAGGTGGGGCACCCCCGCGACTGGGCCGAGGGAGGACGGGGAATTGCGGGCCGGTTCTTCCTGTCCCGAACAAGCCCTCCCGGCATTTGTTCCACGCAATGAGCCCCTTGGCTTGCCGGTCTGATTGGCCTCAGGGAAACTCGAAAGCGATGCCCGCATCCATCGCCGCGGCTAGAAAGGCATATTGAGCCGCCTCGTTTGTCACGGTGCCATTCCCAACGCCCTGACATGCTTCCATCGCTTCGAGAAAGGAGGAACTATCTTGTATTGGCCAATCGGACGACAGCAGATGCAGCGCGTCCGTTGCCGAAGCGGGGTTCCCGGAACCATCTAATGACGAGCATATTATGTTTATTACAATTTATAATTGCAAAAGTGGCATAATCTATCTTATGGAACACTCTCTTGTAGGGGCTATTTAGTAATGCGACAGTTGGGCCAGTTAGAGATGCGACAGTCTCGCCTCTCGACGTTCTGGTCAATGCCAACGTTGGGAGCAAGGATGACGACCTCTAGTCCAAGTGCGGTCGCCAATGTCGGAGAACGTGAATTGCTGTTCCGCCCTGAGCTTCGACAGTGACTGCAAGACAGACAAGGAATTTGCCGCGACCTTCCCACAATTACCCGCCCAAAGCTCCCTCCCCGGAAGACCTAAGCCAATCCTGGCATCCCCTCCATTGCTTTTAATGTCCCAAATCTTCAACGGTTGACTGCCGCCTTCAAGATAACGTTTCTAGCAACGGGAAAATGGAACTCGATGAGGTGAGCTGGAGAAGGTGTTGTGACGCTCGAATACTGTAGGCGCATGGCTTCGATCTGCGGCTCCGAGGACGTTCCGGTAGTGTCGTCACGTGCCATAAAGAACCGAGCATTTGCTGCCCTGCGATTGGTGGTCGGCAATCCCAACGACGAGAAGACCGAGCCACTTGAATTGGACGACGCCTTCATCGCATCGGTAGCCCTCACTCCAAACTATATTCGGGAAAGGTGGGTGGATGGGCAAGCGATATCGCTGCAAGCGCCAACCAGCGCTCCCATGACATCGCTGACGGACCTTAGGCGAAACAATCAGGCACGGTTTCTAAGCCCTGTCGATTGCATCCAGTTCCACTATCCAATCAGGGCGTTGGAAGCCTTGGCCGAGCGTAATGCCCTATCGACAACATGTGAGATAAGCTCAGAGTCATTCCTACTTCATCCTGACCCCCAGCTCGAAATGCTGGGCTCTGCAATCTTGACCGCCTTTGACTGTCCCGAACAAGCCAGCCTGATATTCGTTGACCACGTATTAACGGCTGCGGCGATCCACATGCTGACAACGTATTGTGGCGTGAAGCAGAAGGCGGCCGTTCGACAAGGCGGGCTTGCGCCCTGGCAGCAGCGGCGCGTGAAGGAAATGCTCGAGGCTAATCTAAAAGGCGACATCTCATTGCAGGTGCTGGCGGACGCATGCCGCCTTTCCGTGCGGCATTTCACGCGCGCCTTCGCCCAGACCAATGGCGTCTCGCCATACAAATGGGTGGTCGCCCGCCGGTTGGAGCGCGCAAAGGACCTCTTGGAGAACAGTCGAATGTCAATCGAGGAAATCGCGCACATTACGAGCTTCGCCAACCAAAGCCATTTCACCCGGACGTTCACGCAGTCCGTCGGGGAAAGTCCCGCAGCGTGGCGACGAATTAAGAGAGGGTGATGAGTCAGGCTAAGAGCCAGAGCGGACGAGCGCCAGAAAGGCATCCTCGCGATGGATCGTCTCGTGCCCACAAAAAATTCTGGAAGATCAGAAAATAGCGCGTCCAATGTTCATCCTCGCTCGTTGAGCCGCCCCGGCATGACGGGACGGCTGAAAAGCGTAATCCTCGCCAGCCTACTGCCGCTCACCGAACGAGATCGGATAAGTGTGATTGCGGAAAGTGAGCATCGGATCGGCTGGATCGATACCGGGATGACTCGAGCCGGGCAGAAAAAGCGTCTGTTTGTCGACGATCGCCTTGTCTTCGGGCAGTCTGTCGAAGGTGAAGCTGCCCAGCTTGACCAGCTTACGGCTTTCCGGCCAGGCAATGGAGGGGTCCTCGATCCTATCCCCCGCTTCTGCGATCTGGGCGTACCAGTCGAATCGGACGGCTTTTTTGGCGATCCGCGCCACGATGTCGTCCTGCAGGTAGTTCGGTTTCATCGCCTTCAGCTCGGCAGGCGTGAGGTAATGCTCTCCGGCCTTCGGCACAAAGCGATAACGCACAAATACCGAATTTCCCCCGGCATTGGTGAACTTGAATGAATTGATGCCGAAAAATGTCGCCGTTGCGTAGGAAGCCGGAGAGGTAAGAGTTTCGACAAAGTGCTTCGACACCGGATGCTCCTGAAGGAAGGTCTCGAGCGGTGTGGGATGAGCGACCCCCGGGCCGCTTGCGGCGACGAGTCTCAGGAAATTGGCAAACTCGTCACTTGTCGCGACCACGAAGCCGTTATGCTGATCAGTGGCGAAGTCGAACTCGGTGCCGTCCTTCGCCGCAATCTTTATCGCGAGGCCCGTCGGAGCCGCGCCGTTCGCCGTGTCAGGAATGTCCGGAACCCCGGCAAACAGCGAGAACCGTGCGATGACTGGACGCGTGCCCCCGGTAAACAACGACGCCGTCGTCAGCGCACGCGCCTCGTTGTCGGGTGTGAACGAGCCTACGACCATGACGCCCTTTGTGTGCACTGCGCGCTGATGGTGCGCGCCAAACGTTCCATGCAGCGCGTTTACCAGGTCTTGCGGGGTCTCTTTCTGGTCGGTCGCGCTTGAAGGCGACGCCATGGCGGTCGCGCAAACGGCAGCCGTCGCCAGAAAGTACTTGATAATCGGAATGACGTTGGTGATCTTTGACATGGGTTGCTCCTTCGCGGCTGTCCTCAGCCCCAAGCACCATGCTCTCGATAAAACCGCGCGGATTTTCCGTGGATGCCGCGCTTTTCCAAAATCGGCCATCAAATAGCGGGACCGCTGCCGCCTGGAATGGCCGAATGCTGCAATCTATGTCGCCGCCATCCAATAATTTAGACCAGCAGGCCTCTAGTATGCTCGGATGGACAACAAGAAACCGGAGGCAAACCATGCAAGACTTTACTTCGTCGCTTGAAACCGAAACACCCCGGCAGGGGTTGGACCTGGCGGCAAGAATCTCTTGGGAGATAGTGAAGATGGTGCAACCTTCGAACCAAATCCGAGACCGTCTACTCGCGATCTACGAGGACGACGCGGAGAGCATCTTAACGGCATGCCAGATCGTCGCTGTAAACTTCCAGACGATTGCCGCGGCTAACGGATATTGGAGCAAAATGAATTCATTCGGCGATAAGCCTATGTGAACACCACTATGCTTGGCGTTTGGTGCTCGGACCGCAGACCGATCCGCCGCTTTATCCATCATTGCCTAGTCAGGCCTCGAGGGTCGATACCAGTCCTGCGATGGAAATCCCTCACAAAGTCTTCTGCATTTTCATAGCCGAGAAGGCCGGACGTCGTCTCGGTGTCGTAACCCTTGACGATCAGCCGTTTCGCCCGCTCGATCCTCAGGTCGCCGCGCCAGGCGTGGATGGACCGGCCAGCGGTCTCTTCGAAAGCAGATGCAAACTCCAGGGGCGACATGCCACATTCATCCGACAGGTCCTCAAGCCGTAAGTCACCGTCGAGATGTTCGGACAGCCTCTCCTGCGCCATGGAAAGCTCCAGAGATGAAAGGGACTTATATCGCGCCGCTTGCTGGCGCACGGCACAGGCGTGATAGCGCACGGCATGCGCCGTGGCAGCGACCGTCAGGTGGTCTACGAAAAGCTGGTTCGCGAGACCCGGAAACCGGAAAGCGGGGAGCATGGCGCGGACCAAATTGTACATCACGGGGTCCTGTACTCCGATGCCGGGATTGTGGTTGAAGCCATCCATGGGTGGGATGCCTTCCTTATCGGTTATGGCGGCCAATGCAGCCCGTGGAACATAGAAGCTAATGTGATTGAAGGCGCTGATGCTGTTAGCCATGGGCGATGTTCGGAGGTCGTAGAAGCTTGCCGTGCCGACCGGGAGAACCGCAGTCTTCACCTGTTTGCCGTCGAGAAACATGTCGTGCGCCGGAACCTCTCGCAGCTGCACAGTCATCAGGAAAGCGTCCTCGACCGGGATCGGTTCGCTCAACCCCGTGTTGGCCTTGTCGCAGCGGATTTCGGTGACTGCGATCCGCGCGTTCTTCAACGTCTTGGCCACGACGAACGGCGCGCGGGCCACTTTGAAAGTCTTTCGCAGGCGCTCGCCATATGCCCCAGTCTCCTCCATATCAACCTCCTATGACAGCCTGCGCCATGCGCCGGGCGAGATGCCGACAACCCGGGAAAACGCGCGGGTGAAATGGCTCTGGTCGGCGAACCCGCATGCGAGCGCGATATCGGCGAGCGTCAGCGCGGACCATTGCAGGAGGTCTTTTGCGCGTTCACAACGGCGCATGACCAGCCAGTGATGCGGCGCCACCCCCACTGATTGCTTGAAAGCGCGCGCGAAATGCCGTGCCGACAGCCCACACTGAAAGGCGAGATCGCTCAAGGATATCTCGCCGGTAATGTTGGCCTCGATGATCTCCTTTGCACGCTTCTCGTTCTTCGCCGTGAGGCCTCCAGTGACGGCCTTGGTGATGGCATGAAGGCTTCCATAGCGGTGGGCGATATGGTTGGCGACGGCAAGCGTCGTGTGGTCGAGGAACAACTGGCTTGCATATTCCGGGTTGGCGAAGGCCGGCATCAGTGTGGCGCTCAAAGCTGCGATCACCGGATCGTCTGCGGGCTTGTCCGACCGCATCTGCAGTTCGCCGAATCTTTTGCCATGCTCCTCGGCAATCGTGTCCAGTGCGGACTTCGGCAGATAATACATCATGCAGTTCGACGTCTCGCCGATGAATGACATCGGGTCCTCGCGAAGATCGTAGAACGAGGTCTGGCCGCCGAAAAACGGAAGCCTTCCCGTTCCCTTCCCGTTGATCCAAAGCTCGTGCTCGATGCAGTCCTCAATTTGATACGCGACCAGGTAAGCGTCCTCGGTGGGGATCGAGGACGTCAAGCTGGGCTTCCTGCACTTGATATGCGTGACCGCGACCTCGGAGCGCTTCAGCGTCTTGGTCACGATCGCCGGAGCGTCGTTTAGGTGGAAATGGTCGCCGAGGCTTCGGCCATAAACTCCCTGACTGCGCATCCCAGACGTCCTCCCCGGGGCAGTTAAGTTGCTTTCGAAAGTCTGCTAAGCTCAACGCCGCTTCGCGAGCGATATCCTATAAGCTTTCAGGCGCGCCGCGAACATCTCGTCCGGCGGATAGCCTATGCCCTCCGCCAGTGTTCCCGGATCGAACACCGAAATGTCGCATGCATCGTCCTCTTCAATCCCCTCGATTGTGATCGTCCCTAGAAGCACGGCTTCGCGCTCGTCCTCGTCGGGCCAACGGACTGTGACGTCCATCGTCGGATCGCCGGGGCGATCGAGTAGCGCCATCACGTTGAACGCCAAGCCCCCATCGCGAATGCGGTCTCCCAGGTCTCGGTGCAGGAAATCCGGAGCCTGCTCCTTTGCTTCGTCCTCGGTCAGAGTCAGGTCGCCGACCAGCGGCACCACCTTGAACTTGACGAACCGCGACATCCCCGCCGCGTTGGTGACCGGGAACGAGTGGACGCCCCAGTACGTCGTACCAGCGAAGCTTGCCGGGAGCGGACGAGCCGCGACATACTTGGCCTGATTAAGCGTCTCAGGATTGGCCTCTGAGAAAGCCTTTACTTTGCTGGGGTCCGGCTTGCCATCGGCACCCGGGATACGGGCCTTTAGGAAGGCCAACATCTGGTCGAGCGTGCGCGCGAAGTGTACTGGCGCGCTTTCGACGAGGATGTCTGAGGTTTGGCCCTCGGTCTCGATCCGGAAACTGAAGCCTCGTAGTACCAGATTGTTCGTGTCCGGCACTTTCGGATTGCCGCCGCCCATCGAGAACCGCGCAAGCACGCGACCAGGCTTGGTGAAGCTGACGGAGCGCGTGATTTCGGCGGCCCGGTCGGATGGTGCATAGTGTCCGCGAACACAGCGGCCCTTGGCGAAGCTCGCACGGACTTTCGGTGGGTTGCCTGCAACGGCCTTCAAAGCTTCGACGATCGAAGCTGGCGTTGCGGCCTCGGTGGCCAACTCGCCCGTTTTCTGTTCGGTGACTTCGGACATCCTCATCTCCCAATATACGAAGGATATCGCTCCGGCGTCGCGCGATGGTATGGCGAGGCCGAGGCGATGTTGGAAAGCATCGTAATGGTCCTCATCCGTTTTTCATGAACTCGGCGACGCCGTTTTGTCAAAAAAGGACAAAATCGATTCCGCTGCGTCATTTTCAGACAACGGCATGTCGGAGCATTTCTTCTACGGTCTCTAGCAAGTCCGGAATCGGCGTGAAGCTCGCATGCAGGAGATGGATTTGTCCGCGCACTGTGGCGGCACCGACCATCTGTTCGCCTTCGATGCCGACGAACACAGATGGTCCCCACAAAGCCTCGACCCGGACTTGGCCGTAGACATCCGCCAACGGCGCTTCGCCCAGATTCGACAGCATCATCTCGCAAGCGCAAGCCTGCAGCTCTATCGCCGCGAGCTCCGCCACCGACGGCGACAAATCCGCGATGCTCTGAAACGCGCCGAACGCCTCGACGATTGCCTCGCGGCTCTTCATGGGCGCGAGATCGTAGCGGATGGTCTTGGCTAAATCCCAAAGCCCGCTCTCCGACGCCGGCGCGTATGCCCCGATCGGGAAGACGATTGAGACGACACAGTCGTCGGCAATCCCGAGCGTAGAGCGCAGATTGACCGGGGACACGGCGCGCACCGCAGTGTCGCTCCACCTGCTCGAAAGCTTTCGTCCAGCCAAGATGATTGCCGAGAGAAGAGCGCCGTGAACGGTCGTCCCCCAGGTGCGAGCGGTCGTCCTGATCTTGGTGGAGAGGTCATGCGACAGACGTAAGCCCGACACTTTTGGTCGTCCCTGATGGCGATTGAGCATATGGGCTGACGAGGAAATCGACGGAGGATCAGCGTCGGCGACGTCCACATGCCATGCAGCGGCGATCTCCTCCTGGGCCGGAGGCAGGTGGAGCTTGGAGAGTTCACCCCCTCCTATCACCTCGAGCAGGTCGCGAAGCACGAACGCGATCGACATTCCGTCGGCCACAGCGTGGTGCGCTGTAAACACCAATGTGGTATGGCCGGCGGAATGAAACAACATAGCCCGTGTGAGCGGAGCAGCGATCTGCGGGAACGGCTCCATCAGTTCGTTGGAAACCGCATTCTGCCAATCATGGGGAGGCTCGGCCTCGATTACCTTCAACGGGATCTGATATCCTTCAAGCTGGTAAAAGCTTGGCATGCCGAACTCGTCGCGGTCGATTGTCGCCCGCAAAAGCGGATGTCGGAGCCGGACGGCCTCCAGAGCCTCTCGCCAGCATTGGACGGTCGTGCTTCCCGAGACATGCAAGGTCATGCAGAAATGCTTCGGGCTGTTCTGGTCGCTGAGCCAGAAATACTGCTCCACTGGGCCAAGCGGACGCAACAGCGTGGCATCCTGAGGCCCCGAGTGTGGATGGCTCACTTGCTGATACATGGTCTTTCCTTCTTTGTATGATCGCACGCTCAATAACGAGAGGAGATCAGGCGGCGGCGACGGAGAGCGCACACCGCGCCCAGAGCGACCCGAGCGCATCGACGAGATGGGCGATGTCGGCGTCGGTGTGTAGCGGCGTGGGCGTGATCCGCAGGCGCTCGCTTTTCCGAGGGACTGTCGGATAGTTGATCGGCTGCACGTAGACGCCGAAGTCGCGGACGAGGATGTCTGATACCCATTTGCATTTGGCGGCGTCGCCTACCATCACCGGGACAATGTGGCTGGGATTACCAAGATGCGGGATACCGTTGCGGTCGAGCAGGACGCGCAGCTTGCGGACGCGATCCTGGTGACGAGCTCGTTCGAACGGGCTGACCTTTAGATGCCGGACAGACGCGAGTGCTCCCGCCGCGACGGCCGGCGGTAACGCTGTGGTGAAGATGAACCCGGACGCAAACGAGCGGACGAAGTCGCAAAGCGCCGCCGACGCCGCGATATAGCCGCCCATCACGCCGTACGCCTTCGCGAGCGTCCCCTCGATTACGGTCAGACGGTCCAACAATCCCTCGCCTTCGGCGATGCCGCCGCCGTGCGGCCCGTACATCCCGACCGCGTGGACCTCGTCGAGATACGTCATCGCACCGTACTTGTCGGCGAGATCGCAAATTTCCCTCACAGGGGCTATGTCGCCGTCCATCGAGTAGACGGACTCGAACGCGATCATCTTGGGCGCGCGAGGGTCGGCCGTGCGCAATCTTGCCTCAAGGTCGGCGAGGTCGTTGTGTCGCCAGACAATGCGCTCGCATCCGGCATGGCGAATGCCTTCGATCATCGAGGCGTGGTTAGAGCCGTCGGAGAAGATGATCAGCCCTGGTATCTGCGACCCAAGCGTCAAAAGGGTTGCCCAATTGGACATATAGCCGGAATTGAACAGCAGCGCCGACTGCTTGCCGTGCAGGTCCGCGAGTTCGCGTTCGAGAAGGACGTGGCAATGATTGGTGCCGGAGATGTTGCGCGTGCCGCCCGCGCCTGCGCCGGATCCATCAATCGCCTCCTTCATGGCTGTGGCGACCGCCGGATGCTGTCCCATCCCGAGATAGTCGTTGGAGCACCAGACGGTCACATCCCGTGACCCTCCGGGCAAGTGCAAGGTCGCGCGCGGGAACGATCCGCTACTGCGCTCGAGGTCGGCAAAGACCCTGTATCTGCCCTCATGGCGGAGGCCTTGCAGCCGCTCGCTGAAAAACGCCTCAAAATCCATTCTCCGCTCCCTGGTTTCCATTTGATGAGAGGCTGACTTTAGGCGCGGCCCGAAGAGGTGGATGGAAGGGACCGGCCCTGCTTTGCCTAATCCGGCCATTGAAGGCGTACGGTCGAAGCGATCTTTGCCGCCCGCCCGAAGACCGGTGAGCGGCGCGATGTCCATGGCAAGATGGGTGAGGTTCTCAGTCGGTCGACCTTGTCGGAGCCCTCCGAATCCCAGATTGGACTCCGGCATTTGCGGAAATTCGACGTTGTGGGAACGGGTCGATCTGTCCATTGTGCCCCGGGCCTGTGAAGGTGTCCGGGGCATAGAAGACAATGTGCTGGCCCCAGTAGGGGCGTATGACCACGGCCACCGACACCGCAAGTCCAGCCGGTATTAGCATTTGATCGCCGAAAGGAAGACCGTTTCGCGGCGCCCGTCGGAGGCGACGGCCACCAAAATCGCCATGATCGGACCGTGGCCGATCAGGTCCGTCCGGCCGAAGGGATAGACGGCTGCCGTGAAGATCACCAGCAGCGCGATTGCCGACAGCCTCCGGACCAGGGGTGTCCAATGGAGCAAGAAGAGGGACGGTGGGTCCGCTGAGTTTTGTCATAATCTCCTCTTGCGACGGACCAGCGTTCGCGCCGTGGCAGTGAGGCTATCCCTCGAACCGGGGTAAGTTATTGCCGGATTTGGTCAAGCTGTGCTGAATCGGGCCACGGGACGGGCGGACATCCCAGATCACCGTGCGTTCGCACGCCGCCATGCGCCTGGGCTGTTTCCGGTGATTGCCGTGAACACGCGCGTGAAATGGCTCTGATCGGCAAAGCCACATGCGAAAGCCACCTGTGCCAAGTTGAATTCTTCGACAGCTAGCAGCCGCTTCGCGTGGCCTACGCGGCACTGCGTCAGCCATTGATGCGGCGAAAGACCTACCGACTGTCGGAATGCTCGGGAGAAATGTCGAGTCGAAACACCACACTCACCCGCAACCAGCGCGAGCGGTAATTGATCACCAAGGCTCGCGCCGATCATTTCCTTCGCCCGCTTCTCCTGCCAAGGCGCGAGTCCACCCCGAGTAGTTTCGCTCTTCGGCAGCATGCCGCCGTAACGCGTGGCGACATGAATTCCTATCGCCAACATTACGTGGTCCATAAAGAGCACGCTCGCTTCGTTTGGTCGCTCAAAAAACGGCAGCAGACCGGCCGACATATACCTCATCACGGGGTCGTCGCTCGCGACCGCAGGACTGTAACGAAGCTCGTCGATGCGTGGCGCTCCCGCTTCCTCGGAGATTGCGTTCAATGCCTCACGCGAGAAGTAATAGTGGACAGTGTGGAAGGCGTGGTTGAGGAGAAACGTCGGCTTTCGCTTGAGGTCGTAGATGATCGTCTCGCCCTGCCCGATAGCCGATGATTTAGCGGCTATGCCCCCCTCCCAATAGAGGTACTTGGGACAGTTAACGAGATAGTGCCCCACCATGAAGGCATCTTCTTCTTTTGGCGGATTAGATAGCTCGAAGCTTGGATTGTCGTACCGCAATTCAGTGACGGCCAAGGTGGACTTTCGAAGCCCTCTGCTCACATAAGACGCGGCCTGCGCACCAAGGCGCTGCCCAAATCCGTCTCCGTAGCCCCCACTCCCCGACATCCAGACACCATCGATCGCATGCTGAAGCCCGGATGATATGACAATCAACGTGGGATGCAACGCGGCAGAGGTATCATTCTGCTTGCTATCTCAGAGTGCGATTGCTGAAAATGCTCGCGACCGCTTAGCGCAGATGCCACGCTCGACTATTGGCGCTCAGCGCCCCTTCCCGACACAGCGGCACTATCAAGACTGCATCGAGAAATCTAATCAAGGTGCTGGTGTCAATGCACTAACCATTCAGCTTTATCTTCAAGCCGGCGTTCTGGGCGGCATCGTGAAGCGGAAGTAGCAGCGATCGGTGACGGAGACGCAAGTACACCGGTCGGTGAAATGGCTCAACCAGCGCCCCTTGATCAGACGATTTTAGAAAGAGAAGATTGCAACATCGGTGATCAGCGTGACCTTAGATTCGGATCGCGGGAGGATAGGCACCCTCCGACCCGCCGCAACCATCCTCAGGTATAGTTGTGCCCCGCGCGGGAAAAGCGCACAAACCATGCAGCAAGTGCATTTGGCTCTCCTCCCAGTAGCCACGCGTTTGCTGTTCCCCTCTGGAGGTTTAAACCTCACAATTAGGGCCCTGGTCTTCCGAGGCCCTCTTTTTTTCCACGCCGCCCGCTGTAGATGTCCAGCCCCGTCAACCTGACGAACCGCTGGTCAAACGCCCACATCGCCGATGTCGCGGACCTTTACGTTCTCGCCTTTCATAAGGCAGAGGCGGGAACGTTCATGTATGTCGAGAGCGGAGAGGAAGAACTCGGCAATGTCGTTCGGGCAATCGCCGACCGCCTCGCCCTCGGTGCCGCATCCCCGATTTCGCGAGACAGCGCGATCGAGACCTGGGGACGCGAGATGGCCGTCCTCACTCGCGGTTCGAACAGTCGAGTTCGGGGCCGCATAGCCAGGGAGCGCCTGGGCTGGCACCCTAAGCATCAATCAATCACGGATTGGATCAGGGCAGAAATGCCACGATAGCCGCTTGGTCCCCTCAACGTGCCGCTGCGACAGAACGGCACACGAACTAAAACATATATTGCAGATGTATCTTTAAGCTCGTAAATCTTCGCCACCGGCCAATCACAGCCAGAACGGAGATCAGCATGTCGGAACCATTGAGCGAGAAAACCAAATCGATCGTCAGAGCTACGGTCCCAGCGCTCGTAGCCCGCGGGACGACGATCACAGCAGCGATGTACAAGCGCCTGTTCGCGGACCCTGCTGTGAGGGAAATGTTCAATCAATCGAATCAAGGCGACGACGGCCGGCAGACAAAGGCCCTTGCCCACGCGATCCTCGCCTATGCACAGAACATCGACAACCTCGCCGCGCTCGGCCCCGCGGTCGAACGTATCGCGCAGAAGCATGTCGGTCTGCATATCTTACCCGAGCACTATCCTCACGTGGCGACCGCTCTGCTTGGTGCAATCAAGGAAATCCTGGGCGACGCCGCCTCAGACGACATCCTCGGCGCATGGAGCGAGGCATTTTGGTTTCTGGCCGACATCCTGATCGGCCGTGAGAAACAGATTTACGATTACCTCAAGGCCTCCGAAGGAGGATGGAACGGCTGGCGTCAGTTCAGGGTGGCGACGAAGCGCCCGGAAAGCGACGTCATCACCTCGTTTGTTCTGGAGCCTGTGGACGGCGGCCCAGTCGTCGGCCACAGGCCGGGACAGTACCTGACCTTCAAGATTTCCGTTCCCGGCTTACCACCGCAACGCCGCAACTACAGCATTTCGTCCGCTCCGAACGGTGAAACCTATCGCATTTCGGTCAAGCGCGAGGACAATGGGAAGGTCTCCAAACATCTCCACGACGTCGTCGAGGAAGGCGACCTGATCGAGGTCGCGCCACCAACCGGCGACTTCCATTTGCCCGAACGCCCCGAGCGTCCGGTCGTCCTGCTGAGCGGCGGGGTCGGCCTTACACCGATGGTCAGCATGCTTGAAACTATTGTCGACAGCGGCGTCGAACTTCCGGTCCACTACGTACACGGCGCACAGGACGGCCGCGTCCACGCGATGGGTGACCACGTTCGCAGGCTATCCGACGGCCGCCCCCATGTCAGAACGGCGATTTTCTATGGCGTACCACACGAAGCCGATGAACACGGCGTCCACTTCGACCACCACGGCTATATCACCGTCGACTGGCTTGCGGCGAACACGCCTTTTGCCGAGGCGGACTTTTACCTATGCGGGCCAAAGGCTTTCCTCGCAGCGTTTGTGAATGGCCTCGCGAAAGCAGGCGTGCCTCCGGAACGCATCCACTTTGAGTTCTTCGGGCCGGCCGAAGAACTTGCCGCCGCCTGAGATGTTGCGGGGAGGACATGAATGCCCTCCCCGCAATTGATACATTGAGGAGGCATCTTATAATAAGGGAACCTTCCAATCTCGAGTGTTCGAACATGCGGTTGACCGTCTATTCCGACTACGCATTGCGGTTGATGATGTATCTCTCCCTCAACAGGGAACGCCTCTCGACAATCTCGGAGATCGCCGACGCCTATGACATCTCGAAGGCTCACCTCATGAAGATCACACATGAGCTTGGTCTCAAGGGGTTCATCGAGACGGTGCGCGGTCGCCAAGGCGGCATGCGACTCGCGCGCGACGCTTCGACGATCGGTGTCGGCGAAATTGTCCGCGCGTCCGAGCCCGATTTCGCGATCGTTCCATGCATGGAAGAAGGTGCCGAACGCGTGTGCGCAATCCAGCCAGCTTGCGTACTCAAACGGGCGCTCGCCTCCGCAGCCGCTGCTTTTCTCGATATCCTCGATGGATACACGCTTGCAGACTTGACTAAACCATCGGCCCCACTGCGAAGCCTGCTAGCGTTACCCGAGGCGCGTTTAACGACGGCATGAGGCGTTGAGAGGTGAGCGATACTTTTCTCCTACATTGACCAAACCCGGTTGACCGTTCCGAAGCTACCGCTGCTACCTTATCGGCAAGAATGCGCCAACAGCGGTCATCACCGAAGGAAAAGCTCGGCCGACAGCGTGATCCCCGGCTGGCGGCAAACGTGCTGAGGCCACACAGCTCCGATTTCACCCTGTTTTACCAGTTTCTTTACCAAACGTGATACAATGCGGGTGAGATAAGGAGCTGGTGATGAAATCGAATGGACGGATGCAACCTGGAACCCGGTCGCGGGGTGCTCAATCATGAGCGCCGGGTGCACGAATTGCTACGCAATGCGGCGGCACGTCTTGAAGCAATGGGGCTGGAGAATCGGCCAAAGTGGACCGGTGCTCTCTATCTGGATGAGAACGCCCTACAAATCCCCTCGGCTTAGTCCAAACCCAGAAATGTCTTCGTAAACTCAAGGCGACAGCCGCGGCATACTGGTCCGGATAGGATCTCACTATGATGACTGGTTGGTCGATCCCACCTTCCCTCAGCCGTCGAAGAAGTTCAATTCCAGACATTCCTGGCATCCGGAGATCGCTGAGAATGCAGTCGCATGTGAGATAGCCCTTGCTGGACATGAAATCTTCGCCTGAACCATACAGTTAGCCGCATAACCCAGCCGACGCGAGCATATCCTCCAACGCGACGCGAAAATTCCGGTCGTCATCAATTATAGCGACGATCTTCGCGGGGAGCCAGGCAATCGTTGGCAACCTATGTTGAACCGGATGCAGAGAATTTGATCGCAGGGAAATGCTGAGATCGAGGCATTAGCGGGCCGCAGAAGGGTGTCCTTGGGCAAAGGCTTATCCCGTTCGCACAGGGAGACACCGCTGGCAGCGTTTCCACCATAAGGGCGTCCGCATTCAATGCGAACCAAGATACACCATAGGCTGCAAGTGAATCGGTGAGAGGCTGCGCCAGCAAACGATCTGATTCTTCAGTGTAAGTCTCCGCCAAGAGGCACAGTTCGTGTTGACAACTACGGCAACAATCGGTTGTGTCGTGTCATGGAGGCGTGAATGCGGGCGCACTTCGTCGGAATTTTTGGCCTTTTGACTCTACTTGGATCGATTGCCTACGGGTCTTTCGCCCACGCTGGCTCTTTGGATGAAGACGCCTTCAAGAAAATCCCGATTGGCAAGGCTACCAAGTTTTCGAATCTACCATCTTTTGAAGCAATTTGCCTGCTTCAGCCCTACCAAGATCGATTGTACTCAAAAGATGCGGTAGCCGTCAGGGCGAACAAATATCTCGCCGCGAACAACTATTCGTCAGACGAGGGCCACTTCGCATTTGTGCTCGTTGGGAAGGAGGAAATCGAGATTGCGTCGTTCAAACGTTCTCAGAAACTAGGTGTCTTGGCAAAGCACGAAGTTTCCACGGCAGTCGACGAGATGTTGCCGAAGGGTTTTGCTCCGCTCGACTGCGCAAGTGGTGAATCCGCAGTTTTCGTGACGGTTGGCCTTCGAGCGAGAACCTACGTGGTGCTTGGCGAGCTGCACTAGGCACTCAATCGGTGGCGCGTTCCGGTAATTTTTGATCCGATTGGGATATGCCGCAGATGCCCGCCCGCGATGTCGTCGGGCGACAGGCTCGGCGGGTGGATGTATCGGCGGGTGTTTCGCTGCTCGCCTGAGCGTCTCGGCGGCAACGTA
Source organism: Rhizobium sp. BK661 (assembly GCF_024808825.1). NCBI lineage: Bacteria > Pseudomonadati > Pseudomonadota > Alphaproteobacteria > Hyphomicrobiales > Rhizobiaceae > Rhizobium > Rhizobium sp. BK661. The sequence goes on along the minus strand of NZ_JANTYT010000011.1, from coordinate 20,460 downwards.
GGCCGCTTCGGCTGCCGCCGCTAGATCGTAGCGGGCAGACATCGACCTTCGGCCCAAAAGGTGTGGATATTCGTGCGTAGATTTCCGACTGCGTTCAGAGGTCTTGTATCAAGCGAACTGCCTCGTTCCAAAATTCCGCCGCCACCCCTTAGTCTCCGCACTCTTTGGACTGTGCTAGCCTACCGCAAGCCTCCACAACGGATCTGTGCCAAACTTGCTTCACCTCAGTAGCTCGCGATTCTCCTTACGGTGCTCGCTCGTTTACGCGTCGTCAATGAGAGTCCCGTCTCTGGGCCGCCGAGGCTATCAAGCGCCGAGATCACCTGTGAAGTCGGCAGCATGACGAGCACGAATGGGGAATGGCGGCAGGACAATTCGCGTTGCCGCCGCCCCGCCCACGCTCGGAACCCTCAGCGACTATCCTCTGTCGGCGTAGGTGCCTCAATTGTCCTGTCTGTACGCAATAAACTTGTTAAGCGGCAAGTGCGCGCGGAAGCAGGGTTGCCCCGGGTCTGACAGTCAACTCAGCTTCGCCCGCCATAGACGCTCTGGGGTGTCAGTCTCATAGGCAAGCTTGTCGAAGCTCGCGACTTCCAAGATTAGTCCCCAGGGAGCGCGGAAGTAGATCCAGTTGAAACCTGCCAACGGCCCCGCCTCTACAAGATTTGGCCCGTCGAGCAGATCGATGCCTAGCTCCTTCAATCTATCGGCGGAGGCGTGCACGTCTTCGACTTCAAAGCACAAATGTACGCAGCCTACTTCCGACGACCTTTTGGGGGGCGATGCGGACTCGCCCTCGTATTCAAACAGTTCGACGCTGGTCCCATTGCCGCAGCGGAGGAAGACCAAGTCACGGATCTTGGAGTATTTGGCAGCCCCGAGCTTATTTTCCATGAAGTCTTGATCAACGTCGAACGGTCCTGTTCGGAATACTTCGATCGCCCCGAAAACGGCTTGGAAGAACCGTATTCCCTCCTCAATATCCGGCACGGTGATGCCTATGTGATGCATGCCGTAAACTTTCGTCAATGCCATTCCTCCGAGTCTCGAAGAGCGCAAACAGCTTCCGCTGCTATGGTGTGGGCGACGGCTAGGAACTCGTCGCGAGGAAGCCGCCTGAAGTCAGGTCGTGCGTCTCCGCGCAGTGGAGTAGATGAGCGCGGCGGCGACGATCAGAGCCCCTTGGAAAAGATACTGGTAGGTCTGCGTCAGGCTCAGGAAGGTCACGGCGCTGAGCACTTCGGTCAGCAGCACCGCGCCCATGACCGTTCCGACGAAGGTGCCTCGTCCACCAGCCAAGCTGGTTCCTCCGAGCACCACGGCCGTAATGCTCGAGAGCGTGTAGGCGACGCCTTGGCGTGGGTCGCCCACCCCGATCTGTGTCATCAGCATGACCGCTCCCAGGCAAGTCAGCATCGAGCAGGCGATGTAGCCCGCCACATAGGTCAGATCGACGCGAATACCCACACGGCGTGCCGATTCCTCGTTCGAACCTACTGCGCGCAGACGTCGTCCGGCTCTCGACCGTCTCAAGGCAACCTCTCCACCAAGAGTAACCGCTACCAGCACTAGGAAAGCCACAGGGAACGGCCCAACCTGCCAGTTGATCCAATCTGTGACCGTGGAGCTGATGTAGCCGTCGGGATTCTCGCGGAGCAGGAAGCTTAAACCTTGGATCGCGATATACATGGCAAGGGTGGCGGCGATCGGCGTGAAATTGGCGAACCGGATCAGAACCCCGTTTACGGCTCCGGTTAGGAAAGCTCCCACAGCCATCAGCGCAAATCCCAAAGCCATCGTGATTATGGAGACTTCCTCGGTCACAAAAAACGACGCGACCACGACAAGAAAGCCAGCCAGTGGTCCCACAGAGAGATCAATACCCCCCATGAGTAGAGCGATGGTCTGCCCGAGAGCAATGAAACCCAATGCGGTTGCCAGGAGAAGAATGTTGGAGATATTGTAGGCCGACAGGAAGTTGTCGTTCTGACTGTTAACGAAAAGTCCAAGCAGGATGGTAACGAGAACCAGGGGCACCATCGGTGCCATGTCGGATTCCAGGAAATGCTTTAGCCGCGTAAGGGATTTCGGCACTTTCGTGCCTTCCGTACCGATGTCGTGCCCCTCAGCCCTTACTGCTGCGGCAACGATCCGTTCTTCGGTAATCTCCTCGCCAACCAGAGTATCAACGACCTGGCCGCGCGACATTACTATTACCTTGTCGCATAGACCCTCGAGTTCCACTGCGTCAGATGAATTCACGATAACCGGCGTGCCTGCCTCCGACACGCTTCTAAGGATTCGATAAATTTCGAAACGGGCTCCGACGTCTACCCCCTGGGTCGGCTCGTCGGCGACAACAATACCCGGTTCAGACAACAGCGCTCGCGCCATGACGACCTTCTGCTGGTTCCCGCCAGACAGCGATTGGATAGACGCTTCGAGCCCAGGCGTCTTGACGGCAAGATCACCGAAGATTGATCTGACTTTTCGATGCTCCGCGCTGCTGCTTAGGATTCCGGCTGTGGCAAACTTCTCGAGAGCTGAGAAGGTCGCATTCTCCCGAACTGTCAGCCCGCTTGCCACGCCTTCGAGATGGCGGTCGGACGGCATAAAAGCAGCCTCGTCCAACAGCTCTTTCTGGGCAAGCTGCCGCCCGTGCAGACTAATCGTTCCTTGCGTGGGCTGCAGGCCCGCGAGCGCGCGCATCAACTCCGACTGACCATTGCCGGAGACACCAGCGACGCCCACTATCTGCCCGCGCGATACGCTGAAGCTCACATTGTTGAACCCCTCGCCACTCAAACCTTCGACATTGAACACTGACGAGCGATCGGCACCCTGTGATCTTGGAGGAAATGCGGCTTCAAGCGTGCGTCCGACGATCATGTTGACGAGTTCGCCATCTGCAATCTCGCTGACCTTCGCAGCTCCGCGAACACGTCCGTCCCGCATCACGGTAACTCGGTCTGCGATCTGACGAATTTCGGCCAGGCGATGAGTTATGTAAATGACCGAGGTGCCATTCTGGGCTGCTGTCCGGATGAGACCGAAGAGCATCTCCGTAGCCTCCTGATCAAGGGAAGCGGTCGGCTCGTCCAGGATCAGGAGTTTCGGGTTGACGGAAATCGCTTTCCCGATTTCGAGCAAGTGTTTCTGCGCTACGGTCAGGTGATCGGCGCGCATGTTGAGTGGCAATTTCAGCGCCACAGATTGCAAAGTCTGTTCGGCCAGGTCGCGAGTGGATCGATGCCGCAGGATTGAAGCGGGCAGAGCCACGCTCAAGTTTTCCAAAATTGAAAGATCGTTGAGAATGGCGGGATGCTGAAAACAAATGGCGATGCCAAGGGAAGCTGCGGCATCAGGTGTCATCTGGGGAACACGTTGCCCCTCGAAGATTATCTCCCCTTCGCTTGGTTGAAGGGTACCAGCGATAATATTCATCAAGGTCGATTTGCCTGCGCCGTTCTCTCCGAGAATGGCGTGGACCTCTCCCGGTCTGAAATCAACATTGACATCTCGTAGCGCGGGAATCCCGGCAAAATATTTCGAGATCCCAGTCAGTCGGATGGTCTCTTCGAAAGATGTCAGCGGGAGTGTTTCATATGCATTCATTTCTACTGCTGCCATGGTCAAACGATCCAATTCTGAAGGATGGACCTGCCTGAGGCTGCTGCCGCGAGCAGGTCCAAGAGTCGATTGGCTACTTGCCAACAGCCTTGGCCTGCTGCTCCGCGGGAAGCTCCGAAGACAGGTAGATGGCGCCAGGCAGGTCCTTCTTGCACTGGACAGGGTTCGGTTTACCGGAGACCGAGTCTTCGAACTCTGGTGCCTTGAACGTCTCGTCCTTCGGCGGCGTGCCGTCGGTTGCCAGAGCCACGGCCCACTGAACCGCCAACCTGACGTTGTCATTGCCCGTTGCGACCGTGAACAGCTTGAAATCCGGGTTGCTGTCCTTGTTCTCCTGCCAGAAGCAACCGAGTGAATTTCCATCAGAAGTAGCGAGAGCCGGAACTGATTTTCCCTGCTTTGCGAACAAGGGCAACGCACCGACCAGGGACGGCCCGAAGTCCGAGATGATCACGTCGATCTTCTTGTTTTTGGCAATCTCTGCCGTGAGAACCTTCTGCGTAAGTGCCGGATCCCAATTCGTGACTGCGAAGGGCTCCTGGTTGACGAAGACATATTCCTTGCCAAGAACCTTCTTGAGACCCTTCAGCTCGTCCAAGCCTTGGCTGTTTCCAGCCGGTCCGCTGAGAAATAGGAGGTTGCCGCCGTTGGGCAGCACCGACTTGATCCACTTGCCCCAATTCTCACCGTCGTTTTCGAACGACGCACCGACGAATTTGGAGTAGTTCTTCCCATCCTTTCCTCCGACCGCTACGCGGTAAGGAACGACAACTTTCCCGGATTTGAAGACACTGGTGAGGGCCGGCAAGACGGCAGGGCCCGCGTCACCGAATACGACAAGTGCATCCACGCCCTTCGCGGCCATGCTCTTGATGTCGGAGATGGCCTTCATTGTATCGCCCTGGCCATCGGCGTATTCGTACTTGGTAATGCTAGGGCACAGCTCCACGGTCTGCTTGCCGGAAGCGGTTGTCACCTGGCGCCAACTGTTGCCGCCATAACCGTCCAGTAGCGCCAATGTCGCCTTCTTCGGACCGCACCAGGATGGCATCTCCGCCATCGCCGATCCGGCCATCGCCAAACCACTGAGTGCGGTCGTCAATGTCAGTCCCAGTGATGTTGCAAGGGTCTTATATTTCATTTCGCGTCCTCCACTTTTGTTGTTGAAGTCGTTCCACCTTGGCTTATCGACCAGCGGATCGAGTAAACCGCGATACCGAAACCCAGAGCGAGCGCCTGGATGATTGTTTGAGCTGAGAACGGTACCCCGACCGTCAGTGCGAATTGGCTCAGATGGTTCAAGAAAAATGCAGCAATGACAGTTGAGATCGGGAAGCCTCGTCCGCCCAGGAGCGAGGTCCCCCCGAGTACCACCACAGCGACTGACGGCAGCAGCAAGCTGTCTCCCTGGAAAGCGGTGGGCTCGCGCGTGATCCCCGCAATGAGAGTCCCTGCCATGCAGTAGAGGAGCTGCGCGTAAACGTATGCCATCATCTGGTGAAGTCGTACGTTGAGACCTGCTGCTCTGCCGGCCAATGGATTGGCCCCGATGGCCTCAAACCTGCGGCCAGCTACGGTCTTCTTCAGCACGAATGTGACGAGGATCATCGCACCTAGGGCAAAGAACACCGAGTTCGGTAGACCGAGCGTCTCGCCGCCTGCGATTTCGGCCAGAAGCTCGGTGGTGATAGATGGAACTCCACCCGACACCGCGAAGACCGCACTGTAAAGGAGCGCATTGGTACCAATGGTCGCAATGATCGCGTTCAGCCTGAAGAGACTTACGAGCGCCCCGTTGAGGATGCCTGCAGCAACGCATATCCCCGCGGAAAGAAGCACGGCCTGGTAGAGAAGACCATCATCTTGTTGCGGATAGTGCGTGGCGATGACGACAGCCAGTGAAACGGACCCGGCAAGCGAGAGATCGAAGCCCCCCTGCTGCACCACAAGCAACTGCCCCAGGCCCACCATGGCGATGATCGCCGCAAAAGGGAGGCTTCCCGAAAGGGCGCCGATCGAAAGGCTGCTTGGTGCGAATAGAGCGCATAGTACGATAAGCACGAGCGTCGAGAAAACGACCGTCACGAAATTTCGCGTGAAGGGAATCCGCAAAGTGGTCTCCTTGGGACGGCCGATGTGGGCAATGGACGAAGCGTGGGGCATTTCAAGGTTCTCGCTCAGAAAGTCACAGTGCTCCCGGCGGGCCTCGCGGCGGTGAGCCGGGCCCGATCGGTCTGGTTAGCAAAAGAGAGGAGTAATCGAGATGGAACTCCGGGTTGCCTCGTCGCTCAGCGCGACATTGGCCTCCAACTGTCTCGACGAAAGAGCTTGTCCCGATCCCTAAAATTGCGGCTGGCACTGCTGTCCCGAGATTCCCGATACTCGATGAACATACCGCTGCAGATACTTCCGGCTTCCGCCAGCCAGTCAAGAATATGCTTCCAGGTGATAGCAGTTACCGCTTTCATTTTCTCTCCTCCTTAGAAAATCAGCAGTTTAATCCTGTTCCTTCAGCGTGCCGACGCAAGAGCTCCGATCGTGGGACGCCACTCGTAGATAACAACATCGCGATACACGCCGTGGACTACGAACGGGTCGGCCGAGCTGAAGCGACGCATTTCCTCAAGCGAACCTACGTCCGCTACAACCACGCCACCCTCGCCTATGCCTGAATCGTTCATGATCGGGCCGGACTGTAAGATCGAAAGCTGTCCAGAACGCAGATGCCGCTTGTGGTCCTCAAGGTAGATTTTCCGCACCGAGTCCTTGTTCGGATCCGATATCGCGACACGGACTGCGAGCATCCTCTACACCTCCCAATTATCCGCGATTCCTCACAATACCGCGCATATTCGATTTCGTAGTGTTGATGGTAGCTTGAGGGGCCGGGAAGAAAAGAACGGAATTATCCATTTCGGATGTTCCAGTATTGGCCGCCCATCGCCCCGCTATTCCACTACTCCGTCTTAGGTTCATCTCCACGAAAAGCGCGATCGAGCAGACGATGAAGGCCGCTCCGCTCAAGCTCTCTCGGATTCCAGTAAGCGTTGCTCAGCGCCTGCTCCACGGCCGCCTCGATACTACCTTCAGGCATGCCGAGGTCTCTCAACGACATCACCGCCCCCAATTCCTTGGCCATATCGTAGAGGAACTTTGCCGGGTCGGGCGCGGTGAGCGATCGCTTCAGCCGCTCCATCGCGACCGGCGTGGCTGGAGCGTTATAGGCTAGAGCGTGAGGAAGCATCGCGGTATGCAATTGGGCGTGCGGTAGATTGAACATCCCGCCGAGCGTGTGACAAAGCTTGTGGTGCAACGCCATGCCAACCGATCCCAAGCAAACACCGCAGAGCCAAGCGCCATACAGCGCTGAAGAGCGGCCTTCGATATCTTCCCGATTGGCGTGTATCCGAGGCATAGCTCGCACGATGGCTGAAATACCTTCCTCCGCCGCTAACGAGATGATCGGGTTCGCTTCCTTCGCGTAAAGAGCTTCAACAGCGTGGGCGACCGCATTGAACCCACTCGTCACTGAAAGCGGTACGGGTAATGTAAGCGTGAGGTTGACATCATAAACGATAACCTCGGGAAGGATTCGCGGGTCCGACTTGGTGACCTTCCGCCCTCCCTCGGTTTCGCCGAGAATAGGGGTTGCCTCCGAACCAGCATATGTGGTTGGCACCACGATCTGTGGCAGATCTGTGCGCAAAGCTATCGCCTTGCCCAGTCCCGTCGTCGATCCGCCGCCAACGGAAAGCAATGCATCGACATCATGTCGCTCGATGGACCTCATCGCGTCTGCCGTTACGTCGACAGGGGTGTGCATCTGCGCCTTAGAATAGCTGGCTACTACGCGTTGGCCCAAGCTCCCAGCGATTTCTGCTGCCTGATCGGCCTGCTCCGGTGTCGAAAGCACTAAGATACGCCGTACCTTCAGCCTGTCCGCTTCGTCAGGAAGCGCTGCTACAGTGCCTTGGCCAAAAATGACCCGCGCGGGATTTCCGGTGTAGACAAAGTTTTTCAACGTCAGCCCCTATCAGTAGGCTTGGCGAGGACGAAGTCGAAGTCCGAACGCCAATGCGTTTCGCCTGCTTCGAGCTTCGTGAACGGCGCGACCAGAGTTTGCTTCACTCCGAATACCGTGTCCGATTCAAGGTATGGATCACCACCGACGAAGGTATGAGTGACCAGCTTCTGGAATCCATCCGCCCGGACCATGTAATGCATGTGCGCCGGGCGGTATGGATGGCGGCCGAGGCTTGCAAGCATCTGCCCTACCGGACCGTCGTCGGGAATCGGATAAGAAACGGGTCTGATACCGATGAAGCTGTAGCGGCCATCGGCGGCGGTGACAAAAACACCTCGGTTGTTCCATTTCGGCTGGAGTTCAGGCTGCTGAACGTCGTAGTAGCCATCCGCGTTGTCAGACCAGACGTCTATTCTCGCTCCCGACACGGGATTGCCGTCCAAATCGAGTACCCGCCCGATGAACAGGCAGCTTTCCCCCTTGCCGTCGAGACAGATCCGCTCACCCATTTCACGGACAGGGCAGCCCTCTACGTGGAAAGGCCCAAAAACGGTGTTTTCGGTGGCACCGATCGGACGCCTGTTGTTGATGGCATCGACCAGCATCGACATTCCCAGCGTGTCGGAGAGAAGGATGAATTCCTGTCGCTCTCGTGTGCACATCTGTCCAGTGCGGGTCAGAAAATCTATTCCGTATTCCCACTCCGCCTGCGTAAGGTTGACCTCGCGGGCAAAGGCGTGGAGATGCTTGACAAGGCACGACATGACCTCTCTGAGGCGAGGGCTGACGTCTTCCCCCATTCGGGCATTGACCGCTTCCACGGAATTCGTCTCCGTGAAGAAGCCAGTCGTTGGGTTCGTTTCACTGGTGTTTGCGACCATATCCAATGCTCCCGACATCTAAGGGATGATCCGGTCGGATCGCAGACGATCGAAGGCATCGGTAAACGATCGGGTAGTGTCCTGATATTCAAGAAACCCGAGTTCTCGACTACGGCCCATATCGTTGAACGTCTCGATTTGGCGTCCGAGATCCGCGTCCGTATGCCAAAAGGACGCGACGCGCCTTAGCGCGTTGGATTCAAGGGAGTATTTGGCCACGATCTCATCCCAAATGGGGCCCGCATCAGCCATCTGCACTTCAAGCGGCTTCGGGCTTCCGGGATAGGGCGCAGCCTCGATACCGAAATAGGCGGCGAGACGCGGCCAGAGCCATTTCCACCTGAATACCTCGCCATTCACCACGTTGAAGGCCAGATTTGCGGCAGCGCTGGTGGTCGCCGCCCAGTGCAGGTGCTTAGCCAGAATTCTCACGTCTGTAACGTCGGTTACCGCCTCCCACTGTTCGGGTGAACCCGGAAATACAAATGGTCGACCCGTCTCGCGGCAGATCGACGCGTACACGGCAAGCGTCGCCGCCATATTCATCGCGTTGCCGACCGCATACCCGATGAGTGTGTGTGGCCGATGAATCGACCAGGTAAACCCTTCCCGCTTCGACGCGGCGAAGACTTCGTCCTCTTGGACGTAGTAGAAGTTCTCTCCGGGCAGGCGAACCTGCTCCTCTCTGAAAGGCGTTTCCGGCTTGGTCTTCGCGTATGACTCGAATGGCCCGAGATAATGCTTTGTCCCGGTGGTCAGCGCGACGTGCTCGATACCTCTTCCCGCGAGGGCCTCAAGTACATTGCGTACTATCGCGCCGTTGATCCTGCAGTTCTCCGCTTCAGTCTCCTGACGGGACCATGCCGTGATGAACACATGGCTAGGACTAGCATCCGCTAGCGCGGATCGTACGGACGGCGGATCAATGAGGTCACAGCTTAGGGTCTGCACGCCAGTGACCCGGCTCTGCGACCGCGACAACCCCGATACGGTCCAGCCGCCGCTCGCGAGAAGATTTTCCGCAAGATTGCTTCCAGTGATCCCGGTCGCGCCGACGATGAGTGCTTGTCTTGTCATGTTCTACCCGTTCAACAATGTAATCTTGATGCTCTTCGTGGGATCCTGGCCGAACGAAAATGCTTCCACCGCGTCGGTAAGTGAGAAGTCGTGTGTCTGGATTGGCGACAGGTCGATCCCCGTGCGCTCAAGAAAACGAATAGCGGCGGGCCAGACACCCGGAGAACCGATGCACCCTCTCACCGTGAGGTTCTTCATCTGGATCTGACCAATCAAAACTGGAACCTTCCGTCCAATGTTGATGCCGACCATGGACATTCTCCCCTCTTCACGCGCGTAATCGAACGCGGCAGCGAGAGATGCATCATGGCCGGAGGCCTCGATCACCAAGTCGGCACCCTTCCCTCCGGTTAACTCGCGAATCTTCTCGGCTGCGCCGCCGTCGGACGGATCGATGGCGACGTCCACCCCTAGCCGTTGGGCAACTTCACGACGCGACGCCAATGGATCGACGACGATCACGCGCGCGCCCATCCCAATCGCTGCGGCGGCCGAGACGAGACCGATCGTGCCGCCACCGGAAACAACCACAGTCTCGCTTGCATTAGTCCCTCCAGACCTTAGGACGGCGTAGAAGCCGCAGGTGAAGGGCTCGATTAGCGCGGCCTTCTTGTTGTCGACCGCGTCGGGCAGCTTGTGAAGCCACTCCGGATTGACTGCGAAGTATTCTCGATCCGCACCGCTTATTGAGAAGCCGAAATGATGGAGTCGCTCGGGCGTGCGCACCACGCATTCCCCTACAACTCGGTCACCCTTTCTGAACCCCGTGACGTTCCGACCGACCTCGACGACTTCGCCGCTCCATTCGTGCCCTGGGGTCACCGGATAGGAAATCGGAATAATGTAGCGCCCGGCGAGAAGCTCGTAGTCGGAATGGCAGATACCGACCGCTTTGGTATGAACAAGAACCTCGTTGGGCGAAAGATCCGGCATGCCTACATCGGCGATGACGGGCTTTTCCGGAGCTTCGAAAACCAGAGCTTTCATCTCATCCTCCTCAAATTGGTTCCAACAACCCAGTGTTTGCGGAGCGAACGATCGCTTCGAGAAGAGCGATGTTGTTGATCAAATCCGTACCACTGATGGGATAGTCCGCATCGCCTCTGACGGCCGCGGCAAATGCTTTCAAATTGTCACGGACTGGTTCGGCTGGAGGCAACTCACGGACGGTGATCGGCTTGTTCTTCCATCCTTCGGTAACGACCCAGCCGTCGGGTGCCTCGACATGCGCCTTGTCGCGCACGTCGATCCAGCCCTCCGTGCCGAACACCGCGAAGCGGGAGATGAAGGGCGTTGCGAGCGTGGCGGATATGTAGGCCGTACCTCCTCCGGAGAAGCGAACGTGAGCGCTCATCGTGTCTCCTTGCGGTATTGACGAGGCAAGGTTTTCGCATACGACGCGAACATCTTTGGCAGGACCCATAAGTTTCACCGCAAGGTCGGTAAGGTGGATCCCTGTCGCCGTCATACCTCCGGCCGGAGCCTGCTCGGCCCTGAGACGCCAGTTCGATGGATCGAGAGCGAGAAACTTGTCATGGCTGAAGTTCGCTTCGATTTGCAGCAAACGGCCGAGCTTTCCAGAGCTCGCCGCTTCGAGAATGGAGGCGATCGGTGTTTCGAAACGGCGCTCGTGCCCCATTCCGAGCACCAGCCCTGCCTCCCGGCAAAGTGCCACTGATGCTTCAGCCCCTGCCTTGGTCAAGTCGAGCGGCTTCTCGCAAAACACATGCTTACCAGCGCCGACGGCACGGGCGATCTGCTCGCGATGCAGCGAATGCGGCGTGGCAAGCACAACCGCTTCGACCGCCGGATCCTCGAGAGCGTCCGCCATGTCCGTAGAATACCGCAGCCCCATCTCGGCTGCGAAACCTGCCGCCTCGGGATTGGGATCGACGCCATGAACGAAATGCATTCCAGAGCCGCCTGCGTTGACCAGGGTCGCCATCTTCCGGCCCCACCAGCCAAGACCCACCAGTGCCGCAATCACGGGCTTCTCTTCACGAATGGTCATCGATTATCCACCCGCTTGCTGAATGGATGGATGTTGACGGTTTTCCAAACGCCAGCCTTGGTGAAGGGATCGGCCCTGTTGAATTCGACAATCTCTTCCTTGGAATCTGCTTCAAAAACGAAGAGAGAGCCGATCATAGTTTCATGGTCGTCGGCCAGAAGCGGCCCCGAGATCACCGTTTTGGTTTTGCCAGTCGAGAGATATGCCTTGTGAGCGTCGTAGTTCGCGAGCCGTTTGTCGACGGCTCCCTCATGGTCGAGGCAATGAACAACAAAATGCATTTCGTAAGTCCTTTCAAGTTCATGGCAGCCTCTCGCGAGGCTCTGGGCCGGTCAGGCCTTCATGTCGACTAGGATTTTCAGATGGGTGCCAGCGGGATCGAGAAGCGCTTCGAAGCCCTTCTCGACGACATCCTCAGCGGCGATCTGCGCGGTGACGATCTTCTCGACCGGGAAGACTCCGCCCCCAATCATCTGTGCGATGCGTGGCCAAATCTGCACGGGGTAGCACCACGTGGCCTCCACGGTGATGTCTTTGAGCGCCCACAGCATTGCGTCGATGGACGCGGGCCGAACATGGAGCCCTACCTGGACAACCGTGCCTTGGCGGCGAACGGCCTTGGCGCATAGGTTGAGCGAGGCCTCAGCACCCACACATTCAAGGGCAACATCGAGGCCGACGCCCTCTTCGGTGTGCTCGCGGAAGAGACGCTCGGTATCAGTTTCGCGTGGGTCAAATACGATCGCCTCAGGAACAAGCTTCTTTGCGAGTTCACGGCGATTTGGATTGAGCTCGGAGACGAAGATCTTGGTGGCTCCCGCCGCCTTGGTGGCAAGCAGAACCAGCGCGCCTATCGGCCCAACTCCGGACACAAGGACCGAGCTTCCGGACGTGACCCCACCACGGTCAACGCCATACACCGCCACCGCCGCTGGCTCGATCATCGCTGCCTGCACATCAGAAACGCTGTCTGGAACGGGAAACACGTTGTAGCCGTTGACGATAGCCCGCTCCCCCATCCCGCCCCAGTCCCACGACAGACCAACGCAGGCCATCTTTTCGCTGAGGTGGAAAAGTCCGCGCCGTCCGTAATAGTCGTCGCGCGGAGAAATCAGCGGCTGAATCGAGACGCGCGAGCCGGGCGCAACATGCTTCACGTTCTTGCCGACTTCGAGGACGCGTGCCGAGAACTCGTGGCCCAGGATCTGTGGCAGCGTTGCGCCGGAGTAGACGTGCGGCTTGGCCGGCGTCACAATCGGACCCGCAACGTACTCGTGAATATCAGTGCCGCATATGCCGCAGACCAATGGCTCCACCAGCACCATGTCGTCGCCGAGGGGCCCTTCCGGCGCCTTCACGTCTTCGACACGGATGTCTTTTTTCGAATAGTATCTTACAGCCTTCATTGCTCTGCCTTTCAGCTATTCCGCCCTGGACCTCCGGACGGTTTGATGCGTCAGACGCGTGCGCCGCGTCAGATAAGGACCATGCCACCGTCGACCATGATGGTCTGCCCGGTAATGTAGTCGGATGCGTCCGAGGCCAGGAACGTCGTCACGCCCGCGATGTCTCTGGGCAGAGACACTCTTCCCAGCAGGATCGACTGTGAGAACTCGTTGATTGCCTGTTGAGGCTTATCCGTCAAACCGTGGTCCATGAACTCGCGGTCGAGCTGCTCCCAGAGCTCTGTCTTGACAACGCCCGGCCCAAAGCAGTTGACCGTTATTTTGTGCTCAGAGAGGGCGCGCGCCGCCGCTTGGGTAAGCGCCACGACGGCAAATTTGGAGGCGCAGTAGTGAGCGAACAGCGGATAGCCTTGTTTCCCGGCAATCGACGCCGTGTTGACGATCTTGCCGCCGCCACCTTGGGCGATCATCTGCATCGCAGCTTCCTGGATCCCGATCATCACACCGCGGCCATTGATCCGCATGATCCGATCGAAGTCCTCGTCCGTCACCTCGAGAAACGGGCAGGTCTGACTAATGCCAGCATTGTTGAACATGACATCAAGGCGACCGAAACGCTTGACTGTCTCCGCGATCAGGTCCTTAACACTCTGACGATCCGCAACATCGACACCGACAGCGAGCGCCTCATGGTTGCCGGCGGAAATCTTCGCAGCCGTCTGTCTTCCCGCGTCGACGTTTAAGTCCGCAACGACCACCCGGGCACCGTTGTCCGCGAGATCACCAGCTATCCCAGCTCCGATACCTCGCGCGGCACCCGTCACGATGATGACTTTGTTCTCGACCGATCCCGGCACGACTGCTCCTCCCTCAACATATTGTTCCCGTGCAAGACACGCCGATTGCGTGTCGTCGCACAGTTCGATCGCGGCGCACCGGAGGGAGGTTTGACTCATTTCCCACCATCCGACCGAGCGACGGAATCGTCAGTCAACGAAAGCCGCCGCGCAAACCAGCGGCCTGCACGCGTTCTCAATTATCTGACGGCTTTGTTCCTCCCACAGGAAACGCCGTGCGATCCTGAGCGAAGGCTAGATGATGGAGCCTCGCCTCGACAAATCTTAAATTATCCGAAACGGATATTTTCAGTGCAGCAATCACTCTCGAGCTGAAGCTACTATTTCTTAGGGAGGAGACGACGGCGCTTGCGCCGCATGGTGGCACGCATCAGCCCATTCATATGCGCTCCTTCTCAATAGCAGCATCGAAGTATCTGGTTGGCAAGCGCCCCCAGGGAAGGAAGGTTTTGCATGAGCGATACAATGAGAGTGGGCTGGGCTGGCATCGGCAAGATGGGCGCCCCAATGAGCAGGCGAGTGCTCGAGAACGGATATGCTCTCTCTGTGTACGAGCCGCTCCCGGAGAACCGTGCCTCGGTCGTAGCTCTCGGCGCTAACGTCGCCCACAGCCTTGAAGATCTGGTCGAGACATCGGATGTCGTGATGTTGACCATACCCAACGACGCTATCCTCCGAAACCTCATCCTTGCCCCCTCTGCACTTGCTGAGTTGCTAAGGCCGGGCCAGATCGTGGTGGAGATGAGTACCGTGTCGCCGGAGCTGTCAGCGGAAGTGGCCGACGCCTTATCGCGCGTTGATGTTGCCTACCTCCGTGCTCCGGTTTCTGGAAGCACGATGACCGCTTCATCAGGAACGCTTTCGGTGATGATCTCCGGCCCGGAGGACGCGTACCGAAAGGTGAAGCCCATTCTTGCCAGTTTCTCCATAAAGCAGTTCTACCTTGGAAATGGAGAGGAGGCACGATACCTGAAACTCGTCCTGAATGCCTTGGTGGGGGCAACCGCGGCCCTACTCGGCGAAGCCCTGACGCTTGGGCTAAAAGGCAACCTGTCCGTAGAGACAATGCTGAATGTTATTTGTGAAAGCGCGGTGGCGTCGCCGCTAATCGCCTACAAGCGGGATCTTCTTGTAAATCGGAACTTCGATCCAGCCTTTTCGGTCTCTCAAATGATGAAGGACTTCGACTTGATCCTGGGAGCAGCGAAGTCTGATCATGTCCCAATGTATCTGGCGTCGATGATCCGACAGCAGTACGAGGCCGCATTCGCAGACGGACTCGCGGAAAAGGACTTTTTCGTTCTTTTTGAGCAATACGAACGTCTTGCTGGCCTGAGCCGCGAAAGGAAAGCCCTTTGAGCGGAGGCACACATGCTGGCTGGTGAAAACGCAATCCGCGCGCTAGTCTGACCGCCACAACGACGGTTGGGAGGCCGACGTGAACGAATACGAGATGCTGCGCGTCATTGACTTCATCGAGAAGACGCGTCGACCGTTCCGGGAGGTTATAGAAGCTGCTGACGAGGACGCGATCTGGCTGATCGTCACCTTCCTCATCAAATCCCATATCCTCAGCCAGCCAGTATCGATTTCCACGCTGGGCCAAGAGTCGGGCCTCCCGTACGCGACTTCGATGAGGCTGATCAATCGTCTCATCGACAGCGGACACATCATAAAGGTCTCCAAGTCCTCCGGCCAGCGTTATGCCCTGCAGCCGAGCGAGCAACTTTTGCGATCATTTGAGAACTATGCTCGAAAAACGAAATCTCTCCTCGCACAGACCTTGGGCCTTCGCGCGGGCGAAGAAGAGGACGAATACTACTTCGGCGGCACACCGCTCGGATCGCAGATCATCCCGCCCATGCGGCTCGTCCAGAGACGCGCGGAGGCACAGATCGAACTCCGATTTCTGCTGAACGACGACAACTACTTTTCCGCCATGCGGAACATGTGGGCCGATTTCCGCAGTAACCTTGCGTCCCGCAAGAATTTCGACCTGCTGCCGCTACCGGAAGTCTATCGGCGGGCGAGAGAGAATGCCGCTAAGAAGCTCTCCGACTACGACGTAATCGCCATCAACATGCCGTGGCTTGGCGAATTCGC
Source organism: Rhizobium sp. BK661 (assembly GCF_024808825.1). NCBI lineage: Bacteria > Pseudomonadati > Pseudomonadota > Alphaproteobacteria > Hyphomicrobiales > Rhizobiaceae > Rhizobium > Rhizobium sp. BK661. The sequence continues at coordinate 4,471 of NZ_JANTYT010000011.1, read as the reverse complement.
AGAGAGCGGTATCATTCGTCCAATCGACCAATACGTTCAGCGGACGGGCATCAACCCGTTGGATTTCCATCCCTCCATCTGGTCGTCGGCGACATGGGACGGAAGAGACTATGGCGTTCCTGGATACTGCACCGTCGAATTCCTTGCGGCGCGAAAGGACCTCTTTCTCGAAGCAGAGATCTCGTTTCCAAAGACGTTCGAGGATGTGATCAGAGCTGGGCGCAAATTTCACTCACCTGACGAAGGTATGTATGGGGCAGTCTGGGACGGTGCGCGCGGCATGCCCATCGCCTCTAGTTTCCTCTTCTTCCTGGGTGCATGCGGACAGCCAGCGATTTCGCTGCGCAAGACGCGCTCAGGCTACACCCTAGAAGGCCTCGACCCCGATGAACTAACATGTACCATCCTTTCGGATGCAGGCTTCGCTGCTCTCGAATACATGCGAAGGCTAATGGAGATCTCACCGCCAGCCATATTGGAGATGGCGTGGGACAAGACGCTCGACGTGTTCCTGCAAGGAAGAGCCAGCCTCGGATACTTCTGGACGATGCGAGCCGCTCGGTTCGAGTACGATGTCCAATCCAAGGTAAAGCGGCGAGTTGAGTATCTGCCCCAGCCTTCGGGACCCGGCGGCACCCGTGCTTCCCCCATCGGCGGCTTTCTTTTCTGCATTCCAACCAATCTGCCAGAAGAACGCGTGGAATTGGCCGCCGACGCGATCGCCTGGATGGCTTCACGGGAGGCGATGAAAGCACACGTAAAGAACGGCTTTCCGGTCGCGCCGCGCTTCTCGGTTAGCGCCGATCCGGAAGCAGCCGCCAGCTCGCCGATCGTCCGGTTTGTGGATCAGCTCGCAAAGAAGAGTCTGCTACATACTTGGCAGCGCCCCAAAATTCCCCAGTACACAACTATCGAGAAGGTGCTAGGCACGGAAATCCATGACGCCTTGCTCGGCAACAAGACGCCGCGCGAGGCACTTGAAACGGCGGCGGCGGAAATCGAAATGAGCCTCAGAGTGGGACGGCACTCCGTCCAGGAACTTCGGTCGCGCTAAAAGCCCCCGATGCCGCCGCGGGAGGAGCAGCGCCCCGCGACGGCTGAGGTTACTCGTTCAGAGCCCGTCGGACGAATGCTGATAGCTCTCCATCAACAGGCCTGCGTTATGAGGCCGTGCTTCGATCCGTCCGGCCTCAATGTCCAAGGCCACCTCGACGACGCGCCTGTTGACAGGCGCTTTTCGTCCATCGCGTTCCAGAATATCCGCTACCAGTCCGTTGACTTCCTGGACTTCTGCCCGCCGACCCTTTCGCCAATCCTGCAGCGAGGTCGTCAGCGTATCGGCTTGGGAGAATGTCTTGAGCACCTCCTCGAAAATCTGATCTACGTAACGTTCAGGATGGTTGGTGGTAACTACAGACATGCCGATGATAGGTATGATCTGCGCTCCATCGGCTAGTGCAGCCTGCATTGCCTCGTACCCCGCGGCGCGCATCACTTCCAACATTCCGGGATGCCGCGCAGCGTCCGCCAGTGGTAGATTGACGATGGCGGAAGGAATGAGCTCCGCTGCATTGACAACGAGCTTCATCCATTTCGCCGAGTGGATATCGTCCATTACCTCGACACGGCCAGAGTTTCGAAGCAGCTTCGCGACTTCCTCAACCCGGTCCCGGTTCTTGGGGTCTAGCGCGCCAAGAGCGAACCACGATGTATCATGATCGTTTTGTCGGTTTGTGATGCCGGGAATGAACATATTGGACGCGACCTCGATGACCGCTCCGACCGTTCGCTCTCGACCCACGACATCGGCGATGTCCTCGTGGGTCATGCCGTTTTGCAGTCCGACGATGAGGCCGTCGGGCGCAAGGCATGACTTTATCAACTGACACGCCCACTTCGTGTCATAGGCTTTGACGACGAGAAAGACTAGGTCGAACGGTTCTCTGATTTCCGCTACTTGGCAAAGATGTAACGCGGGAACCTGCACGTTGATCGTCCGCGAAGGCAGGTTAACCGTGATGCCGTCGCGTCGGATTGCCTCAACATGCTCGGGCCACTGCTCTATGAACGTGACATCAAGCCCGGCGCGAGCAAAGTCAGCCCCGATCGACGCGCCCTGAGCACCAGTCCCGAAGAAGGCAATTCTCGGCCCACGACTGCTATTCCAAACCATCCTGGTTCCTCCCAACATTGTCATGCAACTGCTGCTCGGAAGCTCGGCCTCGAAAGCAGCATGCCGTGAATGGTAAGGTCTATTTGGGGAACTTAAACACCATGATTATCCATAGTGGATGTATCCTGTCTGCCGGGACATTTGAACTGGCACTCAGGCATGGCCGCGGGTCAAAAGGCTGAAGGAGCTCAGCACGGCGGCTCCACCGATGAAGATAATCCTGCAAGAGTGAGGAACCGTGACATGCCAGATTGTGTTATAAGGCTTGGATGTCACATTCCCTCCGACATCCATCCCAACGGCAAGGTCCTGCCTCCACAGCAGCAGGACCTTGCTTTTGACAGCACAAGTGGGGGTGAGTAAGGAGCTTCCCGTCGGTGACTGTCCAAGGTGCTCTTGCTCACTTTATGCAAGAATTGTCATAGGAGACCAGATAGTCCTGGTCTGCAAAGCTCATTCCGGATTCATCGAAACAAAAGCCCTTCGGCGCGACGCGGATGAGATAGCGTTTTCCGCAGGTTGCTGGGACCACGATTGAGTAATTTCTGGGCTCCGTAGTCGGGGCCGGGTCAGTCCAGCTTCGGTGACGCTGTCGATGACGTGGCAGTTTGCGCAGGCTCTGAACAGCCTCGCGCCCCGCTGCAAAAGCTTGTGTGGCTGAAATTGCCAAGCAAGCCAGGGCGATTCCCGTAGTTCTACGAGCTGACCGGGCCCCTGCGTCGGTATTCGCAGTGCGTTTCGGCCCGAAATGATTTTTCATTGCGCCGTTACCTCGGTGTTTGCGTCACGGCAAAACGGGAAGCCTTCTCAGTGATGGTCCAAGATCAATCCGGACGCGCGTACTTGCACCTAACTGCTGAGTGGCCAACGGCCGCAGAAGCACCTCGAGCCAGCGGAGCATCTCAACGCGCCCACCTATCGTTACAAGCAGCCGGCCACGCATCACGTCATGTGTAGGGCGCGGGGTCTGGCTCGTCACGACGAGTTCCACGATGTCGCGATGCTTTGTTGTTCTCCGTGTGAAATATAGGCTGGTAACCGCAACGTCAGCAGCCCGAGTCCTATTATACGAACGACAGGGATCGGCGCGAGCGTTTGCGGGTGCGTCAGGGTCGCCGTGCCGAATCTCATCTCCCAGGATGGTTAGTTGGTATAGTACGCGTCCAGACTTGACGGAGCCCAGGATGTCGGGCCCCTCCTCCCCGGTCCGGCCTTTAGTGGTGCTCTGCGTGCGGAACCTCAAAAAGGTGGCGGATCCTTTCTGCAATTGAGGTCGGCTGTCCTTCGTCGGGATGCCGGTGACTTTCAATGAACTGCCTTTCGTTCTCGATCCTCTTAGCGAGCAGGAGACCGAGTTCTTCAGCGAGAGTCGGCCGATCACGCATCACACTTGCCAAGTCTTCCTTGCCAATCTGGTAAACCACGACGAATGTCAGCGCGCGAACTCGCGCGGGTTCTGCGGCTCCCAAAAGAACGCCACGCTCGCCAAACAAATCTCCCGGCGCCAGCCGCGTTTCGTCCGCCATTATTCCTTCGACTTCGCGTTCGACGGCCACGACGCCGTTGCGGACGATCATCAGCGACGACATCGATGCGTCCTGCTCGACGATGACCGCTCCTTCATTATACGTCAGGCGCTTCATGTTGCCTGCGAGGCTGTCCATTTTGTCTTCGGTTAGGGTGGAGAAGAGTGGAATTGCATTGAGCAGGCGCCAGGCCGTTGCCGGGTTCTGGAGCTGGTTGTTCGGTGCTTGAGCCGGATCCGCGCGATTGCCGGGCGGCGCTCCGAGTTGGATTCCTGCAGCCCGCAGGTGGCGGTAGATAAGGTCGTAGATTTCATTCTTCGCCGCGGCGGTCCGCGACATACCGGAAACCCGGAAGGAAAGCTCGACCTCCATTGCGGATGAATCCAGTCCAACAATGGCGACCGAAGGTGGCGGCGACTTCAAGATCGAATTCGCGCTAAGCAGGACGGAACGCATCGCGTCCTCGATCAGCGAAGGCCGTCGTGTCGGAACAACTCGCACGGTCACCGTCGCACCGTGAACCTCGTCTGAGCCCGTCAAATTGGTCAAGCGCGCCTTCGCCAGTGCGCTGTTGGGGACGATGATGAGATCGTTTGAGTTGCTGAGGAGATGAGTTGCCCGCCAGTTCGTTTCGACCACGCGCCCCTGAACACCGTCCCCCAAGGAAATCCAGTCCCCTAGGCCGTAAACTCATAAATTCTCTTGGCGTATTGCGTTCGGCGTGATTCAAGGCTTCCGAATTAGGAGCTATGATGACACGCCGCCGCTACGA